>JAQVJR010000008.1 GCA_028695015.1 Minisyncoccota bacterium
TTTATTCTTTATCATTTTTTTGGGGGAGGGGGCGGTAGATGATTTTAAACAGCGAAAGAAGGCTTTCACCTAGTTGGCGAGCCTCTTCATCGGAAACCTTCTCTCCTACCTCTTCGGAGTAGATTTTCTTAAATTCTTCAATTGCTTTCTTGCTTAACCCCATTATCTATAGGTTAAGCTAAAAAGTTAAATGAAGAAGAGGGGAATATTTGACTGTAAAGGTGATTAAGGCATCTTTATAGTAGGAGATAAGAAAAAAGGGGTTAAAAAATATTTAGGCTCTTAATTTTACTCTTGAGTACATTTGGCATGATTTTTTAAGCAATCTTGAAAACACTGATGTATTCAATGTTTAGAAGAGGTTGTTTTGAAATCCAACTTTTATGGTTCTGGCTATGCCAGGTTGGGATGAAATGAGTGGTTAATTAAAGTGAAGCTAACTTGCTGTAATGCTTTCTACTAAGAAATCATAGTGTTTTTTGTCTTCGCACTCAACAAGATCAAGTAAGTCATTTAGTATATCAGGCGTTTCTCCAAGTATCGTCATATCGAAATCCTGTACTCCACCTTCATATCTTGGATGTGAATGAGTGTCAACAAAACGTCGAATTCTTTCTTTTTTCTTTGAATCAAAATTTATTTTTTTAAGTCTATTGAATAAAACAGGTTCTCCTCGACCTCTAGGCATGATAGGGATCCTGAAGGCCATAAAACTTTCCAAGAATTTCCTTGCAATATTTGGAAGCGGATACATCTCTTCAAGGTGTTGTTCATTTTCTTTGGTAAATTTGTATAATACGCTGAATAAAAAGTGATATTCAGATTCATAGTTAATAAGCAAGTCGTCAATTTTTAAAATAGTTGACTTTCTAATTGAGTTTTCCTTTTTGCATGCTACCATGAAAAATTCACGCTCATTCTTTTTGTAATGAGAAAACCAATTTTTAACCTGTCTAAAAAAGTCAAAATGGTGGGTTAGAATAATTATCTGACCGGCTTCTTTAATCGATTCCTTAATGAAACCGAACGCTTGAAAGATTGCACTTGAGTCAAGACTGGATACTGGATCATCAACAACAATAAGGCTGTCGTGTAAATTGAATCCTTCTTCATTAATTTTTGTTAAGAAATAAACTATAGCCAGCGCCGTTTTTTCACCTTCACTTAAATCTTTTTCTCCTACTCTTTCTCCATTACGAGTAATTTGATAGCCTTTTTGTTTGCCATTGGGTTTAACCTGTATATCGTCTCTGCCCAAAAATTGTTCAAGGTCTTCACTGATTCGTGTAGCTGGAATATAATGGCTTATGAGATTTTTTTTGAGTTCGTCAATCTTTTCCTCTTTTTCACTGATTGTTTTTTCTAGATTTGAGTTTTCATTTTCTAATAATTCAACTTCATCTGTAAGTTCGTTGTAAGTACTAATAAATTCTGCAATGTAATGTATTTCTAGCTCCTTCTTATTTCTGGTAACCTCGCTTTTAAAGTTTTCTGTCTTGTTATTGTGTTTTGCAATAATTTCATTAATTTCCTTGAAGGACGTGTTTTCAACTAATGGTAAATCTTCTAAATTAAAACCCGAAAAAGGGTTTTGTTCTTTTTTTTCAAGGACGGATATAACTGTATCTAAATTTTTATTAAACGTCACAATAGAATTTTCTGCCTTCTTCTTTTCAAATAGATACTCATTAGTTAGATCGTTATAAAAATTAGAAGCATCGAGGAAATCGGCTTTAATTTTTTTAGAAGCAAGTTTTTCTTTTAAATGCCTGAGAGTTCCGAGTAGTTTCTGATAATCATCGTTAAAATGATTCTCTAAATCTTTGAGGCGATCTTGTGGAATTATTTGATTACAAAAAGCGCACATTATTAAGTCTTTTTCCCTGTGAATAGTGAGTCCATGTTCAACCCATTTACTAATTATATCATCGGATTTTAATGCCTCAATAGTTTGCGTTATAACCGTTTTTTGTAAATTATCTTTAACTTCAGTAAGGATGTGTGATATTTCAAAGTTAGGTACCTCTAAAGCAGAAATTGTTGGCTTAGTCGTTTGTTGAATCTCGCTTTGGAGTGTGATAAGGCGATCTTCGTCTAATTTGAAATCAACAGGATTTATAAGTTTCCCGAATTTTTTACGGATCATTTTTTCAAGGTTGGGGCGTTCATAATTTCTGTACTCATCATTCATTGAAGTTGTAAGAGTGTTTTTTATGTTTTTAGCCTTTTCCGAAAGCATTTTGTCTTTATTTGTCTTGGCTTTATCAAGTGATGCTTTTTCCGAATCTCGTTTTTTTCTTAAGGTGTTTAATTCATCTTCTATTTTGGTAATCTTTTCTCTATCTTCTTTACTTTCTTTTCCAAGAAAAAAAATTGGTTTAGGACCATTCGTTCCAAAAACACTATCATTAATAAAATCCTTGTTAAAAACGCGAATGTTGGAAAAAGATGTTAAATCATCCTGATTTATTGAATTTTCGTTATTAAGCTTGAACTCAAATTCGGGTGACCTATCAGGCCGCTTATAATAGTTTTCTTTCAATTCAAAGGATCGTAATATACGCGAAAAAGATGTTTTACCGGAACCGTTCCAGCCGTAAATTAGGTTGTATTTCTTAAAATTCGGCAAAGTATTAGTAGGTTCAAACTTTATAAATGATGGACAATCTTTAATTTTTATTATGCGCGAGATCAACATATTATTTACCTTCTATAATCTTAATTTCCTCTTGTGTGAGGTCATAAAGCTTATAAACAAGCTGGTCAATTTGTTTTTCGTATTTTTGTACCTTCGCTTGTTTGAAAGGGTTTTCTAAATAATTATTGTCTTTAGTGATTGATAGTATTTTATCAACCAGTGTAATAAAGGGTTTTTGGCAGTCTGGATCTTCTACGGCAATTTTGGGAATAGGGATCTGGGCAATATAATAATTAATAAAATGCATCGTTCTTATTGCTCTGTTATAAATTAAATTATAAGCATACCAATTACAGAAAGATGATTGTAAGTATGCTAATAAAAACTTTTTAGTGATATTTGCACCAGTTACTTTTATTTCCACACATGTG
>JAQVJR010000004.1 GCA_028695015.1 Minisyncoccota bacterium
TTTCTTCTTCTGGATCTTGCCATTCAAATCCTTCTGATTTTTTAGGCCAAGATTCTTTATAATAATCTAATAAAGCATCTAGAGTAGGGAAGTGAGGGTCTTTTTGATAAAACCATTTAAGAACTTTATGAATATAAATACCAAAAACAGCCTCTTTACTTTTAGGCTCTTTTAATTTATCTATTTGTGAATATTTATACTTTAGAGGACACAGTTTAAAGTTTTCTAAACTAGAATAACTAACTCTCATATTTGAATTAATCTTTTACTTAAAACATTTTATCATATTTTTAACTGATTAGCTATATACTTTATATTGACAGAATATTTTATAATTGATATAATAATATTAGTATTTTGAAAATTTAAAAAGAAAGGAAGGGGATTAAAGTGAAATTCCAAGAACAGTTGAGATTATTTGATATACCTGAAAGCAAGTCTCAAAGCAGACGTTGGCCGAAAATGTTTCATCTAATAATTCTGGATGCCGAAGGCGAGTATGATATCTGGCAAGGAGGATTCTCTTTAGCTCAAGCAAAAAAATTAGCTGCAAAAAAGTATAATCGTGCTAAAGGATTTCATGAAAGTAATTTTGTATTATTCAGCAATTATTACAAAATGTATAAAAGATAAAATACAATCAATAGAATAATAAAAAAAGACAATAGAATAATAAAAAAAGAGGTGATAAAAAGTGAAGACTGTTTGGTTTGAAGGCTGGATTAATCAAGAAGGCGAAATAAGTATTAAAATATGCTCTTATCTAGAACAAGAAGTATTTCATAAAATGATTAAAGCATTAACAAAAACCTGGAAGAAATCTCATTTGGACATGAATAAGATAATAGAAAGTGAAAAACAATTTTCTAAACACCCTCGTAATGAACGCTGGATCTATATGAAAAAACCTCTTGTTCAATGTCCCAAAACAGAATCAGTTAAGCTAAAATCTATTAATCAAAAAGGAGGCTATAACGAATAAAATTTTCTTTCTTGAATTATTAAAACATAAAAATTTAATACCGGCTGGTTAATCCAAGCCGGTTTTTTCTTTTAAGATAATTTCTGTTTTCTACCGCCATGAAATTTCCGATGAATTTCTCTGAGTTTTTTATTTGTCACATGAGCATAAATCTGAGTGGCTGCTATATTCTTATGGCCTAAAAATTCTTGAAGAATTCTAATATCAACACCTTGAGCTAATAAATCAGTACTAAAAGAATGTCTTAAAACATGAGGTGTAGTATTTAAAGGTAAACCAGCCATAATCACATACTTTTTCATTGATTTTTCTATAGAACGATTAGTTAATCTTCCTGGAGCATCTTTTTTGCTTTGATGATTTACAAACAAAGCTTTTTCTTTATCTTCTCGTAAATCTAAGTATTTCTTTAACCAAGAAAGAGCTCTTTCTGAAATATAAACGGTTCTCATTCTACCACCTTTACCAATAATACTTAATTCTAAATCAATAATATTAGGTTTAATTTTAATCTGTTCACGATTAAGAGCAGTTAATTCTGAAATACGCATTCCTGTTGAAAAAAGAGTTTCTAGAATAGCTCTATCTCTAAGACCTTGGATTTTTGAAATATCAGGTGCTGAAAATAATTTTTCCAATTGTTCTAAATCTAAGAACCTTATTTGTTTATCTCCTTTATCTCTGGCTAATTCTATTTTCTCAGCTGGTAATGAAAGAATATCTTTATCAGCAAAGAAATTCAATAAAGACCTTAAAGCTATTAAATAATAATTTTGAGTGGATTTTTTAAGGGGCCTACCTAAATGACTAACAGATTGACGAGATAGAAAAACCCTATAATCCCATATATGATCAGAAGATAGCTCATGAGGTTTAAGCTCTTCCATCTTATTTTCTTTTAACCAGTCTAAGAATTTTTTTAAAAACCTTGCATAGTTTTCTTGTGTCTTAGATGATAATCCTTTTTGTATTTCTAACCAATCTAAAAAATCATTTAAATAGGAGGGGATTGAATGATTGCTTCTTTTCATAGTTATAGATTATATTACAAGTCGCTTAACTTAAATTATGCGAACCATACTCTATTTATATTAACGCATTATAATACGTTGTCAAGCCTATTCCCCTATAATTATATGTCTTTAAAATAAAAACAAATTTATTTTACAAAATATTCTAAAAACTTTATTACTGCTTCTAAACCAACAATAAGAAAACTAGCTATCGTTTTTAAAAATCCTCCAATTAATAATACAATCTTAGAAACAAACCCAGTCATAAATGTTTCATTAACAAAATGACCAATATCTTTAATTATCTCTAACAAAAGCTGAGTTAATTGCTCTATGTTATTCATGTTTTTATTTGATTTAAGGCTTGTTCAATTCTTAAAATTGTTTTCTTCTTACCTAAGATTTCTGCAATTTCAAATGGACTTGGTGAAGCTTTTTTACCAGATAAAGCTACTCTCATAGGCCAAAGTAATTTTCCTTTGTCTTTTTGATAATTATCATTTTCTGTTATAAAATTGTAAAACTTAATTTGAATATTAATCCGATTAAAATCTTTTTCATTTATATCTTTTAAAATATTCAAACAATCACTTAAGGAAGTAATGATTTCTTTATCTTCCATTGATTTCCATTTTAAAAGTTCTTTTGAATAAACAAGATTTTCTTTAAAAAAGAAATCTGAAAAATCAATAAATTCACTTAATTTAGTTAACCTTGGAGCTTCTAATTCAATTATCTTTTTTATATATCCAGAAGGATTGTCTTTTATTATCTTAGAATCAGGATAAAAATTATCCATATACTCCCCTATTTTATCAAATAATTGATCAGTGTTTAATGATTTTAAGTGTTGAGCATTAAACCAATCTAGCCTTTTTATATTAAATACTGCGCCTCCTTTTTGAACTCGATTTAAATCAAAAAGCTCAATCAATTCTTCCATGCTATATATTTCCCTATCACCTATAGGATGCCAGCCTAAAAATGCTAAAAAATTAATTAAAGCCTCTGGTAAATAACCCTTTTTTTGATAGTCTATTAAGCTTACTGCACCATGCCTACTGCTTAATTTAGACCTATCTGGGCCTAAAATCATGGGTAAATGCGCGTAATTGGGCACAGGAAGGCCTAATAACTCCTGAGTAGTGATTTGCTTAGGGGTATTAGAAATATGGTCTTCTCCGCGAATTACATGCGTTATCTTCATTAGATAATCATCAATAACAACAGCAAAATTATACAAAGGCTCAATTAAGCTCTTAGCAATTACTGTATCGCCAATAAGATTTAAATCAAATTCAACTTCACCTCTAATAAGGTCAGTGAATTGTATTACCTTATTAGGCATTTTAATTCTTATTACTGCAGGTTTTTTTTCTGCTAAATTTTTCTTAATAACACTTTCTGGTAAATCCCGACATTTTTCAGAATATTTAGGAGGTAAACCCCTAGCAATCATATCAGCTCTTTGAGCTTCTAATTCTTCTGGTGTACAAAAACAATAATAAGCCTTACCTTCTTTTAAAAGCTGTTCTAAGTATTTTTTATAAATCTCAGTTCTTTCACTTTGATAATAAGGTCCAAAAGAACCTTGTATTTCTGGTCCTTCATCCCATTCAATACCTAACCACTTTAATCCATCTAAGATATTCTTTTCATATTTCTTTTCTGATCTTTCTTTATCTGTATCTTCTATTCTTAAGATAAACTTACCGCCATTTTTTCTAGCAAATAAATAATTAAATAAACCTGTTCTCGCATTACCAACATGAAACCATCCTGTTGGACTAGGAGCTAAACGAACTCGTGGACCAAATAATGATTGTGATATCTTAGGGTCATCCATAATAAAATACAAGAAATCTTAAATTATTTTACCACATAACAGAATATCCGTAAAGATTATAATCCTGTTAAAATTAATTGAGCAATCTCATGAGCTGCTTGGGGTTTAGCAAATTTTAAAGCTGCTTTGGTCATTACTTGCCTTTTATTTTCATCAAAAAGAATTCTCAATACTAATTCAGAAAATATATTTGTAGTTAAGTTCTCTTCTTCAACTACTGTTGCTGCTCCTGTTTGTGCATATTCATAAGCATTTTTCTTTTGATGATCACGACTAGCCCAAGGCAAAGGAATTAGAATTGAAGGCTTGCCTAAGGCAGCTATTTCAAATACTAAACCACTCCCAGCCCGAGCAATAATTAAATCACTAATCAAATAAACATCTTTTAATGAAAACTTAGTTGATTTGTCTTTTTCTTCAAAAAAATCTATAGGATGATAAAATTCTTGATATCTCCTATCCCCTACTATTTCCTGAAAAACCACATTAGCTTCTCTTTGAATAGCTTCATAATTCGCTTTTCCTGTTTGATGAATTACTGTAACTTTATCTATTATCTTAGGTAAAATATCCAAAACCAAGTCATTTATATGCTTAGATCCTTGAGAGCCACCAATAATAGTTACTACTGGCTTATCTGGATCTAAATTCAAAGACTGCTTGATGTTTTTTAAATCAATTTCCTTATCTATTTCAGATAATAATTCTGTCCTTATAGGATTACCAGTAAGAATAGTTTTCTTTTGGGAAAAATACTTTTTTGTATCTTCAAAAGAAACAAAAATCTTACGACTAAACCTACCACTAATATGATTAACTAAACCTGGAATAGCATCACTTTCATGAACAAAAATAGGGATAAAGAAAATAGTGCTCCAAAAAATCACTGGAAAAGAACCATAACCCCCTTTTGAGAAAACAGCATCAGGCATAATCGTATAAGTGTAAAAAAGAGATTGGAAAATACCACCTATGGTTTTAAAAAAATTAATAAAAATATTTAACAAGCCAAAGAACTTGTTTCTAGAATTATCCAAATTATTAAACTTACCAACCAAGATAGTTTTTACCTCAATCCCCTGCTCTTTTAAGATATAAGGTAAGGTAAAATCATCAGGTCCAATATAAAAAAGTTCAAAAGGAAGATTCCTCTCTTGAGCTATTTTTTTAAATTCTCTGGCTACAGCAATCAAAGGAAAAGTATGACCCCCTGAACCTCCGCCAGTAAGCATTAAACGTATTGTTTTTTTACTTGTTTTTGGTCTTAAAAAAGAAATATCTCTCATATGTATAATTTTAAATTTATTATCTTGTGCGTTTAGCTATGCTACTTAACATCCCTATGGTTATTAAATTAATAATCAATGAAGAACCACCATAGCTAATAAAAGGTAAAGGAATTCCTGTCATCGGCACTACCCCACACATAGCACCAATATTAATAAATGCTTGAAACCCAATATTACAAATTAATCCAATAGCTAAGAATTTACCAAATTCATCAGCAGCTCTACTAGCTATTCTAAATCCAATTAAAATTAAAATCAAAAAAAGAACAATAATAATCACTGAGCCTAAAAAACCAAATTCTTCTGCAATAATAGAAAAAATCGCATCAGTATGGCTTTCTGGAAGATAATTAAATTTCTGAATAGACTTGCCAAAACCAATACCTAATAATCCTCCTGAGCCAATACCTATTAAAGACTGGGTTATATGATATCCTGTTCCTAAAGGATCTGCCTGAGATGAAAAAAAAGTCTTAAATCTATCTAAGCGATAAGATGATTCATTAACAAAAATGAAATAATACAAAGTTAAACCTCCAAATAAAACCACTGTTAACAATTGAGTAAAATTAATTCCAGCAGCTAAATACACAGCTAAACTAGATAAGCCAAGAACAATCAAACTACCTGTGGCTGGTTGTTTTAAAATTATCAATCCCACCACTCCTAAGCTAATTAAAAAACAAAGAAAAGGAAAACCAAAGATTCTCCTTCTTTGTTTAAAAGGAGCATTGCTTAAAATACTAGCTAGAAAAAGAATATAAGTGATTTTTAATAATTCTGAGGGTTGAAAAGATAAAGGACCTAGGGCTAACCAACGACGAGCTGAAGCTCCAGGAGAAGCTTGAAAAGCAGGCACAAAACAAAGAAGCAAAAGCACAATATTAATAATCAAAAGAATTACTGAGTATTTTTTCCAAACATGATAATCTATCTTTGAAACAATCCAAAAAGCTATTAAGCCTAAGAAAATACCAAAAAAGAGCTGTCTTTTAACAAAATAATAAACATCACCATATTTTTGTTCTCCAATCACTGCAGAGGCACTAATCAAAGCAATCAACCCTAAAATTAAAATAAGGAAACTAGTAGAAATCAAAGATTGGTTTAATCTATAAGAAAGCTTAGCCATTAGTTTAATTTTATAGCATATTCCTTTGAATCTCAAATGAAATTCAGGTATAATACAAATATGAAAAAGTTTTTGATTTTTTTATCAATCATTATTGTATTAGGTTTGGGTATATTCTTTACCCTTTCTCATTTCCAAATTAATAATCAAACCAAAGGAATTTTAAGGTTTAAAGTCTATCCTTTAGAATCTATTGTTAAAATCAATAACAAAACCTATCAAAATTCCCGAGGTATTTTTGATATTAATCTTTCCTCAGGAAAACAAAAATTATTAATCTCTCTTCCTGAATATTCCTTTATTGAAGAAGAAATTAATATTGAACCAGGAAAAACCTTAGACTTAGGCAGCCTTTTTCTTTTCCCTAATAATTGGCAAGAAGAGAATATAATAAACTCAGATATGATTGAGAACTTTTATTTAACCTTAGATTCTAATCGTATAGTTTTTATAGAAAAAGACTCAGATTATCTTTGGTATCTTTTTATCCGTAATTCTTCAGAAAAAGAACTTTTCTGGAAAACTTCAACTCTACCTGAAGAAGTTGTTTTTTCTCTTAAAAAAACTATGTTAGTTAATTTAGGAAAAAACAATTGGCAAATTGTATTTCTACCTAAAAGCCTAATTCAAACTAGCATTTCCTTAACTGATGCTTTTAAACAAGCACTTAGTAATTCAGATTTTAAAACAAATACTCTTTCAAGAGAAATTATCCAAGCTGATTTTTATTCTCAAGATGATAATCATTTAGTTATCAGAACAGAAGATGCTCTTTATCTCCTAGATTTTCTTGATAGGGAAATTGAAAAAATACATGATGGCCCTGTTTCACCTTTTCTATTAGAAGAATCATCTGTGTATTTTCTAAAAGAAAATGGTGTCTTAACTAAAGCTTCTTTACAAACAAAACAAGAAGAACAAATATCCTTGTTTAGCTTTGAAAGCCAAGATTTAGAACAAACAAAAATCAGAAAAAGGGAAAATAAACAAGAATTTTTAATTATTGAAAGCTCTAAAAAAGCTTCTTATCTTAAACCCCCTGAAAATATTCCTGTGATTATTGGAGAAAATCTCCTTGATGCTTCTTTTTCTCTAGATGAAAAAGAGATTTTATTAAATTTAAAAGATGAAATAGAGATTTATAATACAGAACAAGAGATAAAACATGCAACAAAGCTATTTACCAATGCTCCTGCCCAATGGTTTTTAAACAATGATTATCTTCTTTTTCAAAAAGATAAAACTCTAAATATCTTCTTTATAAAAGAAAACAAGATCTGGCCTATTAGTGCTAATATTAAAAATGATAATTTCTTTTATGATCCCACTATTAACTATGTTTTTTACCTTTCTGATAAAGGAGTTATAAAAGTTAGTATTTAATTAAGTATTTCAATAAATAATAAAAAAGCCGTTAATGTTATAATTAACGGCTTTATGTTATTAAATGTAATGCAGAAATATGATCGCTAATGCTGAAATCAACCAAAGAATTATATATTCTTTCATCTTGCTCCCCCCTATCTTTCTTAAAAGAAATCTTCATCTCGAAAACTACCATTAATACTTACAATCGCTTTTACCCCTTCAGGCAATCTAAGAGTTACAAATGTTTTATCATTTACAACTCTAATGCCTTGAAACCCAAACATAAGTTCTTTGACCTTAATGTTTTTATCCTTGTTTTTTAAATGAGGATATTGTTTTTTGATAAAAGCATTTACATATTTCTTAATTAACCTAACTCTTGCCTTATCATCTAAATCATTCATCCTTAACCTCCTTTTTTAAAATCTTTCATTAATAATATTACCTTCAATGTCTATGCCATAAAAACCTCCTCTTTCTTTTCTTATTATTAAGATATATCTTTCTCCTTTAAGTTCTCCTGCGATTGCCTTTTCAATATTCTCTTTTTCTTCTTGAGAAATATTGCCTTTTAAGATAAAATTCCTTAAAGCTTCTTTGCCTTTCTTTGATATTTCCATTACTCTTCTCCTTTTAATTTTCAAAGTTCTAAAAACACTCTTAGTCAAGAGTGTTTTTAATTTACCATAATTTACCTAATAAGTCAATTAACGTTTAGACCACTGAGATCTCTTTCTAGCCTTTTTAAATCCAAATTTCTTCCTTTCTACCACTCGAGAATCTCTAGTTAAGAATCCTTTTTTTCTTAAAATTGGCTTGAATTTTTGTTCATCTATCTTTACTAAACAACGACTAATACCTAATCTTATTGCCTCTGCTTGACCAGTCATGCCTCCACCTTTGACTTTTACTGAAACCAGAAAAGTATTTTCCATTTCAGTTAATCGTAAAGGATCTAATATTTGTTTACGATATTTTTCTAAAGGAAAATATTCATCTATTGTTTTTTCATTAATGATAAAACCTGGCTTATCTTTATAAAGCCTGACTCGGGCAACAGCTTCTTTTCTTCTACCAACTGCTTCAATATATTTTGACTTAATTGTTGGTTTTTCTTGCTTAGCTACTGTTTCTGTTTTTTCTGGTTTTTTCGTTTCCTTTTTAACTGTTGTTTTTTTTGTCTTTGTTTCTGTCATAACTCACTTGGTTTTAATTTTGAATAATTAATCTTTTTAATCTTTTATCTCTAAGTTTGTTTTTAGGCAACATTCCTTTTACAGCCTTGGATAAAACTTTTTTAGGATCTTTAGCCCATAAATCTTCTAAACTGATTTGTTTTAAATTACCTAAATACCCTGTGTGTTTATAATAAATCTTTGTCTTGGATTTTGATTCTCTAAAAGGCTTTATCTTTTCTAAATTCTCTATAACAACAACTGTCTCCCCTGGTTTGTGAGGAGCATATTCTGGCTTATGCTTATCTTGAAGGTATACAGCTATTTGTGAAGCTAATCGCCCTAAAGATTGGCCTTCTGCATTAATAACAATTTTATGATTTTGTTTTTCCATTATTAAGATTTATTTTTGTTGCTTTTCTAATTCTGTTTGTTTTGTTTCGGTTTCTTCCATAACAGGTTTATCTACAAACTCTAAAATAACCAAAGAAACAGCATCTCTAACCCTTCTTTCTGATGTTTTAATAATTCTTGTATAGCCACCCTTTCTGTTTGCAAATAAAGGAGCTAATTCATAATAAAGCTTATTAGCTGCTTTTTCTGGCAACTTTTTTTTAAGATTTCTTAAAGAAACTAGATCTTGTTTTTTAGCAATGGTTATTAACTTTTCAACAGTAATTTTAGTTTCTTTAGCTTTTTCTAAAGTAGTTTTTATCTTTTCATGTATTATCAAATTAGCAGCCAAACTTTTCAAAAGCGCCTTTCTTTGATCTCTTTTACGATGAAATTTTCTTCCTTTTTTTAAATGTTTCATCTTCTTACTTTAATGTATATTCTAAATCCTTAATAACTTTTTTTATCTCTTCTAAAGATTTTTCCTTAATGCCTTTTAAATTCATTAAGGTCTCTTCTCGATATCTTAATAATCCAGCTAATGATTTAATTCCATTATCAGTTAAGGCTTTTTTAGTCTGAGAGCTTAAATCAAGTTCTTCTATTGAAATATTCTTTGGCTCTTTCTTTTCTTTTTTAGAAACTCCTTTTTCTTCCTTAGTAACTTCTTTTACTTCTTCAATAATAAATTTCTCTGTGACTAATCTAAAATGGTCTTTAAGAATACTCGCTGCTTGACCTAGAGCTTGTTCTGGTGAAACAGAGCCATCAGTTTCAATATTAATAATCAAACGATTAAAGTCAGTTTTCTCCCCTACTCTCATATCTTCTACAATAAAATTAACTTTTTCTACAGGGGAGAAGATAGCATCAACAGCAATAGTGCCAATAGGTATTTTTTCTTCTTTACGCTCTTTAGCTTGAGAATATCCCAAGCCTTCTTCTATTAATATTTCTAGCTCTAGCTTACCTTTCTTATCTGTAATATTAGCAATAACTAAATCTGGATTCATAATTTCCACCATTGGATTAGGTTCAAAATCCTTAGCCAATACTGTTTTCTCTCCTTCAGTTTTTAATTTTAATATTTGGGGTTCATGCCCATGCAATCTCACTCTTAAAGATTTTAAATTAAGCATAATATCTAAAGCACTTTCCATAATATTAGGAATTACAGAATATTCATGTTGAACACCTTTTATCTTGAAAGAAGTCATGGCTGCTCCTTTAATAGAAGAAAGCAAAACCCGCCTTAAAGCATTGCCCAAAGTGGTTCCATAACCAGGATATAATCCTTCAATGACAAATTTTCCATAATTTTCCTTTTTCTCTTTAGCAATGATAGATGAAGGTAATTGAAACATATTATTAAATATATTTTAAATTTTTTATTTACTATAAAACTCTATTATTGATGTAAAATTAAATGGAAGCTGCAATTCTTTAATATCTGGCTCAGCTATCACCTTGCCTTCTAATTTACTTTGATCTAATTGAAGGTGCTTTGGTGGATTGTATTTTTTAATAGTTTCCTTTACATCTTTAAAAGGTTGTTTATTCATACTTTGTGGTCTAACAGAAACCACATCTCCTTTTTTTAATACTGTTGAGGCAATATTATGCCTTCTGCCATTTAAAAGAAAATGACCATGAGATACTAATTGTCGAGCAATAGTTCTTGAAGGCACTAAGCCTAAACGGAAAATAATATTATCAAATCTATTTTCCAATAACTGAGCCAAAGCTTCTGGAGTTGCTGTTGTCTTTTTAAAAGCTAATTTCACATAGCGTCTAAACTGTTGTTCACCAATACCATAGGCCAATCTTGCTTTTTGTTTTTCCATTAATTGTTGGCCATAAGCAGTTATTCTTCGTCTTCTTCTTCTTTGTTGACCAATAGCAGGAAAGCCTCTTCTTACTAAGGCACATTTAGGAGTAAAACATCTTTCTCCTTTGAGAAAAAGTTTCTCCCCTACTGCTCTACATTGTTTACATTTATCATCTAACATAAAGATATAAAATTAAATTACACTCTTCGTGCTTTTCTAGGCCGCGGTCCATTATGAGGCACTGGGGTCACATCTTTAATCATCGTAATATCTAACCCCTGATTAGCAAAAGACCTCACAGCCATATCTCTACCCCCACCAATTCCTTTTAAATAAATTTCTGCTGTTTTCATTCCCATTTTCTTAATTTTTTCCATTAAAACTCCAACCACTCTTGAAGCAGCATAAGGCGTAGCTTTTTTAGGACCTCGAAAACCCAAAGAACCTGCAGAAGACCAAGCTAAGGCATTGCCTTTTAAATCAGTAATTAAAATTGAGGTATTGTTATAAGAAGCTAGAATATAAACTCTCCCCTTTTCTACAATTTTCTTTATTGAGGTTTTTGATTTTGCAGCAGCTACTTTTTCCGCTATCTTACCACTCTCTGCTCCTGCTTTAGTAATGACTCTCTTCTTTCCCATGTCTTAATAAATTAATTTGAATTAAATTGATTAGGTTGGTGAAGCAGCTTTTCTCTTACCAGAGCCTACAGTCTTTCTAACATTACCCCTAATAGTTCTTGAATTAGTTTTTGTTCGTTGACCTCTTACTGGTAATCGCTTTATATGTCTTGAGCCTCGATAGCTACTAACATTTATTAACCTTTTTACATTAGCCCTAACTTCTCTTTTCAAATCTCCTTCAGTTTTAATCTGTTTTTTATCCAAAAGCTCTTTTAAAGCATTAAATTCTGCTGAAGTTAAATCCTTAGCTTTTTTATTAAAATCAATCTTCGCTTCTTTTAAAAGCGTTTCTGACAAAGATTGCCCAATACCATAGATATAGGTTAAGGCAATATTGATTTTTTTATTGTCTGGAATATCTATTCCTAAAAAACGAACCATATTTTTATTTTATCCTTGTCTTTGTTTATGTTTAGGATTGCGACAAATAACATAGAGACGACCTTTGCGCCGAACTATCTTGCAATTCCTACAAATTTTTTTTACTGATGATCTAACTTTCATAATTTTACAAAATAAGTAAGGCTTTGAATTAAAACAAAGCCTTTTAAAGTCGATAAACAATACGGCCTCGCTTAGAATCATAAGGCGAAACTTCAACTACTACTTTATCGCCCAGGAGGACTTTTATATAATTCAGGCGAAGTTTTCCTGCTAAATGAGCTAATATTTCCTCTCCTCCTTCGTTCAAACGAACACGAAACATTGCATTTCGTAAAGACTCAATAACCACTCCTTCTTTACGAATCATTGCTTTTTTTTCAGTCATAAAGTGTTATCAGTTTATCAAAATTGCATCTTTTAGTCAACCCTGATTGACCATCTTTTTTATTCAATAATATTATCATCTATTAAAATCTTTACTTTTTGCAAGGATTTGGGAGTTCTTTTTATCCAAAACGGCCAAAACTTTATCTTCACTTCTTCAATACCAGGATTAGCTTTGAAAACCATATCTAATTCTTTTTCATTTTTACCTAATATATCTTTCTTAATAGCCTCTACATCTAATTTCTGACATAAAGTTTGACTAGTTTTAACAGTTAATTTTAAAAAACCTTTATCAAAATCAGCTTCTAAATCAGAATATTCTATTTCTAAATCTTTACAAAAATCATAATCTTTTTCTTTAGATTCTTTTAAAACACTTTGGATATAATTCAAGAGATGATTTTTATCATAAGCAATGACTTTGATTTCCACTT
>JAQVJR010000001.1 GCA_028695015.1 Minisyncoccota bacterium
GCTCCAGGAATAACCACTCGGGAATCCAAACGAAATATCTTATGATCTGGGGTTTCAAAACGAGTGGTGGCCACCAAAATCTGAGGATCAGTAGAATAATTATTATAAATAGTAATAATTCCTTTAGTCTTTATTTCATCCTTACCTTGACCAGTACTCTCAAATTCTTGTCTTTCTGTTGAATTAAAAACAAATAAGTTACCAGGAATTACAGCCTTAGCAACATCTATTGAAGAAACATTATCATCAACTACAATTTCTTTTGAAAAAGGAATTTCTTTTTTATATGTTTCAATCCCTATTTCTACACGAGCTAAAACTACAAATCCAAAATAATAAAAAGCTAATAAGGCTATTGGAATACTAATAAACCAAAAAAGCTTAAAATCTCCTTTCTTTGCTCTTAAAGGGGGCTTACTAATAGTTCTTGTTCTTAATTCAGGCAATTCTTCTTCTGTTTCCCTAAAGAAATTCTCCAAGCTTTTATGGACATCTTCTCTTGCTTGAGGCACGGTTTCTGTATGCACAATCCTTATTGATTGTTCTTCCATTTCAATATTTATCTCAGGCTCTTCTTGAATTTCTACTGGCTCTTCTGTAATTTTAACAAAATCACCTGATTTTAATTCATGAGGTGCAAATATATCTTTTACTTTTCTTTTCTTATTAGATTTCATTACTTCATTTTCCTCTATAGAAGAAAAGTCTTTATCTTTAGAAAATTGATCATGTGTATTATTCATTTTGCTTCTTTGTTTTTTAGTATAACAATTTATTTTATTTAACTCAATATCAATTCAAGATAGCTCTTATTCTTCTTATACCTGAGCTAGAAGATTCTTCTTTTATAATTTTAAAATACCCTAAATCACCTGTATTGGTCATATGTGGTCCCCCACAAATTTCTTTAGAAAACAAATCATCATCTTTACCAATAAAATAAACTTTTACCTTATCACCATATTTTGAATCAAAAACTCCTATTGCTCCTTGTTGTTTTGCTTCTGCTAATGTCATCTCTTTAAAACAAATAGGTAAATTATCCTTAATTGCTTTATTAACCATTTCTTCTGTTTTTTTAATCTGTTCTTCATTCATTTTTTCAGAATGAGAAAAATCAAAACGCAACCTTTCAACAGTAATATTAGAGCCTTTTTGTTCTACATGCTCTCCTAAAACTTCTCTTAAAGCAGCTAAAAGAAGATGACAAGCTGTATGTAGTTTTTTTGTTTGTTCAGATTTATCAGCAAGACCACCTTTAAACTTACCAGCAGCTGCTGTTCTAGAAAGCTCTTGATGTTTTTTTATCTTTTCTTTAAACAATCTTAATAAATTATCTTCTATCTGTTTAGGAATGGCTGTGCCCCCAACTTGAATTCTTTTTTTATTAATCTCTTCAATACTTAATTCAAAAGGAAAACCATAGGTTTGATATAAATCAAACAAAACATCTTCATCAATGATAAATTCTTTAAAATCTTTTTGATAAGTCTCAAATAGTTTTTCAAATTCCTTTAACCCTTTTTCTAATGTTTTACTAAATTTCATTTCTTCCTGAGCTAAATTATCCATAATCATATTAAGATTATTAATTAATTCTGGATAAATTGTTTTGTATTTATTAATTATTACTTGAGATATATCTTGAATCCATAATGGTTTTTGAATATTTAATTGTCTACCATAACGAATAGCCCTTCTAATCAAACGGCGAACAATATATCCTTGCTCAATATTAGTTGGCTTTATTCCTTTATCATCACCCATGATAAAAGTAGCTGCTCGAAGATGATCAGCAATAACTTCAAAAGCTGATTGATTATCTTCATATTGAAGATTAGATAATTCTTGTATTTTTTCAATAATATCTATAAATAAATCTGATTTAAAAATATTCTCCTTGTTTTGTATAACCATGGCTATCCGCTCTAAACCACCACCAAAATCAACATTCTTTTGAGACAATGGTTCAAAACCCTTATCTGTGCGAATGTATTCTATAAAAACACTATTACCAATTTCTACAAAACGCCCACAATCACAATTAATATGACAAGGCTGGTCTTTGTATTTAGAATTTTCATGTCTTTTAAGTTCTGTTCCTAAGTCATAAAAAATCTCACTATCTGGTCCTCCTATCTCTCCTTTTGGCATTTTAGCTGGAATGCCTGAACGTGACCACCAATTTTTAAATTCATCATAATAAAAAATCCTACCACCTTGCATGCCTTTTTCTTCAGCAAAATCAACATCCTTAAATGAAAGATTATTCTTTTTAAAAATATCTTTCCAAATAGCTACTGATTCTAAATCTCTATTAACACCAATATCTTTATTACCTCGAAAAACTGAAACATATAATCTCTGAGGATCTATCTTTAGTTCTTTTGTTAAAAACTCAAAAATCCAATTAAGTTGTTCTTTTTTAAAATAATCACCTAATGACCAATTACCCATCATTTCAAAAAAAGTAGTATGCCGGCTATCTCCCACTTCTTCTATGTCCTCAGCCCGAAAAGATTTTTGTATATTAACCAACCTCTTACCCAAGCTATGAGATTGACCCATTAAATAAGGCACTAAGGGTTGCATGCCAGAACCAATAAATAAAGTTGTTGTATCATCTTCTGGAATTAAAGAAGCTGAAGGAATGACTTGATGCCCTCTTTGTTTAAAAAATTCAAAATATTTTTCCCTTAATTGCTCAGAAGATAACATTTTTTAAATTAATACCCTTGTTCTTTTAAAACCTCTCTGGTTACTTCCCTATCATCAAAAACAATTGTCTTTTCTCCATAATCCATGAATTTTTCATTACCCCTACCTAAGATAGCAATCAAATCCCCTTTTTTACTTAAATTAATTGCCTTACGGATAGCTTCTTTTCTATTAGGAATTGCTAAATACTTTTCCTTATTAACATTTTTCTTTTTAACAAAATCCAAGAAATCATCAATGCTAGGTTGAGGAGATAATTCCTGAGGATCATCTTCAGTGATAATAGTTAAATCAAAAAAACCAGTTGCAATTTGAGCTAGCTGATCTCTTTCCTCTCTTGGTGTTTCTCCAAAATTACCATAGACTACTCTTTTCTTTTCAGGATTTAAGGTTTTAATAAACTCTATTATACCACAAAAGGCTGCTGGAGTATTTGCCTTATCTACAATAATAGTAAAAGGTTGCTTAGCTTTTATTTCTTCTAATCTTCCAGGGATATAGGTTAAACTCTCTAATCCTTTTTTTATCTGTTCAAAACTTAAAGAAAAAAACTGTCCAGCACCAATTGCGGCCAAACAATTAAAAAGATTAAAAACACCAAGCAAAGGCAAATCAATTAAGAAAGAATCATTTTTAAAATAAATTATTGCCCTATTCTTATCTTTAGTTGATTCTTTAATTTCAAACCAAAGATCACTTGATTGTTCAGAGCTAAAGCTAATAACTTTTGCCTTTGTGTTTTTAGAAAACAAATCAAAATATTCACTATCTTTTGGTAAAACAGCAATTGCTTTTTTATCCAAACCTTGAAATAGTTTTAATTTTGCAAAAACATATTCTTCCATTCCTCCATGAATAGTCAAGTGATGATTAAAAGAAATATTAGTTAAAACAGCAACAGAAAACTTAAGACCAAAAACCCGTTCATACATCAACCCAAATGAGGAAGTTTCTATCACCACTGCCTTTACATTATTTTTCTTCATTTTTCTTAATAAAAAACAAAGCATAAATGGATCAGGTGTTGTTGCTGGGGTTTGGGCTTTAGGGTAAATTGTTTCTGGACCAATATCAAACCCTGCTGTGCTAATCAATCCAGTTTTAATTCCATTGCTTTCTAAAATACTTTTAATCATAAAACAAGTAGTCGTTTTTCCTGTGGTTCCGGTTACCCCAATAACAATTAGATTACGTGCAGGAAAACCAAAAACTAAATGTGCTAAAAAAGCAATGGATTTACGCAAAAAAGAATTTCTTTTAATTTTTTCCAAAAAACTCATCTCTAACTTAAAACAACTATTTTAAAAACTCCTTTAATCTTTTAGCTTCAACATGGTCTTTTAATTTTTCCAAAGTCTTAGCTTCAATCTGCCTAATTCTTTCCCTTGTAACCCCAAAGGCCTTACCTACCTCTTCTAAAGTATGAGTCATGCCATCATCTAGACCAAATCTCATTCTAATAATCTCTCTTTCCCTTTCTGATAATTCTTCCATAATCTTTCTTAATTCACTCTTAAGAAGTTCTCTGGTTGCATAATTATCTGGGGTAATTGTTTTTGTATCTGATATGAAATCAGCTAATTCACTCCCACTTTCTTCATCACCTAAAGGTTGGTTTAAAGATGAAGTTCTTTGAGAAATTTGCATTAAATAAAGAATCTCTTCTACTTCTTTTCCCATTTCCTGAGCAATTTCTTCTGGTAAAGGATCCCGACCTAAGGTTTGAGCTAATAATCTTCTCGTTTTTAAATATTTGGTAATTGTTTCTACCATATGTACTGGAATCCTTATGGTTCTTCCCTGATCAGCTAAAGCTCTAGTAATTGCCTGTCTAATCCACCAAGTAGCATAAGTAGAAAACTTAAATCCTTTTTTGTAATCAAATTTATTAACTGCTTTTGATAAACCAATATTTCCTTCTTGAATCAAATCTAATAAATTCAAATTACTACTTCTACCGATATAGCGTTTGGCAATAGAAACAACTAAACGTAAATTAGCCTCTATCATTTTCTTTCTAGCCTGCTCATCACCTTCTTCTACTTTTTTAGCCAAGCTTCTTTCTTCTTCTACAGTAAGTAATGGCACTTTACCTATTTCTCTTAAATATGACTGTACATTACTAGACACAGTATCAGTTGGTGAAACCTTAACTGCTTCATTTAATTCCTTTTCTGTTATCTCTGTATCAGGAACTAGCAAATCTCCACTTTCTACTACTTCAATATTTGCTTCTGCCAAAGCATCATAAATCTGTTCTAGAAAATCCAAATCTTCTTCTATTCGTGGAAAGAATTTTAAAATCTCATCTTGAGTTACAAAACGTCTTGCTTTCCCTCTTTCCACTAGTTCTTGTACCTTATCTACTTTTCCTTTTTTCTTTTTTGTCTTTGTCCTTGTTAGTACTTGTTTTTTCTTTACAACTCTCTTCTTTCTTGCTACTGATTTCTTTTTAACTATTTTCTTCTTTCTTACTACAGGCTTCTTTTTAACTACTTTCTTCTTTTTAACCACCGGCTTCTTTTTTACCACAGGCTTCTTTTTCACTATTTTCTTCTTTTTAAGCACAGGCTTCTTTTTCACCATAGTTTTCTTTTTCACTACAGGCTTCTTTTTTAAAGTCTTTGCTTTTTTAGAAGCTTTCTTTACTACCTTTTTTCTTTTTAATGCCTTAGTTGTTTTTTTAGTAGATTTTGATAAACCTTGTTTCTTTTTTTGCATATTAATTTAATAATTGTTTAGATAATTGATTGAATTTTTTCATTAATTCTTCAAGTGATTTTTTATCATTATCTTTTTCTGCATTCCTGATCTTTGATTCAATTTCACTCATTTGTTGTTTAATAGATTCTTTTTTTAATTCCTTTAATTCTTTGTCTAGCTCATCTTTTAAAGAAACATTAAACTTTTCTAATAATTCAGTTTCATAATCAGCCCGCAAGCCTAATTGATTGATTTTCTCACTTATCTCTTCATCTAAATTAAGTTTTACTAAATTATTCCTATCTATTTCTTTAGCTGAAGAAATATTTTTAATTATCTTGAAAATTTCCTTAAAGCGATGAGGAAAATATTCTTCATAATCTAAGGCATTTTTCTTTAATTGAGGGCTTTTAATTAAAAAAGCAATAATTCTTTCAGCAATAATCTCTATTCTTAATAAAGATTCAACGATGGGAAATTCATATAAAGATTCATTTTCATCAGTTATGCTCCTAACCATGGTTGCTTTATTCTTTGATAATTTTTCTAATTCTTCTCTTAAGGCCTGTTCAGGAATATTTAAAAACCGAGAAAGTTTATTTAACCAAAAAGACTTTTCTATCACATTATTTAATTTCTGAATTTTTGGTAAAAAATATGAAGCAATGGCTTTTTTTCCTTGAATATTATCTTTATCTCCTAATTTTTGAGCTCTTTCAAAGTAAAAATCCATTATTGGCTTAGCTTTTTTTATTAATTCCTGTATTGTTATACCTTTTTCTGTTTTGTCTTTTTCTTTCATATCAATAAAATCAGCTAAATCCTTGCCTTCAATCAGACGAAGAATCTTAATATTAAACTCCTTATCTAGAGCTAATTCAATTGTTCTTTCTGCTGCTAATTCCCCTGCTTCATCCATATCAAATCCTAAAATCAAGGTATTATTGTATCTTTTTAAAATCTTTAACTGATTAGGGGTCAAAGCCGTGCCTGAACCAGCTACTACATTCTTAATACCTGATTGCCAAACAGCTAAGAAATCCATTTGCCCTTCAACTAATAAAGTTTCTTCTTGAGAATACAAATGAGGTTTACTCTTAGAAAGCCCATAAAGAATCATGCTTTTGTCAAAAATCAAAGTCTGAGGGCTATTAACATATTTTCCAGTTGCCTCAATATCTTTAATAGTTTTTAAAGGATTTTTCCCTTGGAAAATTCTTCCAGTAAAACCAACTATTTGCTGCACTGAATCATCAATCGGAAACATAATTCGTGAACGAAAACGATCATAAATATCTGTACTTTGCATCTTATACCTTGTGTTTTGATTAATATTAATATTAGTTGGATCTTTTTTAGATATTGCCAAACCACTGGCCACTATTTCTTCTGGTTTAAATCCTTTTTTTATTAAAAAACTACTTAAGCCCCTCCAATCATCTAAAGCCCAGCCAAGATGAAACTCCTTTATTGTTTCATCTTTTAGTCCTCTTTGATAAAGATAATCCATCACTTCTTTATTCTGCCAGAGATTGTTTTCAAAAAAAATAACTGCTTGTTTATTAATATCAATCAATCTTTGTTTTTGAGAACGAGCCTGAGGACTTTCATGTTTTAATCTCACTCCAGCTTTCTTAGCCAACATTCCCAGAGCTTCTTTAAATTCAATATTTTCTATTCTCATCACAAAGGTAAAAATATCACCACCAGCATTACAACCAAAACAATGCCAAATCTGACGAGATGGAGAAACAAAAAACGAAGGAGTTTTTTCCTTATGAAAAGGACAAAGAGCCCTATAATTAGCTCCTGTTTTTTCTAATTTCAGATACTGACCAATAACTTCTACAATATCTAATTTGTTTTTTATTTCTTCTACTGGAGAAAGCATAAATTAAAAATGAAAGATAATTAATATTTTTGGAATGAAAATTATCCCTCCAACAATTACCGCCATGCAACATACAACCAACACTGTACCCGCTATTACATCTTTAATCTTCTTAACCTCAGGAGATAAATTCGATTCAATCAAATCTAAAGTCGTTTCAGTAACTGTATTAAACATTTCTAAACTTAAAATCAAACCAATAATCACAATCAAAATCAACCATTCATAATAAGATATTTGCAACCAATAACCTAATAAAATACTACCAATACCTAACAAAATCATTAAAAAAAAATTCTGTTGAGAACAGGCGTGTTTTATACCTTGAAAAGCATTAAAAAAACTTTTAACTAATTTTTTAAAAGAAATCTTCATCTTATGTTTTAATTCTTATTGATAACTCCTTTTTAATCTCTTTTTGCCTTTATGATTTTGAATTGCCAACTGTATTAGTTTATCAAGCAATCTTGAATAGCTCAATCCACTTATCTGCCATAATTTAGGATACATGCTAATTTGCGTAAATCCAGGAATTGTATTAGCTTCATTAACCACTAATTGTCCATTAGGCTTTAGAAAAAAATCAATTCTTGCCATACCTTGTAATTCTAATGCCTTAAATGTCCTAATACTTAATTCTTGTATTTGAGAAACTTGTTTTTTATTCAAAGGCGCTGGTATTAATAACTTTGCTTCATTATCATCCAGATATTTTGCTTTATAAGAATAAAATGTCTTGGGTTGTATTTCTCCTGGTAAAGAAGCTTGGGGTTTTTCATTGCCCAATACTGAACATTCAATCTCTCTCCCTTTAATAAATTTCTCAATCATCACTTGATCATCATATTGAAAAGCATCTTTAATAGCTTTTTGTAATTCTTTTTCTGAAAAAACTTTTGAAACGCCAACTGAAGAGCCTAAAGAAACTGGTTTAATAAAAAGTGGATAATGGAATTTCGTTATTGCTGATTGAATTTTTAATGCTTTATCTTTTTCAGAATCACTTTTCCTAATAACCACATATTCTGCAACTGGGATTTTTTCAATTTTCAATAACTTCTTAGTTATTTCCTTATTCATCCCTATTGCTGAACCAGCTACATTAGCGCCAACATATGGAACATCTAATAATTCTAAAAAGCCTTGCAAGCATCCATCTTCTCCAAAAGTACCATGAATCACTGGAAAAAATACATCACCTTGAGCTAATTCTTTTTTCTTTTTCAAACTGAATATTTGACCATAATCCTTTGCTTTTAAAAGAGCTACCTCTTCTAAATTTCTCTTTAATTTCCATAAAAGACCTTGAGTATTTACTAAATCTTCAAATTGATAACTAAAGAACCATTTACCATTTTTATCAATAGCTAAAACTGAAACCTCATATTTTTTCTTATCTAAATTATTAAAAACATAATAGGCTGAACGCAAAGAAACTTCATGCTCTCCGCTTTTTCCACCACAGATAATAACAATTCTCTTTTTCATAAATTAAGAATTTTTATCAAATATATTTTTGATAATACTTTTTATCTCTTCTTCCTTAGGTTGTACTCTTGCCCTCGGAGATTTTTCTAAATCTTCTGCTAAGGTTTTGGTTTTTTGAATTTTCCTAACTTCTCTAAAACAATCTTCGCAATAAACAGGCCTTGAAGGATCAGGTCTAAAAGGAACAATGATATTTTTCCCACATTGAGAACAAACTGCAGCCCAACCTTCTTTAATCCCTGTTCTTGGTCTTTCTTTGAATGTTTCTTTGCTTGGAGAAAAATCTAAAAGCTCCCAACGAGCAATATTAGATTCAACTTCATGACGAACTGCAGAGAATAATTCTCTAGAATGCTCTATTATTTCCTGAACATATGCTTTTTGGGGCAAACTTGATGGTGGAATATTCATTGCTGAAAAACTTTTTGAAAGAATACCATCAATCATTAATTTGATATAGAAATTATAATTAGGAAGATTAATTAAATCTTCTTGATTAAATTCAGGGGTAAAGTATTTTTCTAAAAACTCTGCATCTTCAGGCCCTAATCTAAAAGCAACTAAGCTACCAATATTACCAAAAATAGAATCTCTAACACTATCATTTAATTGAGCAATATATTGATGAGCTAAAATTAAATCCAAACGATATTTTCTTGCCTCAGCAAAGATCGTAGCAAAAGATTCTGTAGAGAAATTCTGAAACTCATCAACATATAGATAGAAATCTTTTCTTTCTTCTTCAGGTACTTCTACCCTACCCATTGCAGCTAATTGTATTTTAGTAATTAATAAAGCACCTAAAAGACTAGAATTATCTTCACCTACTAATCCTTTAGATAAATTAGCTAAAAGAATTTTCCCTTCATCCATTATCTCTCGAATATCAATCTTTGATTCTTTCTGACCAATAATATTCCTAATTAAAGGATTAGAGATAAACTGACCAACTTTATTCTGAATTGGGGCAATGGCTTCTACAGCAAACCGAGCATGATAACGAGCAAATTCTTTTTCCCAAAATGATTTTACTATTGGATCAGTTACTTTTTCCATTACTGTTCTTCTAAAATCCTCATCTGATAATAGTCGATTAATACTTAATAAGGTTGAATTTGGATATTCTAATAAAGCCAAGAGTGTATTATTCAAAATGTATTCCATTCTTGCTGACCAAACATCAGGCCAAATTTTCTTAAAAACACCCATTAAACCAGCCACTACTAAATGACGATGCTCTAAAGGTACTTGTTCAATCACATTAAAAGCAATGGGCCATTCAATATCCCCAGGATTAAAATAAACCACATCTTTAATCCTTTTTTCTGGGATAAAATACAAAATCCTATTTACTAATTCCCCATGAGGATCAATCACTCCCACTCCTTTGCCATTATTAATATCCTGGATAATCATATTCTCCATCATTGTTGTTTTTCCAGTACCACTCTTACCAACAAAATACATATGCCGACGCCGATCATCGGTTTTAATCCCAAATCTTTGATATTCATCTCTAAAGTTTGTAATGCCGATATAATTTAAATCCATAAATATATTCCAATTTTAATTATTATCCTGTAGGTAATCCTATTGGTGGTTCACTTTTTTTACTTAAAACTCTAGTTAAGGTTGGTGTCTTCATAGTCACTGCAGGAAAATGATAAATTGTTGCTAGTTCTTCTGTGGTTAAAATCATTGATTTTTTCTCTGGCTTTCTCTGAAGTGCTGCTTGATAAAACTTCCTTTTCTTCAAAAACAATTTTCTGGCCTGAAAAAACTTTGTTTTTAATTTTGTTGTTGTGTCTTTATTAATTTCAAAAGCATTTAAATCTTTAGAATTAAACTGTTTTAAATAAGCCATAAACCCTATGGCCTTAGATTCTTCAAATTCAGGACGAGGAGAAACATAAAGAACTCTAATACCAGTTTTAAATGATAATTGTCCCATCTTTTTTTCTATGGCCTGAATCTTTTCTTTATCTGACAAGGAAATTTCTGAAGAAGATTTTTCTTTTGCTTCTCCTTTTTCTGGCCAAACTGGTGGCTCTACTAATCCTACTAAAAGATTTCTAAAAAAAGCAATAACCCAATCTGTCCAAGTGATTTTTCCTTCTTCTTTTTTTCCTAATAACTTATTGATTTCTTTTTTACCTTCTTCGCTTAATTCCTTTTCCTCATCTTTAGATAAAGCTCTAAGCAAAATCTGAAAAATACACCATTCAGATCTTTCTAAAGTCCCAAGAGTTTCTGCTAAACTAGCAATAGGATCTATCCTCTTCTCTTCTTTTTTTTCTTCAAAAGCAGAGTAGGTTTTAATTGGATAACAATTAGACTTGCTTAAATTAATTTCCATGCCCCATAAATCATTATCCTTATTAGGTAAATTAGGGGCCACACTTGCAAAATAATCTTCAATTTCCTTTATCTCTAATTCTGGATATTGAGAATAAAATTGAGAGATAACCAAATTCTTGTATTCTTGTGGTGTTCGAATAATAAAATGCATTTCTCGATTAATGCCTACAATCTCTAAACACAAACAACCTTTTTCAATAACATTTAAGCTATTGAAAACCTGTTCAATAGATTTTGGAGTTTGTAAAATCTCACGATTAATCTTAACTTCTAAAACAGCCCAATCCTTAATAGCTTCTTTTTCTTTTTTAACTTCTGCCTTGTGTTTTTTTCTTAAATTAATAAAAAATCCTCCTAAAAGGATAAATAATAGCAACCACCAAAAATCTTGAAAAATCGCTAAAATAAAAAACAAAACTTCTCTTATATAATAAGGCATTAAACCTCAAGTATTTTATAAGGCTTGACTAGAGTATAATATTTATTTGGTAATTTCTTAAAATACTGTTTATTATTCAAATTAAGAATAATTGTATTGTCTTTGGCAATTCTTCTTTTTTGCACTTCTTTAATTATGTCTTCCAATTTCATTGGCTTGCCTGCTTCTTGCAAAACATCCTTAATCACATCAATTATCTTTCCTGGCTTATATCCTTTTTCTTTTAATGCATAAATCCCTCTACCAATCAAAACAAACCTTGAATCTCTAATTAATTCATTATGCACTGTTTGAATACAAACTTGTTTTTGCCAAGAATTAGAAGTTAATCGAGGATAAATTGGAGATTTATTAATTTCATTTAATAATTCTGTAATTTCAGAAAAGTGCATTGGCTGATCTGCATGTTTCATAACCATATAGGCACGATCTCTGGTGCCTGAAGGATCTATTTCTGCCCAATCAAATAAACCATATTCACCAAATGGATTCATGCCAATTTCTTTAGAAACTCTAAAGTATGCTTGTAATTCTTCTTTATTTATCTTATTACTAACATTCTTTTTTGCCCAAGAATATACCTCATCTAAAACCACTGGTTCTTTCTTATCTTTAAAATATTTCTCAAACACTTTCATATTCTTATCTATCTTTTCTTTAGAAAGTTCTTCTAAATGCCAAAAGCCATAATCAGAATTATCTTCTTCTTCAAAAACAAATTGAGGGCTAAGGGTTAATAAAAATCTAATTGCAGATAAATTGCCTGCCATTTTTGCATCTTTTTCAGAAATTAATTTCCTTTCTATTTTTCTTAAAAACTCAGATTCTTCTTCTAATCCCCCGCTTTCTTTTAATAAAGATTTACTCATATTAACAAAACCGCCAATGGTTTCTAAAATTGGCTGTTTTTTAATAGTCTTTAAAGCGCTTTCAATGATTTGTCTTACTCTTTCCCTAGTAACTTTATAATCTTGACCCACTGCTTCTAGGGTTTTAGGCTTATTATCTTCTAAGCCAAATCTCTTTTTTACAATTGCTTGGGTCCGAGCAGGTAAAACCTCTATAATTTTGAAAGATAACTGTTGGGGGGCTTGTTTATTTAAAATTTCTTTTTTCATATTCATATATATACTTAATTAAAGCAAAAATTACCTTACAAGTCAACCCCTATTAAGACTCTAGCTCTTGCTTTTAGACCAGTCATATAACAAAGGAGCTGCTAAAAACACTGAAGAGTAAGTGCCAATAATCACTCCACCAATCATTGCAGTTACTAATATTTTAATAGAAAAAGGTCCGAAAAAATACAAAGTGAGTAAAGGGAAAATAGTAGTTAAGGAAGTATTTAAAGATCTCATTAATGTTTGCTGAATACTTAAATTAATAATATCTTTTAATGGTTCTTTTGTTCTGGTTTTTAGGTTTTCTCTAATCTTATCAAAAACAACAATTGTATCATGAACTGAATAACCAATAACCACTAATAAAGCAACTAAGAAATCAGAATTTACTTCCCAACCTTGGAATTTTCCTAAAACCGCAAACAAACCAACAATAAAAAGAGCATCATGCATTAACATTAACACTGCTAAAACACCATAACGATAAGAAGGAATTGCTGAGGAAAAATGATGAAAAGCATACCAGAGATATAAAAGAATTCCTGTAAATACTAAAATAGTTGCCCAAACAGATTTTACTTTTAATTCCCCTCCAATAGAAGGACCAATTGATTCAAATCTCTTTTCTTTTATTAAAGGATTAATTTCTTCAATATCTTTTAATAATTCAATGTGTTTTTTCTCTGGAATATTTGAAAAACGCAAGATAATACTATTCTCCCCTGTGGTTTGAATATTAATTTGCCCTAAACCTTGCTCTGCTAAATAATCTGAGATTTCTTCTATAGATTGGTTAATATCTTTTTCCATGGTTAACTCCCATAATGAGCCACCAGTAAAATCTATCCCAAAATTAAATCCCCAAATTAGAAAACTCAATAATGAAATCATCATTATCATTCCTGAAATTCCATAGAAAATTTTCCTCTTTTGAATAAAATCCATTAATATATTTTAAAATTAACTTTTTTTACTATAAACCACATTTAAGAATAACTTCGTAATAAAAATTGCCGTTAACAATCCTGTGCCCACACCAATAGCCAAAGTAAGTGCAAATCCCCTAATCATATTAGAAGTAAAGTAATAAAGAATAATTGCTGATATAATCGTGGCAATATTAGAATCCCGAATAGCTGGCCATGATTTATGATAACCATCTTCCATAGCAATTTTTAAAGGTTTATTCTTTTTAATCTCCTCTTTAGCATGTTCAAAAATTAAAACATTAGTATCTACTGCCATACCAATAGAAAGAATAAATCCAGTAATCCCTGTTAAAGTTAAAGTCACTGGAATAAACTTAAATATACTCAAGGTTAAGATAACATAAATTATTAAAGACAAAGAAGCTAATAATCCTGGCAAACGATAAACAGCAATCATGAATAAAATTACTAAAATAAAACCCCAAAAAGCTGCCTGAACAATTTTTTCCATTGATTGGTCTCCTAAAATAGCACCAACAGATTGTTGGGATATTAAATGTATTGGCACTGGCAAAGCTCCCTGATTTAATCTTAAAACCAATTCTTTAGCTTCAGCTAAGGTAAACTGACCAGAAATCTGAGCCATGCCAGAAGGAATTTCTTCCTGAACCGTAGGCATACTAATTGGATAACCATCTAAATAAATTGCCAAGGGTTTACCAATATTCTCTTTAGTTAATTCAGCAAAAATCTCAGCCCCTTCATCATTAAAAGACAAATTAATAACAGGTAAAGAAGTAGTAGATTCAAAATTAACTTCTGCTCTTTTTAAATACTTTCCTGTTAATATGGTTGGTTTGAAATAAGGATCTACATCTTCAGGTAATTCTTCCATGGCTAATAGTTCTTCGGTTTCTTCTTCTTCACGTAATTCTCTAAATTCTAAAAAAGGAGTTTCTCCAATCATCTTTATTGCTTCTTGAATATCTTTAATTCCAGCTAATTCAACAGTTAACCGCCAATCTTCTCTACTCTTATTTGCTGTGATTCGTGGCTCTTTAACCCCTGAATAATTAATCCTTCTTTCTATCACATCTCTTAATCCAGTCATGGCTGAAGAATGATCTGCAGGCTCTACATTGCTTAAATCTGCTTCATAAATTAATAAAGTGCCTCCAGAAATATCTAAACCAAAACTAAATTCCTTATCAAAAAATTTAGGCAATTGTATCCCTAAACTACTTATGCCCTGAGGGTAAATAAAAATTGACGCCAAAACAGTCGCCAAAAAAACAATTAAAACAATTAAAACCTTTTTGTAATTCATTATTCCAATATTTTATCAAAAAATCCCATAAAAAACAACTTAATTGTCGCTTATCTTCTTTTTCATTCTTCTTTGTAGTTTTTCTAATTTTCTGCGAATCATCAACTCAGAATCCCTAATAGCTTTTTTTAACTCTTCATTGATTTCTGCTTCTCTTTTAGATAAAGCTTCATAACCATCAAAATTAGCTATTATCCTTAAGGTTACTTTTCTTAAATTATTAAAAGCCTCAAAAAGAACCCTTCTTACCTCTTTAGAATCTTTATTTAATTCCCTTTCCAAGGAATCTATTTTTGCCAAATATTTTCGGCGCATGATAAAAACAATGATAATCCAAGAAACAATTAAAGCTAATATCATCACCATCATACAATTGCATATACTTATCTTCCCTGTCTCTTTTATTTCTTCTGTTTTTTCTTCTGCTATTATCGGTTCTTCTGTTTCTGATATTCCTAATTCTTTAACCTGAACTCGGAAACGAGAAATTTCACCCCAACCATATTGATTTTTTAACTGAACATTAAAATACCAAATACCATCTCCTAAATTAGTCACGCTCTTGCTCTTTATTGGCGGAGCATAGCTTATAGTCGGAGTTGCTCCTGAAGATTTGCTAATAGAAAGCCTGACTTCTGTAATGTCACTTGTTAAATCCCAAGAAAATTCAGCTGTTGTTTCACTATACCATTCACTAGGATTAGGATGAGTTGAAGAATAAATCAAAGGAGCTTTTGGTATTTTTCCTTTTTCCGGAGCTTTTGTTGTTGTAGTTGTGATTGGCGCCCCAGTTATATTATAGCTAGCACTACCTAATCCCTCTAAGATATTTGTCCCTAAGCCATCATTAGCTAAAATTGAACCTGAAGCCATGCGCAGATTAACTGTGCCTTGAGCTTTTGGAGAAAAAACTATATCAATAATTTTCCCCCCACTGCCTCTATAACCTGGATCAAATACAGCACCTTCTAAATCTATTGTTTCATTTGTATTAGAAAAAGATGGTTGTTGAACCCAAAAATTAATAATTGATTCAACTTGGGATAAAGAAGAAACTTGTAATAAATTCTTTGGAAAAGTGATTTTCCCAGAAACAGCATTCATGGCTTGAGCTGTACTAGAAACATAAACAGAAATAGTAAATGGTTTTCCAATTGCATAAGTCCCAGAAGAAGGAGAAAAATACAAACTAGCTGCATCAGCTGTTTGAATAAAAAGCATAAAAATACCTAATATGAATAGGCTAAAACAAAATTTAAATATGGTTTTGGAAAATTTTTCCATACTTAAGCCCTTAAAACTCCTTTATTAATTCTTTTTATCTAATATTCTTGTTTTTCGTAATATTAAGAACATAATCACTATTAAAATTATAACCCAATTTTCCCATAATTCATACCATTTGATTGGATTTCTTGGCTCTGTCACAACTATTCTCTCATTACCTTCATTATCCACAGCCTTAATATAGATATAGCTTCTTAAATCCTGGTCTTTTAAGATATAAGGGCTAATAACTGTTATCCATTTATTCTTTTCAATTTTAGAAATCTCTATCTTACGATTTGATTCGTAAATCTGATAATAAGCTATGCCTGAACTTTTATCTTGAGTGGCAAAAGCTATAAACCACTTACCTCCAAAAACAATTGGGTCATTAGCTAATTCAGGAATAAATACTTCTGGTGGCTCTGTATCTTTTTTTGTCTCTATTGAAAAGGGTATTGCTTTATCACTAACAATAACTTCTAAGGGAGTAACTATAGTCTGTGTCACTGTGCCCTGACCATCATTTAATAAAACTCTTGCCTGCTGAATTTCTATATCCCCTTGTCCTAATTTTCGGGAAAAACCCTTAAAACTAAAAAGGAATCCATTTTGTTCTGTATAGCCACCAGGAATAATTCCAGAAAACCTAATCTCATTCTTATCTTCATTAAAAATAGGCCTTTCTGCCCATAAACTAATAATTGTACTACCATCACTTACTCCTTGTATTTCTAAAAGACCTTCTGGAATCTTTATTATTCCTTCTAAAGCATTGATTTCTTCTTGCTCTGTATCAATAAAGAAATTAATTAAAACAAATTGATCTTGTTTAATTTCTAAACTGTTTGGTTCAAAATACAACTTAGCTGCCTTAACTGAAAACAAAGGCAATAAATTCCAAATAATTAAAAATATTATCAGAAACTTTTTAATTTTAAATTGTGATTTTGAATTTTGCATTTTCACTTTTATTAACCAGTCCAATAATATGCCATGATACTAAAATCCACTAAATCAATCTTACCATCACCATTCAAGCGCTCTTGTTCAATCTTAGCAAACTCAGCACTAAGTACTTTCTTATACCAATAAGCAGCAATAGAAAAATCCACTAAATTAACCTTGCCATCGCAATTCAAATCTGCTTTACCACATTTCTGAACTTCTTTGATAACATTTCTCGTGCCCACTAAAAAACTTACTGCTTGACTAAAAGAACTTATTTCATTTTCTTTAGCTGCTTTGGATTTTGTAAAGTGATCTCCATAATCAAGAACCTCAGTACCAAAATTATATAAATAAACCCCATCAGAATCTGATTCTGTATTAACAAAAATTTCCTCATCAGAAGATACTTGAATAGTTATATTTGCATTTGATAAAGATTGACCAAAAATAGCAATACTATCTCCTCTTTTTACTTCTTCCTTATCAACTTCAATTGTTGGTGCAATAAAAACACCAGAAACATTTGTAATCACTCCAAAAGTAACCCCCACTGGAAAAGTTAAAAGTGAAGACCTGTTCCCATATTTATCTTCACTATAAATAGAAAAAATATAATTACCAGCAGAAATACCAGAGAGGCTCAAAGTAAAATTAGCATCACTACCAGCCATTACTGTTGCTGCTACCTGAGCGTCTTTTAATAAAGTTACTGTACTTTTAGGATAAGCTTTACCAGTAAAATTTATTCTAGTTTCTGCTGGGGCCACATAACCGCCACCACCGCCTCCAGGAAAAGTTAAAGTCGTAGTGGTTGTTGTATAACATCCAGAAGTATCAAATTCATCACAAGCTGGACTACATTTTAAAACTCCAAGTGGGTAATTAAAATCTTGGCAGGTTTTTCCTGCCAAGTCTGTGCCATCACATACTTCATTATCGTCTTTTATATTATCCCCACAAATAGAAATCTTAATTGTTGTATGAATATGAAAATCTATTATTGTCTTTATCTCAGCAAAAATAATACCTATTTGATAAAATAAAACAAAAGCTATAATTAAAAAAATAAGATTTTTGTAAGATAATCCTTGCATTCATCTCTTGTTTATAGATTTAGATTACTTTCTATCTATCTGAATCTTAAATTTCTTTTTTAAAATAGAAATTAAGGTTACTAAGAATATCATCGCTAAAATAATTGTATCCCAAGGATGATATTTAGCATACAAACTTATAAAGCGATAATAAATTCCTTGAAAGATATTAGCTGGAATAACAGAAAAATAAAGCTTTGTCGCTGCTGCCACACCAATTGAAGTCATGCCTTGCTCAAGTTCTTGAATTGGTGAAGCACTTAAAAAAGCAAAATAATCTCCAGGCTTAACTCCTTTTACTGGTAAAATAATTTTAACCTGAACTAATTCACTTTCTCCAGGTTCTAAATAAAATTTCTTTGGTTCAAAATTAATCCATTTTGAATCTGGAATCATTTCAACAACATCCATTTTCCCTTCAACAGCAATTTGATAATTTGAAGGTTCATCTCCAGTATTCCTAACCACCACTGATGGGATTTCATAAATAGAGCCTGGTCTTAAAGGCTCATCCATTTGTATTTTTCCAGTACCCACGCCAACACCTACCCTACCCAAAATCATCAAGGGCAAAGTCAATATTGTAAATATAACAATTAATAAAGTAAATTTATTATTCATAAATTATATAAAACCCTAATAAACTGATAATCTTTTATATTATCCTCCCCAAGCAGCTTGTACAGTTACTGTTGCGCTTTGTTGAACTGTTTCTTCACTAGTTGTTGGAGTAGTAATTTCTAACCCAAAAAAACACTTCCTGAAGCTATTAAACCAGTCTCTAAAGTGGTGTATGTCGTAGTCAAGGCGGTATATGAAGCAGGCTCTGTTGCCCCATTTGTTGCTTTACCAAATTTATGCACATATTGATCTTCACCAGATGATCCTTCTAGCTGCCAACTAGCAGTATGGTCTCCTTTAATCTCTAAATTTGTTACCACTGATCCAACTTCAGCTTCTATATTTTTAACCCCATTACCTTCATTTATTACATTAAATGATTTTTTACTAGTGTTTAAAGGCATTGTCCCATAAGAAAAACTTGTTGGCGTAAGCGTAACTTGTACATCTCCTATTGTAACAGTAGCAGTTACAGTGCTTGTATCTGCCAAACCAATATTACCAATAATTATCCCAACAAAAGCCAAGGCACAAATAATAGATAATTTGCTTTTTGTATTCATATGAATTAATTTTTTTATAATTTATATTTTTTAAATTCAATTTTTCGACCAATTATTTCTTTATACATTTTATTATACCTAATCTTCTCTTGTCAAGCAAATAAATTTTTTGTATTTATGTAATTTAAAACTCTATGACTCTGTTGCTAAAATTGTTATTGGCACACTGACCCCAGTTCCTGCTTGTGAAGAATTAGGAGTGGTGATTTGTAAATCAAATTCCATTGCACTACTAGGCGCAATATTAGTGTCTAAGGTTTTTTTATTAACTGAATAATCTAAAACCGTCCAGTTGCCTCTTGGATCTCCAGATTCATCAAGTTGTACAAACTCATGAGTATATTTTAGATTTCCAGCAGATAAAGTCCATTCTTCATCACCAATGGTATTATCACCATAAATATATAAATCAACAGACACATTTGAATTATTAATTACTGCTATTCCATAAGTTCCTGTTTCAGGTACTTGTGTAGAATCAATGGCTCTTTTTTTCCCACCAGCTGGCATTAAGCCATAATCAAATACAGCAGGACTAACACTGATATCAATAGAAACCACTAACTGAATAGTTGTTGATCCAGAAATAGCTAAAGGAGTTGATTGTAAGCTCACATCTCCTTCAGAAACTGTAATATCACTAGGACTTGTTATCTGAATTTTTATTGTTTCATTATCTAGGGCCCCAGAGCCAACATCTAATTGGATATAGACACATATTTGAGAATTACTAACATTCATTGTGCCTGATACGGTTGCCTTAGATGAAGAAAAATTAACTCCATTAGTATTAAAAGCTGTGGCATCAACAGGAATAGAAGAAGCTTCACAAACAGCTTGTTGTTTGTAAAAAAGCTTAACATTAGAAAGATTAGCATCTGCATCTACTGTACCTGTTTCAGAGATAATAATTTTACTCACTGTCTGATTTGAATCACTAGTAAAAGTAAAAGCCCCACCAACATAATTATTAGTTGAAGGAATATCCATTACAGAAACATGATTTCCAGTAACACCAACAGTCAAAGTTTTATCAGCAGATATTGGAGTATAAGTAACAACAATTAATCCTTGACCACCAGCACCTGCTCTATCGCAATAATTCGATCCTGGTGCTCCACCACATCCTCCACCACCACCACCATAAGCTCCACCATCTCCACCATTTCCTGGGTAGCCACCATTAGCTCTTTGACCACCACCTCCTCCACCACCACCACTTGGGCCATAAGTGGCTGAATTCCAAGCACTAACATTACCAGAATCAATTGATCCTTGACCACCAGCCCCTGAAGTACCACCACTAGTATTATCACCTCCTCCACCACCACCTCCAGCACCCTTACCCACAGCACCAGAACTTCCATCAGATTCATCACCTCCTGCGCCTCCTCCTGAGCCATCATATCCTGCACCACCAGCACCACCAATTGCTCTATTTGCTGTCTTTCCATCTGTGGATTGTCCACCATTAGCTCCACCACCACCAGAACCTCCATCACCCCCTGAATTCGAAGCTTCTTCACTTGTTCTCCCTACACCACTAGGACCAGCAGAACCTCCACCACCTCCTCCAGGAATACGAACAGCAGTTCTAGTCTTCCCACCATCACCTCCACTAAATTTTATATCTCCTATTGAAGCTACTCCACCAACACCACCTGCATTATTCCCATCTACTGCATTTTTTCCAGCACCACAAGAAAGAACTGTATTTCCATTATCATCTTTTAAAAATGTATCTTGTTCTGAACCTCCTGCAGCTACAGCAATACTATGATTACCACTTGATAAAGATTGATTAGAGATAGAGGCATAAGAACCACCACCTCCTCCACCACCACCTTTTGTAGTAGCATTTCCATAAATACTACCATTGCCTCCTGCACCAATACATTCAATTTTATTATTAGAATCATCCCAATCAACTGGTACATTCCATGTACTCCCAGAAGTAATAAATCCTCGACATTGACCATTACCAATATCACTTCCAAAACCACAAACAGTTTGAGCTTCAGCTAATTGAGTCTTAGATCCGATAACAGAATCATTCCAAATCTGGAGAATGTGAAAAACTCCACCTTGGATTAAAGCGAAAATAATTAAAAAAACAATAAATCTATTAATATCTTTATAAAAATTCATTTACCTGATAATGCTTTTTTAAAAAACTATTTAAAAAAATTTATAATCCGATTTGAATAGTCACTTTTAAAAAATAAGCTGCTAATAATAGAAAAATCAAGGTCGCAAAAACTCCAGCAATAAAACCCGATAATGAAGAAGCTAAAGTTTTTCCTATCTTGAATTTAAAATCCCGAGGCTCTTTAGAAATAAAATCTCTTGTTAATTTTTGCATTTTTTTAAATTATTAAAGTTATCAAATTACTCTTAATGTCAACCTTAATAATATTATACCTAAATACAAAATTAACCTCAAGCAAATAATATTAAATAAAAAAGTACCCCCAGGAAGAATCGAACTTCCATCAATTGCTTAAAAGGCAACTGCTTTTCCATTAAGCTATGGGGGCAATTAAAACTTGACGAAAAACCTATTAGATAATACTATATCATTGAATAAAATATAAATCAATAAATAATATGATCTCTACATCTGATTTTGAAAAAGGCATGGTTTTAAAAATTGATAATCAGCCTTGGCAAATTATTAATTTTGAATTTTATAAACCTGGCAAAGGAGGCGCGGTCATGAGAACTCAATTAAAAAACTTTCTTACAGGCAAAGTATTAGAAAAAACTTTTCGTTCTGGAGATAAATTTGAACAAGCAGAAATTGATTATCAAACAGCTCTTTATCTTTATTCTGATAGAAAATCAGCTATTTTTCAGATAGAAAACTCTAAAGAAAGAATCAGTTTTGATTTAGAAAAAGTCCAAGATTTAACTAAATTCTTAAAAGAAAAAACAGAAGTTTCTATTATCTTTATAGAAGATGAGCCTGTTTCTATAAAAATTCCAATAAAAATAGAATTAAAGGTTATAGAAGCTCCAGAGGCAGTAAGAGGCAATACAGTCAGTGGGGCTCTTAAAACTGTAACTTTGGAAAATGGATTAAAGATAAACACTCCCCTTTTTATTAAAGAAGGTGAAAAAATCATTATCAATACAGAAACTGGTCAATATGTGGAAAGAGCTAAATAACCTTAAATTACTTTTAAAATATCTCTAATATCTTCACTCACATAACCTTTGAATAAATCCTTTACTGCTTGTTTTTCATAATCAGGTGTTTGAGAACTAGCTATTAAGAAAACATTACAACCAAGTTTGCCAGGCAAAACCAAATCCAATTCAAATACATCACCAACTATCAAGCATTGTTCTGGTTTCACAGATGATTGTTCCCAGATTTGATTTAAAACATCATAATATCGTTTTCTTCTTAAATAAATCTTTCTTTCCAAACCTTGTATTTTTATAAACTCAGGCACTAAATCAAAATTGGTATCAAGCCAATTTTTTTGTGCATCACCAAGGATTTTCAATTTTTCTTTACCTAAAGGATTTAATACTTGTATTTTATTCAAAACTGCATCTGGTCTTGAATTAGTTACTATAAAAACTGGTAATTTTTTAATTAATTTTTCTAAAACTTCTTTAGCTTCTTCTTTAAAACAAATTCTACTCTTTAAATAATTCTGGCGGAAAATCTGATGAACAACTTTATCCCTTTCTTTATTTTTTTTAAATACATCATATTTATCTAAAAGAACTTGAGCAACAGCTGAGGCTAAAAGATAATCATCAGCCTTAGCTGGAGCAATAATCAATCCCTTATCTTTCCAACCATATTGTTCAGGGTTTTTCAAAACTTCCTTTTCAATCTCTTCCCATTCTTTATCTAAATTATCTTTGCCTAAAAGATTAGCATAATCTTTCTTAAAACTTTTTAAAAATGGCTTGGCTTCTTCTTGAACCTGAGTTAAAGTACCATCAAAATCTAAAACAACAATCTTATTCTTCATTATCCTCTAGGATCAACTTTAATACCATCATTTAAATATCGAGGCACAATATGAATATGTGGCCGATGAGCAACTTCAGATTGAGCCGCCTCTCCTTGATTAATCATTAAGTTATAACCATCAGCCTTTAATTCTTTCATATGTTTTTCTGCTAATTCTCTAGCTAAAGAACAAATCTTCTGCCATTCTTGTTCAGGCATTTCTCCAATATTAGCCGTATGATTCTTAGAAAACAAAACAATATGACCTTTAGCAATTGGATGAATATCAAAAATAACTAAGAAATTATCATCTTCATAATATTTCTCTGAAGGTATTTCCCCTTTTATTATCTTACAAAAAACACAATCATCTTTTAACATATTTTTAATTTATTAAATTTTTCTAAAATATATCTGTATTCATAAAACTGCCTAATCTTTTTTTGTCAGTCTTTGATGCAGCGAACCGAGCGGCCATCCCCCCGGTGAGTAGGCCAGCCTAATCAATAAGCATTGCTTTCAATAGACAAATAATTAGTCCACTGGCCAGAGACTGTAGAAGTCCAGTAGGTTCCGTAACTGTCAACACCGCTGAACGACCCATTGTTATAATTCCGAGTGCCACCTACTGTCAATTTAAGCGGACTTTCAAAAGCGCCTTGTGCATTACTCGGAACCCAAGAACGAGATTCATTACTCCATTCGTCTAAAGTAGGGATTCTCCACCCAAGAGGACATGGGTTATCAATTCCACTCGCTTCTTGCCAAAGATGATGGTTTTGTGGATTTCTCCAATCATAAGGAGAACCCGTTCCTGTAATGAAATTACTATGCCCAGGAGTATCAGAGCTTGAACGAGTAGAAGTTGTCCCACTAGTTCTTGATTGATGTCCATCATCTAATCTTCCCCATTGAAATAAATCTCCATAGGCATTTGTATCAGTAGATGAAATAGCTACTCTAGAAGCTCCTAAGTTTCTATCCATCCAGCATTTGCCTTGACTTTCTACTGTGCCATAGGTTACAGAAGATCCTTTATATGTGAAAGTAATATTATCTCCGCATTGCCAGCCAACAGGAGGACCACCAGATGCAAAAGATTCAAAACAATTTGTATTTAGAGAAATGGGGGCTAAAGATAAATTTGTTCCTAATTCATAAAGAGAATCAATATTACCCCCATCTTTGCTAGTAACATCTCCTGAGCCTCCTTCAGAATAATACTCACTTTCCATATTAGCCGTTAGCTTAAAGGTCTTTCCTAAAGAATCTACTGTATATACATAATAAAGCCCTTTGTCTTTATTACTAACCGGATCTATAGGTAAATTACTTAAGGAGGTAAAGCCACTCATTTTTGTAAAATCAATGGGGATCCATCCAGAACCATCTATTAACTGGGTAGTAGCACTAGAGCCTTGACCTGTACTACATTGAATTCCTTGAACATGTGAATATGTTTGATCATTTTCTCCAATAAATTCTTCTGGTTTTTTAACTATAAACAAGGCAATAGCATTTCTTAAAGCATTTAAATCAGAAATTCTACTAGAATCTCTGGCCTTAGCTAAGAGCTCTGTAGGATTAATGACTAAAACAATAGTAGTAGAAAGAACAGCTAAGATACCAATAACAATAAGTAATTCTAATAAAGTAAACCCTTTTTTCATATTATTTATTTTTTATTAAATTAATGGGTTTTGATAATTTAAATTGTTTAATATTCTCTATTGTTTTTATTATTATATTCTCCAAAGCTTCTTGCGTATTAAAGGCATTATGAGGCGAAACAATCACATTATCTAAATCTATAAACACATGATTAGCTAAAAGGATTTTTAATTTTTCAGAAGGAATATCTTGTTTTTCCATAAGCATTCTCTGTTCTTCTTTTAAATCCCCTTCTTCTTCTAAAACATCCAAAGCAGCACCACCAAGATGATTATTCTTTATTGCCTCATAAAGCGCCTGGGTTTCTATTATCCCTCCTCGAGCTGTATTAATGATATAACAACCAGGTTTTGTTTTAAAAATATTATCTTTATTTATCAAATGATGTGTTTCTTTATTATGAGGAACATGCAAACTAATCACATCAGAAACAGATAAAAGATTTTCCAAATCCACATATTCAAATCCTAATTGTCTGGCTAATTCTTCTTGAGGATATTTATCATAAGCAATGACCTTCATTGAAAATCCTTTAGCAATTTTAATCACTTCTCTACCTATTTTACCAACCCCTATTACTCCTAAAATCTTTTCATATAATTCTCTACCTTGTAATCCTTCTAAAGAAAAACTACCTGTTTCCCTCACTTGATGATAAGCATCATAGACCTTTCTTATCAAGCATAATAATAAAGCAAATGTATATTCTGCCACTGTATGTTCTCCATAATCTGGTACATTAGATACTAAGATATTATTATCTTTACAATAACTCAAATCAATATGGTCAAAACCAGTAGAGCGAGTAGCAATAAATTTTAAATTCTTTAATTGTTTTAAAACTTCTTGAGATAATTGAGATCCAATAAAAACAGAAACAATTTCATAATCCACATATTGACTAACATTTTCTAAACTTAATTTTTCTTGAGTAAAATCAATTAATTCTAAAAAATCAGGATATTTTTCTAAAATTCCCTTTTCCTGTTCTGTTAATTCAAAGAAGATGATTTTTTTCATAATTTGAAATTTGGATTAATCTATTGTATTTTACCATTCTTTCTTCTGGCTGTGGAGCTCCAGATTTTAAAGCCCAAGCTCTACTAGCCCAAGCTAAATCAGCAATAAAATTATCTTCAGTTTCTGCACTCCGATGACTGATAATAATTTTAATTTTATTCTTAATAGCTAAATTAATAGTTTTTAATGTTTCTGAGATTGTCCCAATCTGAGTTGGTTTGATAATTACTCCATTAATGGCTTTTAATTTAATTGCCTTTTCCAATATTTCATAATTAGTCGCTGTTAAATCATCACCAATAATAATGGTTTTAATTTTCCTGTTTGTTGCTAAAGCCTTAAAACCTTCAAAATCATTTTCTTCAAATGGATCTTCTATTGATAAAATATCAAAACGAGTAATCAGTTTTGTATAAATATCTAATAATTCTTTTTGAGAAACACTTTTATCTTCTTTAATTTCATATTTCTCCTTTTCTTTGTTATAAAAAGAATCAGCAGCCACATCTAAAGAAAATCTGATTTTATCTTTTAAATTTAATTGATCTCTAATTTCTTCAAAAATTTCCAAGGGTTTTGTATAGTCTTCACCTAGCATTATCAAACCTCCTTCATCACCAAATACATTTTTACCAAATTCTTTTTTAAAATATTCTTTTAAACCTGCAAAGAATATTTGTGCTGTTTCTAAACAAGCTTTTAAATCTTTTATCTGAGGCACAATCATATATTCTTGAATCCTAGGCCCAGAAACAGCATGTTGACCTCCATTAATTAAATTAAATAAAAACAAAGGCAAATCTTTTCTTTTACCTTTGATTGAAATGTATTTTTCTAAATATTGCCAAAGCTCTAATTTTTCCTTTTTAGCTGCTAAATAACAAAAAGCTTGTGATAAAACTAAAATCAAATTTCCCCCAAAAGCAGATTTATTCTTTGTGCCATCTAATTCTAATAAAAATCCATCAAAGTCATTAATATCAACAAATTCAACATCTAGCAACCTTTCTTTGATTTTTTCAAATTTCCTCACTGCTGTATATGGATTCATTACAAAAACCTCTTTTTCGCCAACACTTTTCCCATGAGGCACACTAGAGCTAACTTCAATATTTCCACTTCTCATAATGGCCTTTAAAGTCTCCTGACCCCTTGAATCATAAATTATTTTAAGAAAAATATTGTCAATTTTCATTATGATTTTTTATTATCTGCAAAAATACAAAGCCAACAATGCAACCTATTTTATTTTACTAATTTCTAAAATAGTTTTAATTACTGTATCTGGATTCAAAGACATACTTTCTATTCCCTGCTCTACTAAGAATTTTGCAAAATCCATAAAATCACTTGGTGCCTGACCACAAATGCCTACATATTTCTTTCTCCTCTTACAAGCTTTAATTACTGTAGCAATCATTCTCTTTACTGCTTCATCTCTTTCATCACCTATCTTTTGAATAACTGCATTATCTCGATCAATACCAAGGGCTAATTGAGTTAAATCATTTGAACCAATGCTCATGCCATCAAAAATATCAAGGAATTCTTCTACTAAGATAACATTAGAAGGAATCTCACACATTACATATAGCTTAGGTGGTTGGCTATTACTTAACAAACCTGATTCTTGAATTAATTTTTTTGAAGCTTTGCCCTCTTTTATGGTTCGACAAAATGGAACCATGATTGAAATATTTTTTAAACCAAATACCTCTCTTGCTCTTTTAATCGCCTCGCATTCCATTAAGAAAGCTGGTTTAAACTGAGGGTCAATATAGCGACAAGCGCCTCTAAAGCCTAACATTGGATTAGCTTCTTCTCCTTCATACAATTCCCCTCCTATTAAATTACGATATTCATTGGTTTTAAAATCAGAAAACCTCACTATCACTTCTTTCGGATAAAAAGCCGCTCCGATTTGAGCAATGCCTTCTGCTAATTCTTTAATAAAATATTCTTTCTTATCTTTATGCTCAATAGTTAATTTTTCTATTTGATGAATAATTCTATCCATCTTTGCTTTTTGAGATTTATCTTTAATCTTTGTATTCTCTTTTTTAAGTTTCATATAATGATACAAAGCCAAAGGATGAATTCTGATTTTTTCAGCTATGATAAATTCTTCTCTAGCCAATCCTACACCTTCATTGGGCAAAAATGAAGATGAAAAAGCAATTTCAGGAGCGCCAACATTCATCATAATCTTGGTTTTTACCTTTGGGAATTTCTTAAAATTGTATTCTTTAATTTCAAATGATACCTTGCCATCAAAAATCCTGCCATCTAATCCCTGAGTGCAATCAACAGTTACCTCTTGCCCATTTTTTAATTTCTTAGTGGCTTCCCGAGCACCAACAATACAAGGCACGCCTAATTCCCTAGAGATAATAGCGGCATGACAAGTCTTACTGCCTTCATCAGTAATAATGGCTGAAGCCATTGGAAACACAGAGGTCCAATCTGGGTCTGTCATCTTAGTGACTAAAACCTCTCCTTTTTTAAATTCAGAAAGTTTGGAAACACTAGTAACCACTCTTACCTTGCCTGTGCCTATCTTATTACCAATAGCAATTCCAGTTAAAAAGGGTTTTTTTGTTGTTTTAAGTTTATATTCTTGATAAATATTTGATCTGACTGCATGAACTGTTTCTGGCCTTGATTGAACAATGAATAATTCTCCTGTTTTACCATCCTTAGCCCATTCAATATCCTGAGGCATCCATCTTTTGTTTAATTTAGAATAATAATCTTCAATAATTACTCCCCATTTAGCTAAAGTTAAAATTTCTTTATCATTTAAAGAAAACTTTTCTTGTTCTTTTAGAGAAACAGGCATTTCTTTAATTCCTCCTTTTTTATCATAAATGTATTTTTTTGTTTTCCTACCTAAATCTTTTCTAATAATCGCTTCATATCCTTGAGCTAAGGTAGGTTTAAAAACATAAAATTCATCTGGGGTAATCAATCCCTTAACAATCATTTCTCCTAAACCATAAATAGAATTAATCAAAACAATATTAGGAAAACCTGATTCTGTGTCTAAGGTAAACATAATACCTGAAGAAGATAAATCTGATCTAACCATCATCTGGACACCAATTGAAAGAGCAAACTTAAAATGAGAAAGTTTTTTCTCTTCCCGATAAGTAATCACCCGATCATTAAAAGAAGAAGCCAAACATTTTCTAATAGCAATTAATAAATCTTCTTCACCTTTAACATTTAAAAATGTTTCAAATTGACCGGCAAAAGAATCCCTAGGAGAATCTTCTGCTACTCCAGAAGATCTCACTGCTGTTTCACAATTCTTACCATATTTTCTTTCTAATGTTTTATAGGCTTTAAAAATTTCTTTTTTCAAATCTTCAGGGAATTTTCCACTTAAGATAAGTCTTCTAGATTTTCTACCAATTTCTTGTAAGCTCTTTATACTCTTTGGATTAAAATCAGCAAAAATATCTTTTAATTTTTTTTCAAAATTGTTTTCTTTTATAAAATGCCAATAAGCAGCAGAAGTTAGGGCAAAGCCATTAGGAATATTAACTCCTTTTTTAGAAAGGCTATTATACATCTCTCCTAAAGATCCATTTTTACCACCAACATCTAAAACATCTTTAATGCCTATTTCTTTGAACCATAAAATGTATTTTTTATTCATAATTCTTTTTAAGTTATTTGACTTGACAAACATTCTCTATTTGGTATAATAGAGATGCTGTTGATTAGATGAGCTTGCTCTTCAAGTCAACAGCATTTTTTTTATCTAAAAGCTGTTTTTTGCAAACAAAATCTCTGCTTCTTTTTTAAGAGTAGAGATTTTTTCTTTAGAAACTTGTAGTTTTTTTGCACATTCTGTCACCTCCATACTTAATAATTCCTGAGCTAGCATTATCTTCTCTTTAGAAAATGCTTCTAATAATTCATCTTTAAAAGAAGGTAAGATGGTAATAGGATAAAACTGCTCTGTTTCCACAATGTATTCTAATCCAGTGCCTCGAGGATATTTCCAACCTAATAAATCTAAACCAACACATTCAGCATATTTTAACAATTGATTGGTGAATTTATTATTAGTAATAATAATTGGTCTTGGTTTAAGATTTTTAAACTTTTTTTTACAATAATCTCCTAATTCAATATCTAGACAACGAGCATAATGATGTAAACCAATCCTTAAGTCTGTTTTTTTCCCAGGCAGGGTATGATATTTACATTCTCCAATCAAATAATATTTTTTTTCTATGGCCACAACATCTACTTCATGAGTGACACAAGCTCCATCAATATATTGATTAAGCTCTATCTTAAAACCCATTTTCTGTAAAACATCTCCAATATATTTTTCAAAAGGGAAACCACTTGGCCCTAAGGACATAATGGCTTCTTTTAAACGAAAACGAATACTACCTTTAGGATATTCTTTATCTAATATCTCTTCTACTCTTTCATAGATATCAAAAGTAGTCATGCCTGGAAAGATTTCTTTTCTAATAGTTAAGGCAATTGATTCAGCTAATTGTTTTGAGGCACCAACTCTTCGAGCACTATTGTAAATTTTTTGTTTAGAAAATAGTTCTTTTTCTCCTGATTTATTAGTAATATATATCTTTTTCTTCATAAGTTAATATCCTTTATTTTACCTTACTCCCTGGTAAAACCTCACCTTCAGGAATTAATAATACTGGTCCTTGAGAAGCATCAACTGCCAAAAGCATTCCCTGGCTTAATTTGCCTTTTATTTCCCTAGGCTCCAAATTAGCCACCACCACTATCTTTTTATTAATTAATAATTCTGGTTTGTATTGATGACCAATACCTGCAATGATTTGTCTTTTCTCTTCTCCTAAATCTATCTCTAAAACAAGCAACTTGTCAGTGCCTTCTAATTTTTCTGCTTTTAATATTTTTGCAATTCGCAAATCTAATTGTTCAAATTCTTTAAAATTAATCATTTTTTTATCTGAAAATGGTTTTTTTCTTTTTATACGCTCTCTGATTTCATCTTCATCTAAGCCAAAATGATGTCCAATTTCATGCCAAACTGTTTCTTCTATTATTTCTTTTATTCTTTCTTCTTGTTCATTAGCTATTCTTTCAATATTGTTTTTAAAAAAAGTGATTTTATCTGGTACAGCTTGATAATAATATCCTCTTTTGATTTGAGGCACTCCTTCATAAAGACCTAATAAACAATTACCATCTATATATCCTAATTTTTCTTTTTGAAATTCTGTTGGCTCATCCTGTACTACTATAGCAATATTTTCCATTTTATTCAAAAAGTTATAAGGGATTTTCTTTAAAGCCTGGCTTACTAATTGTTCAAATTTCTCTTTTTCCATTTAATTTTGTGATTTCATGCTTTTTATTATTTCTTCAAATATGTCAGGGGGAATTGGAATTGGATCTCCAGGTTGAGTAATCCCTGGATATTTCCAAGCACTAATAACTTTTATTGTCTTTGGTCTTAATTTTTCATCTCTAGATTTAGCATTTTCTATCACATACATTGTCCAAATCTCATATGGATGTTTCTTTGACCCAGCCTTTTGCATTGAAGCTAGAGTATTAGGCGCAATCCCCTTTTCTACTCTTAAAGGGTTTCTAATTACTCTTTTAATCCTGCTTTCAGAAAGCATGTATTGTTTTAATTTTGCTTCAGAATGCTTAGTCCAAGTAAACAAGCTTGTTCCTTTTTTCATTTTATAACAGTATTTTAAATTCTTTAAATCCTTGTTCTTTTTCTTTCTTTTCTTGTGTTTTTTCAATATTATCTTTTAAAAATCCTTTTAAATGATTAATAAATTTATTCATATCTTTTGCCTTGCCTTCAATAAATAAACTCACACTACCATCTTTATTATTCTTAACCCAACCCAAGATATTATATTTCCGAGCTAACCATTTTGTTATAGCTCTAAAACCTACTCCTTGGACTTTTCCATAAAACAAATATCTTTTTGCAATTATCTTATCCATGCTTAAACACAATCACATCTCCATCTTGAACCACATAATCCTTACCTTCTAATTGAAGCCAGCCTTTTTGCCTAGCTAAGCTCCAAGAACCAGCTTCTAATAGTTTTTCCCAATTAATAATCTCAGCCTTAATGAATTTTTCTTGAAAATCAGTATGAATTACTCCCCCAGCATCAGGAGCTTTTAACCCTTTTAATAAAATCCAAGCTCTAGTTTGATTAGATTCAATAGTAAAAAAAGTGATTAAATCTAATAACTTATATGTTGATTGAATCAAAGTATTAATTTCTGATTGAGGCGATAATCCAAGATCTATTCTATCACTTTCAGATAAATCTATAGTTTCTAATTCCATTGCCACATCCATAATCAGATATGGCCAATTATTCTTATTAAAAGTTTCTAAGATATGAGCTGGCACTTCACTCTCTTGTCCATTTAGTAAATACAATCTAGGTTTTAATGTTAATAATTGATAAGCTTCAAGAACTTTCTTTTCTTCCTCTTCCCATTCTTGTTCAAAAAGAATCTGACCTTTTTGCAATAAATCTTGTGCCTTTGCTAATATCCTTTCTTCTTCTTTCATACTCTTTTGCCCTGTTTTAATTTCTTTTTCTAATGAAGTTAATCTTTTATTAACTGTTTCTAAATCTTTTAAAATCAATTCTGTTTCTAAAATCTCTTTTTCCAATAAAGGATCTATCTGATTAAGAGTATTAACAATTTTATCATTTTGAAAACATCTTAAAACACAAACAACTTCATCTGTTTCTCTGATTTGAGCTAAAAACTGATTGCCCAAACCTTCTCCTTTACTCGCTCCTTTAACTAATCCAGCAATATCAACAAATTCTACAGTAGTGTAAATCTTTTTCTCTGATTGATTTAAATGGGCTAATTTATCAACTCGAATATCAGGTACTGCCACTACACCAACATTAGGCTCAATGGTACAAAAAGGATAATTTTCCCTATCTACTTGTTTTTTAGTAATAATCTCAAAAAGAGTAGATTTTCCCACATTTGGCAAACCTACAATTCCAATTGATAAATTCATAATATGTTAATTACAATTTTAGATTCTCTTATTATTATAATAAAAAACAGGGCTGATAACAATATCAGCCCTACACTTTTTAATAATTTCTATTATTTTTATGTATTACAATTCTCCGGTGGTGGTTCTTATAAGTCTTTTTCTTTTTTCTTGAATTATTATTCCTTTTTATCTTAAATGGTTTGTCATTAACCATTTTTTCATAAAAAACAATGTTTTTAAAATCTTTTTTTACCCTACCAGCAAGCTTACCAGTATTTTTCTTTAAAAACCTAAAAATTACTTCTGCCATATCTTCACAATAACTCTCTGGCAGAATAATTGACTTCGGATACTGAGCAATAATTACCTTTTCACCAGTTTCCTTATCTTCAATAATAACTTCAACTTTAGGAACTTTATTCCCTCCATTATCTTTAAAACTCAATCTTACTTCCTCCTCTTTCTTTATATTTTCTTTTTTATTCTTTTTCTTCGTCTTCTAATTCTTTTATCTTGCCTTTCACCCTCCAATGCCAGTCATTATAGATTAAAAGCTTTGCAATAAAACTATATGTTAGTAGTAAAAATAACGTCCAACCAATCCAAAACAAAGATGATGCTAAAGATGGTCCTAGATGCATAGCCACATAATTAAAAACTGTTGTTTGATATAGCCCATGGACAAATTTTGTCACAATACCAACTACAATAAGAATCAAGCCCCAAACTAATAAGAATTCCTTCATTTCATCTGTCATTTCTCTCCACCTCCTTTCTTTTTTTTAATTTAATTTTCAAAGTACAAAATCTCTTGTTTTAATAATATCTCTTTATTGTCTTTTTGTCAAGAATGAAAATGATAAAAAATGCTGCCGTCCTTGGCAAGCCAAAAACGACAGCATTAGCAGTATAGCAAATCCAAAAATCTTGTCAAGTCTATTGTGGATAACTTAAAAGATAAAAAAACAGGGTCTTAAGGCCCTGTTAATTCTTTGATTTTAAAATCTTTATAATCAAAATCTATTTTTTCCACCTTTTCTGTTAATAATCTTCCTTTTGTGTTTTCTAATGCTAGAAGGATTTCTCCATAATACAAACTAAACACAGGATTAGACACCCAAATTTCTATGATACCTCCTTTAGAAAACTCCGCGGTGCATCTAAATGATGGAATTGCCCTAAAGCCTGACGTGTATATTTTTAAATATCCACGTCTAAACCATTCTCGCAAAATGGCTTCATGGACTATCCCTTCCCCTTCAGTTTTAGGATATAATATCTTAAAACTAGCAATCCTCAACTCGGTAAGCTCTATCAATTCTCCCTTGGAAATTTTTCCAAGGTCAAAGCTCGAACTTACTCTGACATAATTTTCTCTAGCTGTATAAGGAACATCTAGTTTTATCACTTGCCATCTAGATGCTTTTTTCCAATTTACATAATCAATACATATTACAATAACTACCACTATCAATATAATTAATAGAATTTTCTTTTTCTTACTTTTCATTTTTTTCTCCTTTTTTTTCAAAGAACTAATTTATACTATTATAATTATACCATTTTTAGAGATTAAAGTCAATATAAACTCAAATTACCTATAATCAATTAACTATTAAAAAAAGGGATGATAAATCATCCCTTTTATCAAAATTATAAAAAAATGCTGTCATTCATTGAAGCAAGCTTCTCTAAATGACAGCACTATTAGTATAGCAAATATTAAAACCTTGTCAAGTCTTTTGGGGATAACTTAAAAGATAATAAAAACAGGGTTTTAAAACCCTGTTATTTTTTCTATTTCACTTACTTTTATTGGTCCATTATCTACATTAATCTTTATTTCCTTTTCTGCTAACAATCTTCCTCCATTATTGAAAAGTTGTAACTTTATATACCCCTTATAAACATATAGTTTATTAGGGGTTAAAATTTCTACATTTTTGTCTACAAAGCGCACTGTAATTTCAATATTTGGCACTTGTTCAAATCCCCTATATGTTACTCTAATATTCTTTGTTTTATATAATCGATCTAGTATCCAATGATGCACATACCCTCCTCCTTGGTTCTTAGGATAATGAATTTTAAATCCCCCTAATCTAAGATATGAGTATTCAAATCTTTGTGCTGGTGAATGAATCGGATCTTCAATATCAAAACTCGGACCCACACACACAACATTATCAAAGGATATAACTGGAAGATTAGCATCTACAACTTTCCACCTTAATGAAGCTTTCCATGTTACATAATCTATAGCTAAGAATAATATTACTATAAAACCAATAATTAATATGATTTTCTTTCTTCTGTCTTTTTGATTTCCTTTCATTTCATTCCTCTCCTTTTAAATTTTAAAAGAACTAAAACTTAATCTATCATATTATAATAATACCATATTAAAGCATTAAAGTCAATGTAAAATAAGTATAAAAAGGCCACTTGGTCAATCGACTCAAGCGGCCACTTTTAGTATAACAAGGTCAAAAACCTTGTCAAGAACTTAATCTATTTTTTAAAATAAAAAAAATGCTGTCATTTATTGAAGCAAGCTTCTCTAAATGACAGCACTATTAGTATAGCAAATATTAAAACCTTGTCAAGTCTTTTGTGGATAACTTAAAAATCCAATAATTTCTTAATTTTATCCTTCTGAACCTTATTTGTATTTTTTCCAATAATAATTACATTTACTTTCTCTTTCTTAAAGATATTATTAGCTTCAACTTTTAAAGATTGAGTGGTGATTTTATCTATAATCTTCAGATCTTCTTTAATTGGTGTTACTTTTCCATAATAAATTAAATCATAATTAATCCAATTAATTCTATCTAAATTATCTTCAAAAGCGTTTTTATCTGATTCTTTAACCTGTTTCTTTAATTCATCTAATTTCTTTTTTGAGATTTCTTTGTTTTTTAATTCTTTTATAGCTTGATTAAATAATTCTAGCAAAGGTAATATTTTCTCATCTGGAATAAAAGAATAGAAATATATCATTCCCATATTTCTCCAAACCAACTTTGTATAATCTAAATCATAAATTCCCAAAACTCTTAAATCCTTTAATAAACCATCAAGGGTATTAGATAATAAATGCCCTAATATTCTTAAAGATGTTCTTTGAGCTGGTTTTATTTTAGTATTATAAATAGGAAAACTTATACCTAGGCTATTAAGTTTACTATGATTATTACTTTTTATAAGCTTGATTTTAAATTTAGAATATTTACATTTACCAAGACCATATTTTACTGGTTTCGCAGTTAATCTACATTTTTTAATACAAGATAAGATTTCTTGAATAACTTGTGGCTTTAATTGATAAGCACTAAAAGTAAAAACAATATTTCCCTTGGTAAAGAATTTTTGATGATATTTTTCTAAATCTTCAAGTTTAATTTTTTTAATATTTCTAATTTGATCTTCTCTAGTTCTTGTATAATGGCATTGCTTATCAACTCTTTCAGTTAAAACAGCTTGTTCTAAAAGATTTTCTAAATCCCCTATCTTAATATACAATTCATTAATTAAAACCTCTTTTTCTGATTGAAAAGCTTGTTTATCTGTAAATTCTGGTTTTAAAATTGTATTAATAAAATCTTGTCCTTGTTCTGTTATCTCAGCTAAGGAAGAATATAAAGAAAACCTCATATCTTCCTTACCTATAGAACCTTCTACTTTTAACCTTTTAGGTTTTTCTATATTTCTGAGCATTCTAATAAGATAATGCTCTAATAAATGACCCATCCCAAATTCCTTATCAGTTTCTTCAACATAACCACTTTTTACTAAAATATCTAAATAAACCTTATCTGTTTTATTAGGTAATTTAATAAAATACAAATTATCTTTTAAACTTATTTCCTTAATATAATTCATAAAAACCTTTATTCTTATTATACAGAAAAAAGAGTTTAATTAAAATAAAAAAAATGCTGCCGCTTCTGGCAAGCCAAAAACGACAGCATTATTAGTATAGCAAATCTTAAAACCTTGTCAAGTCTTTTGTGGATAACTTAAGAAATACAAAACAGGGCTAAAAAGCCCTGTTTTTATCCAATTTCTAATCTTTAAACTCTTTTTCCTCTAAAGATAAAATAAGCTAAGCCACCTAAGGCTAAAACAGCTAATAAAGCTATTATGGCTCCTTTATTAGTTGCTGCTTCTTCTTCGGTTTCTTCTAGTTCTATTGTTTCTATATCTTCAGTTTCTAAAATTTCCATTACTTCTTCTTCCTCTTCTGGTTCTTGCTCAGAACTAACAGGAGTATCTAAAACATCTCCTTCTGGCACTGAACCATCATCAGCTAAGGCAATAGATTCTCCTAAAACCAATCCTTCACCTAAGCCAAAACATGTTTCATCAGAAATATCTGGTTTCATTTCAGGACAAAAGATATTATTAATTGCCCATCTGGTAGTTCTATAAACATAACCAGTAGCCATTTCTTCTGAAGACAAACATCCATTAGCAACCCAAGGAGCTAAAATATCATCCTTGAGCATGGTTTGGAATGTTTTTACTGCATTAAATGTATCTAAATCATAAATTCCATTAACATCTAAATTCAATCCCAAATATCCATTTAAGAAGATTTGGAGTTTTCTAACTTCAAATGGATCATTATTAGCTCCATATTGAATGTATTCATGTAGATAAGGAACACAAGCAACACCAGCTACAATACCCTCATCTCTTATGGTAGATTCACCTGCTATAGTACCTGATGAAAAACCTCCGCCTCCACCTCCGCCACCACCAGTAGGAGTTCCTCCAGATTCTTCGGTTTCTGTGTTAGATTGCTCTTCAGGTGGCTCAACACAACGATATACTTTAAGGTCTAAACTTCCTGTATTATCATCCATAGCTCCTTGGTCTTGATAAGAATTATACCAAGAATTGTACCAATCAGAAATGACAAAACTAACATTTACTTCTTCTTCTCCACTAATATGATAAGCTTTTTGGTATATATGTTCTGAATTATAATCCCCCCAAGTAACTACCCCCATTTTGCCGGTTCCCATATCAGAAAGAAGTGATAACACTCCACGATATGGATTTCCTTTAATGCCTACGTCATCTCTTGGTATTGTTTTCCAACTATCTTTAGTGCCATAGCCTGCATCTGCTTTTTTATTCTCCTCTTTGCCACTATATTTATACACTCCAGAAACCTCAAAAAGATAATCGCCTGGATTTAAATCTATATTTTGTCCAATGCTATCTTGAGAATCAATATTTATTTCTTTAAACGGCTCTTCTTCTCTCTTGGTCCCTGACGGACAATCATGGTTTCCATTATACACAGGAACTAACTTGCACGTTTCCGTACAAAAATTACTTCCATCTTCAGCAACTCCTTCAAGCCCATCACATTCTTCATCTCCTTCTTTTTTTCCATTACCACATTCTCCTGCTGCTTCTTCTGGCACTTCTAATACATTATAAGCTATACAATAAACATTTTCAGGCCATTGTGAAGTGTCGTTTCCTAATTGTATAAATTCTTTATTATCACCATTAACTGCATCCTTATAACAACGAAGAGCTGCAAATTTAGTTGCTCCTTCCATTGCTGGGCTATTATTTAAATCTTCACTAACCCATAATTGACCACCTTCAGTTAGTTGGTTTTGTTGTTCTGGTTTTAGTTCAGAAAAAGAAATGGGTTCATTAGAATTTACAGTGCTAACATTTGTTTCTTGTTCTTCATCTGTAGAAATTATAAATTGCCAGCCTCTTGCTAAATAGCAAACTCCAGGAATCTCATCTGGATCAACTGGCTTACCATTATTGTATGAACTGGGAAAACTATTTTCTTGATAATTAGCAAACTCTGTATATTTTTCCCCAGTAGCATCTAAGTGCTCTGCATTAGCATTTCCATTAATATCTCCCCAAGATGGACATATCACTTTTATAAAATGAAAACTGGAGTTTATTGTTTCAGACGATCCATTGTCTCCTCCTGAACTTTCGCCACAATACCCATGCTCGTGACAATGATTATGTTCTTGTCCTTGTCCTTGTCCTTGTCCTTGCCCTTGTCCTTGCCCTTGTCCTTGTCCTTGTCCTTGTCCTTGTCCTTGTCCTTGCCCTTGTCCTTGCCCTTGTCCTTGCCCTTGTCCTTGTCCTTGCCCTTGTCCTTGCCCTTGTCCTTGCCCTTGTCCTTGTCCTTGTCCTTGCTTATTCCCTGCTTCTATTATCCCTGGCTTCAACATCAATCCATTAGTAATTAACAAACTTAATACTATTACAATTGCAAATGTTTTTGTAAGAAATTTTTTGTTCATATTTTTTTTCAATTTATTAGTTTTCGACCTTTAGTTTTTTATTTTTTAAATTTATAGACAAATAAATAAGATATAGCACCTATGCCTATTATCCACCACCAAGTAGAAATACCAATGTTTTCTTTATATGCCTGTGCCATTAATTTTTCAGAAGCTGAAAATTCTAGTTCTTCCTCCATTTCTGGGTTTTTTTCTTGAATTTCTGTTTCTAATACAGTAGTGGGCGTTATGTCAATTATTGTTGTAGTTGTAGGCTTAGTAGTCGTTGTAGTAGGCTCAAGCGTAGTTGGGGAAGGAATAGGAACAGGGTTTATAACCCCGCAAGTGCAAGAAGGACTATAGGTGCCATCATTACAAACATATCTCCCAACTGATGAGTCACAATGAGATACTCCGCCATGCCAAGAACAACAACCTCTTTTAGCATCAACATCATTTATTAAAAATAACAAAGAACAAATTATTATTACTAAAAGTGATAATAATTGTAAAAATTTTCTATGTTTAATCAAATTCATTATATTTACTAAAATCTGAAATAATTAAATGCATAGAAAGCAGAACAGTCTTTTAATTAATCATTAAGGAAATTAAAATCACTTTTAATAGATCTATTATCCCATCATGAACTATTAGGAGGATTTCTGATATGAGAAAAAACACAAACACTAATCTTCCTGCAATATTCTTTTTTTAATCCCTAATAGTTGATCAAGTAGTTAATTAAAAAAATTGACGAATAACGTCAATTTAACTAATCTGCCTTAAGAGCAGATAAACTTTTGTATTTGTTTAAAAGAGAGCATCCCACCATTTTATTGTTTATCTACTTAGTAGTCTCCCCTGGGCCTTTGCAGGCCCAGAGGAGAACCCCACCGTGCTTACATGATACTCTATTATTTTTTGTTTGTCAAGTCCTTGTCAAGTTTTTAAATAAAAAACAAATTTGTCAAATTTAAGGAAATTTTTAAAAATTTAATTTTAAATTTAAAAAATAATTCTTTAAAGTTATTTTAAAGATCCTTATCGGAAAATTTTATTATTCAATGCTTAATAATTCAATTTATAAATCTTAATTATTATATTATCAATCAATAACAAGATTTTCTTTAAAACAATCAAGGAATTAGGTTTAAAAAAATGGCGTTTTTCAACGCCACTTTAAAACCTCCAAAATTTTGGAAAATAGGTTTTATATAAGCTCTTCCGGAAAAGCTTACCCCACTACAAGATAGTATATATGATAAATAAAAATTGTCAAGTCTTTTATCCACAATCTCATAATTTCACAAACTATGGAATAAAAAATGCTGTCGCCCTTGGCAAGCCAAAAACGACAGCATTATTAGTATATCAAATCCAAAACCCTTGTCAAGTCTATTGGGGATAACTTTTAAAATGAAAAAGGGACTATATTATATAGTCCCTTTTGATTTTAATAGTACTCAATACTTTGTGCTGTTACATAGACCACCCTCTTAGTTGGAGAGAGTTTAATCTTCACTTGTTTAGCTTTCTTTTCTCCAGCTAATCCTTCCTTCAAGTCTACACATTTGACCACTTGTGAATCATCTTCAAAGGTTATCATAAAGCAAACCTTTTCCACTGTCACTTTTTCTCCCTTGAAGTTTTGCATTTCAAAATCTACAAATACATCACCCCAGGTCAAATAGCAACAACAGGGTCCAGAAGGAGGACAAATTGGACAAACACACTCTGGGCATTCATCACAAATACACTCTGGACATTCATCACATATACACTCTGGGCAATCTTCACAAACAGGACAATCTGGGCAACAAGAATCACAAGCAGGGCAAGTTGGACAACAAGAATCACAAGCGGGGCAATTACATGGTGGACATGTAGGTGGTGGACAAGGAGGATAGCAATAACCACATCTTGTCATCAAATCCCTAGGTAAATCACCATTAGCAACTCTTGTTATGCCTTTTGAAGAGTCACAAGAAACCTCTTGCTCAAAGCCAGTTACCCAAACTTCTACATCTTCTGTTATTGAAGGAATGATTGATCCACTCTTACATCCAGTTAAGAACAATACCATTAAAACCATTGCTAAGATTAACAATCTTTTTCTCATTTTTTTCACCTCCTTTCATTTTTTAATTTTCAAGTTACTAGTTCAAATATGTCTAAATTATATATCATTTATACAATTTTGTCAATATATAAGGTTTAAATTAAAAAGGGAAGACTTATCTTCCCCTTATTTGTTATTTAGTAAAATTATCCTGAATTACTTGTAAAACTGGTTTATCCCAGATAGCCCAACTCCGATCATTTTCTTCAGATTTAGCTGTTGGCCAATAAAACCAGAACGCTCCTGCCCACCAACTTTCTTTCTCAAACACGTTAAATAATGCTTGAGTCGCTAAAATTTGTTCTTCTGGACTATAAACCTCTCTGCCTTTTTCTCCCCTTGGAACTTTATCCTCACTATTCCAAGGCTCCATACTGGTGCCTTCTGTACTTCGATATCCAATTTCAGAAAATATCATCTTTTGGTTAAAGGTTTTTGCTATTGTTTCTAATTGCTTTACTATATTTTGATTACCATGCCTGCTTTCAAACCAAGCCCTTTCTATATCTTCTAAACTTGGATTAAGCTTTTTAGTCAAATCAAAATAAGGAGCCATAGAGATAATATCTAGATCTTTTAACCAGTCTAAAGTTAATGTTCTTTTAAAAGTTATCTCTTGCCACCAACAATTAAGCTTAGCGGTTATTAATCCCTGATATTGTTCTTTTATCTTGTAGATAAGATGCCTCCATCTCTGATCTTCTGGCCAAAGAGAATGAAATTCATTGCCTATGCAAAAAAGTTCCACCCCACAAGCCTCTGCTAAACCAGCATAATAAATTAAGGCATTACCATAAGAAATAAACCATTGATTAATATCTTTTGGCTCTAAGCTAGCAACATAATCCCTATCCTCTCCTACGATAAGATCTGGTAATAAAGAAACTTTTTTTCCAGCTTGATGAATCATCGTAATCATGCTTTCTAAAGTTAAATCTTGAGTTTGGTCATATATTACTTGATTAGAGTCTAAAGTCTTTTGATACAAAAAAAACCTTAATTGAACATAGTTAATTTCTTGAATTTTCAAAAGGTTTTCTAAAGCATTAAAGGCTTCTAAGCTAGAATATGGATGAGGATCTGGATAAAAATCTATTCCCCTAAATTCTAAATCATTTTCCTTTATCAACCCGGTTTCTTTAGCCAATGACTCTATTACAAATTCTTCAGTGTAAATATAGTAATCTTTTTCATCTCTTAATTTAAGAAAAAAAGAAAATGTGTTCTTGATTTCTATTAAAGAAATAACCAAACAAATTAAGATTACCATAGTTATCACTATTCTTTTTTTAACATCCATTATTGATCACCTCCTTGCTCTAATTGTCGCAGAAGATTAATGTCATAAACCGTTCTCGGACGAGATATGTTTTGATCGCCATAATGAACTGTTTTAGTTTCTTGCCATGATTTTACTCCTAAGCTATACAAACTGCACCAAAGCCAATGAAATCCAAAAATCCAATACACTGGTAAAAACAAAGCTCTTTTCCAGCCTCTTTTTTTAATACTATTGTAAAAAAGAAAACCAAAAAAAGTACTTGTCCAAATTAACCAAATCCAACCAGTAATATTAAAAATGGACACTTGATTGGTTAAATAGTAAAACCAATAAAGAAAATTACTTGCCCACCAAGCAAACACTGATAAAGGGCTTAAACGATAAGCATAATCTAACCAATTGCCAAATCTATGCAAATTATCCCAAGTCACTCTTAAATGCCCTTTAATCCATCGGGACCTTTGTTTCATAACTCCACTCCAAGAAGGCGGTTTTTCATCATAAACCACAAGATTATCTGCAAAGATAATTTTCTTATTTTCTAGAGTTAATCTAGTAAATAATTCAAAATCTTCTACTAAAGAATTAGTCCATCCTTCTGCTTCTTGTAAGACTCTAGTTCGGATAAATATTCCTGTGCCTGCTAAAAAACAAGGCAATTTAAAAACATCTCTTCCTCGCCATGAAATAGAAGAAAAAGTATCATATTCCACTTCTTGAAGAAATGTCAAAATTGAAGAATACATATTGCTTGTTGAAAGCTCTGCCTGAATTGCATCAATTTCTTCATTTTTGAAATAAGCCATTGCCCGGTTAAACAATTTTTTATCCTTTATCCTATTATCAGTATCAAATTGAGCAATAATCTTCCCTTTTGCCGCTTTTAATCCTTCATTTAAAGCTAAGGCTTTGCCTGATTTACGAGTTTGAATATCTAATACCTTAATCCTTTCATCACTTACAGATTTTGCATTCCTAATAGTATTATCAGTACAATTATGGGCCAAAACCAGAATTTCCAAGTTTTTGTATTCTTGACAAATTAAATCATTCAGAATGTTTCTTATGACTTTCTCCTCATTATGAGCCGGAATCATTACTGAAATCAAAACTGAATCATCTTCTTCTATCTTATCTTCTTTTTTATTATAAAAGATACTGGCCACTCCCATTAAGACCCAAATAAACATACTGAGATACATTAAGACTACACATAGCAACAAGAAAAAAGGAAACTGAATATCCAAGGAAAAAAAAGCAAAACGATTACTTAAAACCAACCCTTTGCCTACCCCAAATACTTGTAAGACAGTCATCAGTAAAATAGAGATAACATATGCTGACAGAACAGTTGTAGCACAAGCATAAACAAAATCTTCTAAAGAAAAAATCCCTAATTTTCTAAGAATTTTCACTTATATCTTCCTCCTTTATTAATTTAACTTTACCAAAATAAGCATTATCAACAAAAACTTGACCTATTCCTTTAAATTCTAAGACTGGATCCCCTTTCCAAGCATCTGATGGAGAATAAACTAATAAGCCAATATATTTCCAATCTCCATAACTGCTGCCAGAAATCCAAGGGCCATAAGAAGCATATCTAGGATACCTGCCATCACCTATTCGAAAAAACTGATGAGCTAATCTAAATCCCCCTTCCTGAATTTCATACTTTACCCAAAATGACACATAGTATAATTCTTCTATTTCTACATTGGGTTTAAAAAATATATCAGGCACTGCAATAGCCCCATGATCCATTTTACTAAACCCTTGAATCATAAAAGATCGTCTTCCCATATAACTATCCTTAGAGCATACAAAAGACACATCTCCAAAGAATATTTCTCCACCCCAAGGATAAGGCCTAAACCCATTAATGTCTGAAAAAACATCTAAAGATTTGGGCACAAATTCAAAAGAATTGTTTTCAAACATGGCTTCACTTGAATGACTAGGTCTTGGCAAAATACAATAACCTTCAGGCAACTTAACACTATCTAGTAAAATCGGGGCATTAGCTCTTAGTTCTGCTGCTCCATAATTTAAAACAGGAATAAAGCTTAAAAACACCAATAGCAAAAAAGACAACAATACTAAAAATCTTTTCATTTCTTTCTCTCCTTTCTTTTTTATTTAATTTTCAAAGTTCTTAATTGAGTTATAATATATCTTTATTATAAGTTTGTCAAGGATTAAAGATATAAAACTTCCTAAATAATATAAGGTAAAAAAATGCTGCCGCTTCTGGCAAGCCAAAAACGACAGCATTATTAGTATATCAAATCTTAAAACCTTGTCAAGTCTATTGTGGATAACTTAAAACCAATCTAATATTGGTTTTAATAGTTAATTATCCAACAATTCTTGCTCTCTCTGTATTATCCTTTCAGTAAGCTCCATATAATGCTCCATATCTTCCATTAACAAATCAGTATAGGCGCTAAAGTTATCCTCAGTTACTCCATATTTGCGATACAAATCTTCATGATGTGATAATAAATTCAGAGGATCTGTCTGCATATAATAAGAGAGTTGGGCTACTATTTCAACATAAACATCATCTGTCATAGCGCCTATGCCTCCACTAGATGCTTCAGAAGAAGCACCTGAATCTTCATGAGATGTTTCAGAAGGCATTTCAGATGATTCACTAATGCCAGGGATCTCTGTACCAACTCTATCTTTTGTTGATTGCCAAACAACAATCCCTATCACTATTATTAAAATAATTGCAACAATTAACCAAATCTGTTTTGAATTAATTTTCATTTTAAAATTGTATTTAAAAGAATCTTAATATTTTTACTTATTTCGACCTTTCTCACTCCTTTTAGTATATCAATAATTATTTAATATACCAAGATTTAAATAAATTACCTTAATTCAATTAAAAAAGCCTTTGTTTTTACACAAAGGCTTTTAAAATGCAAGAAAATGTTTTACTCTTCAACAACTTCTTCCACTTCTTCTACCTCTTCTTCAGGAACAGGTAAAACTGTTTCTTCTTCTATTTCAGGCATTGGCTCTTCTTCTATTTCCTCTTCAGGAATGATAGGAAGAGGTTCTTCAGTTTCTTCTATGGTTTCTGAAGAGCGAATAATCATGAAAATGACAATCACTAAAACGATAACAATGCCAATAATTAACCAAGTTTTATTCTTCATAAGTTTAAAGAATTTTTATTTTTAATACCCAAATCTTAAAGTAAAAGACTTAAGGATTTTATAAACTAAATTCGACCTTTTATGAGTTTTTATCTTCTTTATATATTCTAAAGAATATATCAATAAGAGTCAAGGAAATCCGTGGGTGATGCTGGATTTGAACCAGCGGCCTCGTCGATGTGAACGACGCGCTCTAAACCACTGAGCTAATCACCCACTGAGCTGATTCTTCTAATAAATCTATTTAATTTCTAAAGTTGCTCCTGCTGCTTCAAGTTTTTGCTTAATCTCTTCTGCTTCTTTTACAGGAATATCTGTTTTTAATTCTTTTGGTGCTGCATCAACCAAATCCTTAGCTTCTTTTAAGCCAAGGCCTAAAATATCCTTAACCTCTTTAATAATCTGTACTTTTGCTTGACCAGCATCTTTTAAGATTAAGGTAACGCTTTCTTTCTTTTCTCCTGCACCTGCTTCTTCTGCTCCTGCACTAGCGCCTCCAACTCCAGCTACCATTTGTGGAGCTGCAGAAACACCAAATTTATCTTCTAAGGCCTTAACTAAATCAACAAGCTCCATTACGCTTAACTCTTCTATTTTCTTCATTAAGTCTTGAAGTTTTTCTGAAACTTGTTTTTGTTCTTTTTCTTCTGCAACTTTTTTTTGTTCTTTTTCTTCTGCCATATTAATTAATTTTTAAAAATTATTTTGTCGCTTTAATGCCTTCTAAAACAATAACCAATTTCTGAATTGTATTATTCAAATCAGATACTAATCGTTGCATTGGAGAAGACATTGAGCCAACTAATCGACCTAAAAGCGATTCTTGGGATGAAATTTTTGCTAATTGTTGTATTTCTTTTTTACTCAAAAACCTTCCTTCAGCCGCTCCGCCTAATATCTGAATATTTTCATTTTTTTTAGAAAATCCTAAAAGGGTTTTTGCTGTTTTAAAACAATCATCAAAAGCAATCCCTAACATCAAAGAACCTTCTTTTTCAATGGGAATGGCTTCTTGATATCCAGCTTGGGAAAAAACAACCTGAGCCAAATTCTTTTTTATTACCTGGGCTGCAGATTGTTCTTCTCTTAATTGTTTTCTTAATTCTTCCAAATCAGATACTTTAATGCCAGAAAAATTAAGAAAATAAACAGCCTTAGCTTTTTTTATCTCTTCTAGTAAATCTTTAACTATTTGTGTTTTTTTCTCTTTGGAAATCATTTTTTTAATTAAAAATCTGTGGTTTCCCACAGACAATATATAAAAAGGAGTTATTCCTGATCAGGTCTTATGCTCTGGCTGCCTGATGTCTTGGGAAACTAGATACAGTATATAGGAATTAAATTTTTTGTCAAGAAAATAGAGCGGCAATAGCAGGAAGAATTTTAGCTTATGCCGCATAATAGGTAACCTCCTTTAATCTTTCTTCAACTTTATTGATTAATCTTTCAGCTGCATTCTTTCCAGAATGGAATATATGGAGACAAAACATTCTAATTTTTTCAATAGTTAAGCCCTTTTTGATTGCCTGCTCTACCAGAGTTTTAATATTAGAAATATAATGTTCATCTCCTTTTGCTTTTAATTTAGCCACAGATAAGATAAATCTTAACTGTCTTTTATTTTTACCTTTTAAAGCGCTTTCAAGCACTAATTGAGCCTGTTTAAGCTCTTGAGTGTCGCTTAAGGGTTCTTTTTTAGGCCTAAAAGATTTAAAGGTTGTTGTTTTTTTATTATTAAAGAACATTTTTTACACCTCCTTCTAGTCTTCCTGCTATTGTCCAAGAGAAAATTATACCCAAGTATAATATTAAGTCAAGAGCCCATGGCCGGACTTGAACCGACAACCTACTGTTTACGAAACAGTTGCTCTGCCATTGAGCTACATGGGCCTGTTTTAATATAAAATACCAGAATTCAAGTAAATTGTAAATCAGAATATCCTATGATAGAATAAATAAACTTAATTGTATTAATTTTAATCTATGGCTAAAACAAAACAAGTCTATCTGGATTATGCCGCCACCACTCCTGTAGATCCTCAGGTTTTAAAAACAATGATGCCTTATCTTAAGGAAAAATTTGGCAACTCAGTTTCTTTGTATAAATTAGGTCAAGAATCTAAAAAAGCCTTAGAAAAAGCTCGTTTAATAATTACTCAAGCTATTAATGCGAAAAACAAGGAAGAAATAATTTTTACCAGCTCAGCAACAGAAAGTAATAATTTAGCCTTAAAAGGAATAGCTTTTGCTAATCAAAAAAAATCACATATTATTATCTCTGCGATTGAGCATGATTGTGTTTTAAACAGTACCTCTTGGCTTCAAAAACAAGGTTTTCAAATCACCCAAATCAAACCTGACAAATATGGATTAATAAACCCAAAGGATATAGAAAAAGCCATTAAAAAAAACACTATCTTAATTTCCATTATCCATGGCAATAATGAAATTGGCACTATCCAACCCATAGAACAAATCGGAAATATCTGTGAAAAAAAGAAAATATATTTTCATACTGATGCGGTTCAAACCTTTGGCAAAATTCCCATTGATGTTCAGAAAATGAAAATTGATTTATTAACTGCCTCTTCTCATAAGATTTATGGACCTAAAGGCGCTGGCTTATTATATATCAAAAAAGACATAAGAATAGATCCTTTGCTCCATGGTGGCAATCAAGAATTTGGTCTTCGTTCTTCCACTGTTAATGTTCCTGCCATTATTGGTTTTGGCAAAGCAACAGAAATATGTTTAAAAAAAATGAAATCTGAATCAAAAAGATTAACTCAATTAAGAGATTATTTAATTCAAGGAATTTTAAAAAAAATACCCCAAGCGCATCTTAATGGTCATCCAATAAAACGATTGCCTAATAATGCTAATTTTTGGTTTGCTTTTATTGAAGGCGAATCAATTGTGACCAGCCTTGATCAATATGGCATTGCCGCCTCAACTGGCTCTGCTTGTTCTTCAGAAAAATTAGAGCCTAGCCATACACTTTTAGCTTGTGGATTATTGCCAGAATGCGCTCATGGTTCTTTAAGATTAACTCTTGGTCGATGGACAACAAAAAAAGACATTGATTATGTTTTAAATACCTTACCTAAAATCATTAAAAATTTAAGAAAAATATCACCTTTCAAATAATGTATAATAAAAAAGTATTACAACATTTTAAAAGCCCCCATAACTTTGGCAAGATACAAAATGCTGATGGCCAAGGCCAAGTGGGCAATGTGGTTTGCGGAGATGTAATGAATCTCTATCTTAAGATAGGGAAAAATAAAAAAGGCGAAGAAATTATTGAAGATGTTAAATTTGAAACTTATGGTTGTGTGGCCGCAATAGCCACTAGCAGCATTATCACTGATTTAGCTAAAGGAAAAACCATTAAACAAGCTATTGGATTAAATAAGGATAGCATTATTGACACTCTAGAAGAATTACCAGCAATTAAAATCCATTGTTCTGTCCTAGCTATCGATGCCTTAAATGAAGCCATATATAATTATCTTCATAAAAACAAAAGAGACATTCCAAAAGAATTACAAAAACGTCATCAAAGAATAGAAAAAGAAAAGCAAATCATTGAGAAAAAATACGCTGATTGGATCAATTCAAGCAAAGATTAAAACAATAATGAAAGATTTACAAAATAAGAAAATAGTTGTCGGCTTATCAGGTGGCATTGATTCTGCTATTGCTTTAATTTTATTAAAACAACAAGGGTGGCAACCTATTGGTGTTTTTTTAAAATTACCTCTTTGGCAAAACAATACTAATGCTTTTTCAAAAAACATTTATCAATCAGAACAATCTTTAAAAACAGCCATTGATATTTGTAAAAAACTAGATGTTCCTTTTTATACTATTGATGCTAAAAAAGAATTTGAAAAAGAAGTTGTTGAATACTTTGTAAAAGAGTGGAAAAGCCTAAGAACGCCTAATCCTTGTGTTGTTTGTAATCCTAATTTTAAATTCAAACAATTAATCAATTGGGCTAAAAAACATAAAATTCAATACATTGCCACTGGCCATTATGCTAAATTAAAATTAAACCCCAAAACCAAATTATATGAATTATTTAGAGCCAAAGACAAAACCAAAGACCAAACCTATGATCTTTGTCTCTTGCCTCAAAAATGGCTTAAGCAAATCATTTTCCCTTTAGGAGATTATACTAAACAACAAGTTTATCAAATAGCTAAAAAACAAGGATTAAAAACCTTTTCTCAAAAAAAAGAAAGCCAGGATTTCTGTTTTATTGCTGGACAATCTCTTTGTCCCTTTTTAAAAGAAAAAATAGGAGAAAAACAAGGATTAATTACTGATTTAGAAAACAATGTTTTATCTAAACATCAAGGATTGCATTTTTATACCTTAGGCCAAAGAAAAGGTATTAAACTTGCTAATGGACCATATTTTGTCTTTGGTTTTGATAAAAAAAGAAATACCCTTTTAGTAACTAAAAATAAAAAAGACCTCTTTAAAAAAGAAATCTTAATTCATCCTTATCAATTAATTTCTGGACAAAAGATTCAAAAACCTATCAAAGCCCAAGTTCAAATCCGTTATCAACAAAAACCTTGTTCAGCCAAATTAATCCCTCAAAAAAACAAATTAAAAATAATGTTCTCAAAACCTATTCTTGCTCCTTGCCCAGGCCAATTTGCTGTTTTCTATGAAAAAAACAAATGCCTTGGTGGTGGTAGAATAATTTGAGCGGGATACGAGAATCGAACTCGCGCCTTAACCTTGGGAAGGTTACATACTACCATTATACGAATCCCGCTATTTATTTCTTTATTTTCTCTATTAAATTATGCCAAAATTGAGAGAATTTTGAAATTACATTATCACCTAATCTTATAGAAGCTGATAATCCTTCTTCACTAGTTGTGGCTATTTCTTCTGTGTTATTAGTTGAAGGAATAACTAAAACTACTTGCTCTCCTTCTTTCTTATACCCTAGCATTAAGCGTGCCTCTCTTTCTAAAATCTCTTCTTGAGTTCCAGTTTCCAATACCTGTGCTAATCTTTCTTCTTCTTCTAATAAACCTTGCTTTTTCATTTCTAAATTTTCCACCTCACTGGTTAATAAGCGATGTCTTTGCCATTCTTCAGGAATTCGTTTAGCAAGAAAAAAGATGACAAAAACACTAATTAAAATTAAAAAGAATTTTTTCATTGTTTTTTGTATTAATCAGATGAAGGAAATATTTTGAAAAAGACCTCAGAAGGAATTTGTAAATCAGCTTGCTCTAATAACTTCTTTTTCCCTTTTTGCTGTTTTTTCCAAAGCTTCATCTTTCTTGTTCTATCACCCCCATAAAGACTACCCGTAACGTCTTTTTTCAAAGCAGGAATTGTTTCTCTAGCAATAATCCTTCCCAAACCCCTAATCTGAATAGCTACAGGGTAATTCTGACGGGGTAAGAGTTTTTTTAATTTCAAGGCCAATCCCCTAGCTTCTTTTTCTATTTTATCCTTAAATACTATTCTCGACAAGCTTTCAAATGTTTTCCCTGCTAAATCAACTTCTAGTTTTTCTAATTCTGTTTGTTCATATCCAATAATTTCATAACTCATTGAAGCATAACCTGAAGAAACAGATTTTAAATTATCATAAAAATCTTTAATGGTCTCCTCTAAAGGAATTTCACATTTAATAATTAATCTCTCAGCAAAAGTAAGCGTCTCAATATTTTTCCCTCGAGAATCATTAACTAGCTTCATCACTGCAGATAAATACTGAGGAATAATCATGATTTCTATTTTTACCCAAGGCTCTTCAAAACCAATAATTTCACTTGGATCAGGCCATTCACTAGGATTAGTAATCATCTTTTCTTTCTTGTTTCTTAACAAGATTTTATAAGGTACTGTGGGTTGAGTGATAATTAAATCCAAACCATATTCTTTTTTTAATCTCTCCTGGGTAATTTGCAAATGCAACATACCTAAAAATCCTAAACGATAACCCCGACCCAAGGCCTCAGAACTTTCTGGAGTAAAGGATAAAGCTGAATCATTTAATTTTAATTGAGATAAAGAATAACGAAAATATTCAAAATCCTGCTCTCCTTTTCCCAAAGATAAATCTTTTTTCCCTTTAGCCATATAAAAACCAGCAAAAACCATTGGCTTTGGCTCTTGATATCCAGGCAAAGGTTCAGCTTTTGATTTAGCCACTGTTCCCCCAACCCTAACTAAATTTAAATCTTTTAATCCAGTTGCTATCCAACCAATTTCTCCTGATTGTAATTTTTCCTTTGATTCTAATTGAGGAGCAAAATATCCTAAATCCAATACTTCACCCTTAGCCTGGCTGGCTATAAAATAAAGTTTATCATTTTTAGAAATCTCTCCTTCAACCACTCTTAAATAAGCAATAATCCCTTTATATGAATCATAATGAGAATCAAATACTAAAGCCCGAAAAGGTTTTTCATGTTTAATCTTTGGACTTGGAATTTCAGAAATTATCTTTTGAAGCAAAGACTCAACATTTTCCCCTGTTTTAGCTGATAATAAAACAATTTCTTTTTCATCAATTTTTAATAAATCAGCCAATTCCTTTTTCTTCACATCTAAATCAAGGATATCCATATCAATTTTATTTATAGCGCCAATAATTTTAAGTCCTTGTTGTTGAGCTAAGGCCAGATTAGAAAGTGTTTGTGCTTGAATGCCTTGAGTGCCATCTACTAAAAGAACAGCCCCTTCTACAGCAGCTAGAGCTCGAGAAACCTCATAAGTAAAATCCACATGCCCTGGAGTATCAATTAAATTCAAAATACAATTCTGGTATTCCATTTGTACTGGCTGCATTTTAATAGTAATCCCGCGTTCTTTTTCTAAATCCATTCTATCTAAATACCGAGGGACTAATTTATGCTCAGAAACAGTTTTTGTTAATTCTAAAAACCTATCAGCTAAAGTAGATTTACCATGGTCAATATGAGCAATAATGACAAAATTACGAATATTATTCATCTATCTTCTATTTCTATTTAACACTTTTTGAACAAGAATATTTTTTACCTCAGTTATTTCTTTAATCTCTAATTTATAACAAAGAGAGAAAAAACAAACCAAAGAAACAATAAAAGCAATTCCAGCATTAATTACTAAATTAGCAACTTTTTCCATAAGAAAATATTGCCCTAAGAAACTAAATAACAAAGAAGCCACTAAGCCACTAATTAAAGAAACAAGCAATATCTTTAATAAAGAAATGTAAAAATCTTTTAATAACTCTGAATTAAGCCCTGGTTTTAATAAAATTCCTAATATTAGAAAATACAAGAAATAGGTCAAAGTAACTGCCAAAGCTAATCCTTCAACTCCAAAAACTAAACCAAACTTATAACATAATAAAAACCCTAAGGCATATGAAATAATTGCTGCAATAAAAGGCTTAAAAGTATTTTTCTGAGCAAAAAAGATTCTTAATAATAAAGCATTAACCCCTTGAAAGATCATTCCAAAAGACAAGATTGAAAAAACTTTAATTGTCTGACTAGTAGAATACCAATCAAATTTTCCATAACCTAATAATAAACGAATAATTGGTTCCCGAAAAACTATAAACCAAATTGCAATTGGAATTAAAAAGAAAAATATCTGAGTTAATGTTTCTAAAGAAACCTTAGTAAATTCTTTTTGTTTTTTCTCAATTTTCAATTTTGACAAAACAGGAAAAGCAGCCACAGCAAAAGATAAGGCAAATACAGTCTGAGGTAAATTCTGAATATCATTAGCAAAATTAAAAACTGATAAACTTCCTTCTCTTAACATTGTCGCCACAATAGTCACTCCTAAAAGAAAAACCTGATTAGCAATAATACTTAAAGAACGAGGAATCATTAAAAAAACCATATTCTTCAGACTGGACATCTTTTCTTTCAAAACTAGAAAATCAAACTTAATTTTATACCCAGTCGTTAATAAAGCTGGGATTTGAATAGCCAAATGCAAACAAGAGCCTAAAACCACTCCATAAGCTAAACCTTTTAATCCCATTCTAGGACTTAAAACAAGAATACCAATAATAATTCCTGTATTATACAATAAAGGCGCTAAGGCACAAGATAAAAACAATTTAAATACTTTTAAAACACTAGAAACCACAGAAGAAATACCCATAAATATGGGTTGAATCATCATAATCCTAGTTAAGATAATAGCCAAATTCAATTGTTCAGCATTAAATCCAATTAAAAGCCGAGAAAGAAAAGGCCGAGCAAATATTGCTACTAATATAGCAATGATTCCAATAAAAACACCAATGCACATTACAATAGCATTAGCAAATTCCCAAGCCTCTTCTTTATTCTTAGCCCAATATTCAGTAAAAAGAGGGATAAAAGCTACTGAAACAGCACCCATAATAAAAATATTATAAATCAAATCTGGCAATCTAAAAGAAGCATAATAAATATCTAAATACCCAGAAGCACCAAAATAACTAGCTAAAAAAGCATTTCTTAAAAGACCTAAGAAACTGCCTAATAAAGTTAAGCCACTAGTTAACATTGCTGCTCCAAAGATTGTTTCTGACTTATGATTTAATATTTTATGAAAACGGGCAATCATTGTATTAATTAACTTTTTTAAAATTCAAATTTAAAATCCAAAACCAAATCAGTATCTAAAAGAATAAATTCATCAAAAGAAAAAAGAGATATGGGAATTCTTTCTTGTTCAGGCATGATCAAATCTAAAGAAAATTTAGTTTTCTGTCCACTTTGTTTTTGAACTACAATTTCCCAATCAGATAATTGTCCCCAATTCTTAGGCAATTTATAAACCAAAGAAAAAGGCTTTGAAGATAATTGGACCCAAGAACTAATTACTGTCTTTCCTCCTTCTTCATATATCTCAATTCCATTCTTCTTATCCAAAATCTTGTTTTGCTCTATTAATAATAAATCTTTATCTTTTTGATAATCTAATCTTGCATAAACATCATCTGATTTAGCCTTTTTTATTTCTTTTAAAAACCCACCCTTAGCTTCAATAATTTGTATTCCTTTAGGTAAATAAATCTTCAAATAATTTTCCAATAGTCTATCTGCTGGCAAAAAATCTGGAGCATCAATCAAAAGTGTATTTATTATCTCTTTATTAACATTAAATTCTGTTTTCAATTCAATTCTTTTTTCTCTTTTATCTTCTGTAAAATCATTTTTTAAAAGACTAATATTCACTCCTAAATAATCATCCTTACCTTCTTTAACTTTCCCTGTCCAGTTATAAGCATCAAAAAAATACTCTAAATTATCATCAATTAAGTAAATCTGTATTTCCTTCTCTTTAAGATTCTTCTTTAAAATATCCAATACCTTAGCTGATGTTTCTAAAGAAGATTCTGCTAATTGCTCTTGTAGTTTTTCAAAAAACAATGGCAAAACATTCTTTTCCAAGCGTAAAGGAGCTGGTTTAGCTGCTTCTTGGATTTGTGTTTTATAAAAAGAAAGGAAGTTATCATCATCCAAATACAAACCATTAATTAATCCTAAAGGACCAATTGTTTCTAAAACAGATTTTATTGTTTGGATATTAACAACAATAACACCATCTAAATCAGGTTTTTTTCCTGTTTTAGAATAAAGAGAGAGGATTTTTTGACCAGTTAAAGGAAAATCAAAAAACCAATTAGTATCATGGAAAAACCACCGATCTTCAATATTTAAAAAAGGACCTGGGGGTATAATTTTATCTAAAAACACCTCTTCTAAAGAAAATATATCATCACCTAAAAGAGTTATCTTGCCATCATTAAATGTTAAATAAGCATAAGCACCAATAAAACCTCCAGCTGGTCTAGGAATATCTGAATCTTGAAACAAAACCAGATAATTTTTTTCTTTTTGTTTACCTAAAAAAGATAACCAATTTTCTATTTCATATTTCTTTTCTGCAACTAAAGATAAATCATACTTTTCTAATTTAAGAAAATAACTATCTAGATCATTTAATAAAGATAAAGCATTTTCTTTTTCATCAATCATTGCTTTAAAAAGCTCCCCTTCTTGTATTTTTTCCAAAGATCCTTTAATAGATATCAATTCTTGTTGTAATTGTATTTTCTCTTTTACAAAAGGAAAAAAAGAAAACTTTTCTATTAACTGATAATCCTTATTCTTTTGAGCTAAAGTTGTTGTTTCTATTAAATCATTTGCTTCTTGTAAATTTTCTTCCCTAATTAAAGAAAGAATTTGTTCATTTGTTTCTTGAATTTGAAAAGCCTTAAAAGCAATATAAAAGAACAAACTTATTAATAATAATATTAATCCCCCTAAGAGGATATTAATAAACAAAGAAAGATTTTTATTACATAATTTCATCTTTATATTATTAAATTTTACTATAAAAACTTGAAATAATCAAAAAAAGAGGTTATAATATAAAAGATTGAACTGGGCAGCTACTGGGATATAATACCCAGAGGAAAGTCCGAACACCAACAATGACCTAATTGTTAAAAGGTAGCAGCTAACAGCTGTCGTTAAGCGTTTAACGCTTAATAGAGGTGCGAACAGAGACGTTGTGTTTTGAAAAAAATACAACCTCCTTATAGGAGGAGCCCTAAAAGCAATTTTAGGAGTGAAACGGCTAAATCCTTGCTGGGTGCAAGGTCCGGGCCAAGCCTTAAGCTTGGAGTGACCGCTTGACCTTAATGGCAACATTAAGGCTAGATAAATGGCTGCCGCCTAATCCTTAAAGATTAGGTACAGAATTCGGCTTATAGGTTCAATTAATAAATGATAACTGCCTCGTTAAACGAGGCAGTTTTCATATGTTTAAAGTATTTTGTTGCTTATTAATAGCCTGATTTACCAAATAATCAGCTCTTTGATTTTTTTCCCGACGAACATGCTTAAATTGTAGATTTGGAAAATCAAATCTTAAATTCCAAATCTCCAAAAAAAGAGGTTGTAAATCTTTTTCCAAGATCTTAAATTTTCCATTTAATTGATTTACTGCTAATTCTGAATCAGAATTAACAATCACTTCAGTATCTTTCAATTTTGATTTTCCTAATAAATGTCTTGTTTTTTTTAAAGCAAAAATAATTGCCTTGTATTCAGCAACATTATTTGTAGTTTCCCCTATATATTCTCCATATTCTTTATCACCAATCACCACTCCAATACCAGCTGGACCAGGATTATTCCTAGCACCTCCATCAGTATATATTTCTAATTTTGTTTTCATTATTAATAAAATTAAGTTTTCCAAGGTAAAGGTTTTTTATTCTTCACAGCAAACCCAGCTGCTCTTTTATGGCCACCACCCCCATATTTTTCTGCTATCTTAGCAACATCAACCCTCCCATTAGATCTTAAAGAAACTCTTTTATCTTCACCTGCTTCAAACCAAACAATAGCCATTGGTGGCTTTTTTTTAATTAAAGCATGACCTAATTCAGATATTAAAACTGAAGAATTAACAGCTAAAGTCTTATGTTTTTCAAATTTCACTTCCTTAGCTTCTTGCATTATCTCTTTAATCATATTGTCTTGATATTCAATAATTTTCTTACCAATTTGAACATATTTATTCCTTCCCTTTCTATCTTCTAATTCTTTAGCTATCTTATCCCATTTTTTAAAATCCATATCATTTAAATTAATTGTAGCTAAAACTTCTCGAGTATAAGGTATTTTGAATTTCCATAAATCCATATCTTCTACATAGAGCAATAGCTTTGGAATTCTTTTTTTTGGAAAAAAATACTGCCAAACCAAAACTGAAGCTGAGCGCCTCATATTAAGATTTATTTCCACATTTTCAAACTTCTTAAGATCTAATATGTTTTTAGCACTCTGATGATGATCAATGATAATAATCTTGTTATCTTTTTTAATCAAATCTTCTAAGATCTTTCTTTCTGGCACAATATCAACAAAATAAACTATATCTCTTTCTATTAAATGATGAAAAGGACTTTGATAATTCAAAGAAAAATATTGGGCTTTATTCTTGAATTTTTTCCAAACTGCCCAAGCACTACCAAACCCATCATGACAATTTTGATGATAAAAAACAATCATTATTTATTATTACTTAAAGCTTTTAATCCAGGTAATGATTTTCCAGCTAGATATTCTAAACTAGCCCCACCTCCAGTAGAAAAGAATATTTGCGATGTTGTTTCTAGGGTTTTAAGATTTGGCTCAACTTCTTTAAAGCTAGCAATTGTTTCTCCACCTCCAATTACTGAAAAAGCATTTTTGTTTTTAATTATAGCTTTTACTATCTCATTGGTTCCATCTTTAAATCTTTTATCTTCAAATTTACCCATCGGACCATTCCAAAAAATAGTTTTTGCCTTAGAAATAATCTTACCAAAGGTATGACTAGCAATAGGCCCAATATCTAAAATCATATCTTTTTCCAATACCTTTCCTAACTCTCTTACTTGTTTTTTCCCAGCCTTATCTAAAACTACAAAATCACCAGGTAAAATTAATTCTGCTCCTTCAAATCCTGATAAGTTTATTCCTTGTGAAATTTCCTCAAACAAAGACTGACCAATAGAAAAATCAAGGCTTTTCACTATTGTATTAGCCATCACTCCTCCTAAGAGAATATAATCTGCTTTAGTTAAAAACTTTTCAATCAACGGTAATTTATCTTTAATTTTAGCTCCACCTAAAATTACTACTAAAGGCTTAGCTGGGTTTTTACTAACCTTATCTAAATTAGATATTTCCTTTTCTAATAATTTACCAGGATAAAAAGGTAAAAATTCAGTAATCGCACATAAAGAAGCTACTTGGCGATGAGAAACAGAAAAAGCTTCATTAATAAAACAATCTGCCATTTTAGCTAAATCTTTAGCAAAATTCTTATCATTTTCTTGCTCTTCTTTATAAAAACGAATATTTTCCAAAAGAATAACAGAACCCAAAGGTAATTTATCTATTTCTTTTAAAAGTTCATTGCCAATAGGTAATGTTAAGAAATAAACTTTTTCCTTAATAGTTTTTTCTAAATAATCAGCTACTGGTTTTAAACTGTATTTTAAATCTTTACCATTAGGTTGACCAAGATGAGAAACTAAAATGATTTTAGCTGCCTTTTCTTCCTTTAACCATTTAATTGTTGGCAAAACATTAAGAATACGAAAATCATCTAAGACTTTATCCTTAGTAAAAGGAACATTAAAATCCACTCTTAATAAAACTTTTTTCTGATCTATTTTAGCAGAATCTAAAGACCTTAAAAACATAAAGGCTATTTTTTACTTTATTTCGTAAGTGACATTTAAATTAATAACCACTTCTTCAGTTCCCATTTCTATTGGTGCTCCCATCTCTATGCTTTCTTCCATTACTCCACCCATGGCTTTCATATCTAAGCTAAAAGCAGGATATATAGATTGTCCTTCTACAATATTAACGATTTTACCTAAGCGAAGATTAGTTTTTTCACTTAAAACCTTAGCTCTTTCTTCTATCTTGTTTAAAGCTTGAATCCTTGCTTCGTTTTTATAAGCTTCAGGCTCATCAATTTCAAAACTAACATTTGAAATTCTATTAACTCCTTTTTCTGTTAAGCCACCAATAATTGTATTTATCTTATCAAAATCTCTGATTTTAGTGCTAATGCTTTGGTTTAATTCATAACCTACTATTTTTGGTGGACAAGAATAAGAAATCAATGGATTATCCCGACGACACCAATCATAATCATATTGAGGAGTTAAATTATAACTAGAGGTTTGAATATCTTCTGAAACAATTCCCTGCTCTTTGATAAAAGCAATAGCCTCAGTCATTTTCTTATTGTTTTCCTCTTGAACAGTTTCTGCTTTTGTTCCTTGAGTAATAACGCTAATCACTATCTTAGCAATATCTGGTTTAGCTAAAACCTTACCCTCAGCAGAAAATGAAATAGTTCTCTCAGGATTAATAATATTCTGAGCCAAGCGATAATTATAATAACCCCAGATCAAAACACTTAAACTAAGAATTATTGTAAAAACTGTTAAAACAGTTATTAATTGTTCGTACTTTTTTGATTCCATATTGTTATTTTATTAATTTATTAAGAATTTTTGTTAATTCATTTTTTCTAGTACTGGCGCCACCGACCAAAACTCCAGCGCTTTCTTTTAATTTCAAAAAAGAAACAATATTCTGAGCATTAACTGAACCTCCATAAATAATTGGTAGTTTTTTCGCTATATCCTCAGAAAACCGACGTGCTAACCAAAAACGAATTAACTCAATTATCTTTTGAACCTCTATCAAATCTTGTTGTTTTCCTGTACCAATAGCCCAAACAGGCTCATAAGCAATAACCAAATCAGAAGATTTTTTAACTTGAATTCCCTGGAAAATATTATTTAATTGTTCAAAGAGAATTTTTTTAACAGAAAATGATGCTGCTGAATCATTATCTTTCCTCTCCTTCTCCCCAATACAAACTATGGGTTTTAAACTATCTTGTAAACAAGCTTTTACCTTAGCATTAATCATTTCTTCTGTTTCTTTTAAATGTTCCCGACGTTCAGAATGACCTAAAATCACATATTGTGATTTTAATGATTTTAACATCTTTGGCGAAACCTCTCCAGTAATTGCATAACGATTAAACCAAAAAACATCTTGAGCACCTAAATAACATTTAGGGCCAATTTTCTCCTTAGCTTCAGCTAAATAGATATAGGGTGGGGCTATTATTAATTTAATATTTTTTATTTTCTTTGAATATTTATTAAAAATATTAAATAATTCCTTAGCTTCAATAACTGAAGCTGGTGCCATTTTAAAATTAAAAACAATTAATTTAGCCATATTGAAATTTAAACTAAAAAGTTAATACCTAATGAAGTTAATGTTGTCACTATTATTCCTGCTAAAACAGCACCTAGGCTAATCAAACAAAAAGCCTGCTTGTATTCTATTCCAAAAAGAAATGCTGCTGCTGAGCCAGTCCAAACCCCAGTAAAAGGCAAAGGAATAGCCACAAAGATAATCAAAGCCCATTTACCCCAACGATTAAAACTATTAGTTGTTTTTTCCCTAGTTCTTGTAAACAACCAAGTAAAGAATTTATTAAAAAAAACAAATCGTTCACTTAAATAACCTGATAACTTATCTAAAAACCATAATAAAGGAATAATAGGTAAAAGATTACCAATTAAACTTAAAAACAATGCTTTTGACCAAGAAAAATTAAAAATTCCCATTGCCATAGGAATAGCTCCTCTTAATTCTATTATTGGAGAAGCAGCAATAATAATGGTCCAAAGTTCATTCATTATTCATTATTATACCAAAAATCTAATCAAATAAAAAACCCTAACAACTATTGTTAGGGTTTTATTGAGTTAAAACTCCTCTGTTAATATATCCTCTTTGCTCCGCTCTTCTTCGCTTATCTTATCTTCACTGCCACTACTTAAGATCCAAAGAATCATTATGATGATCAATACTAATATGGCAATTCCATAAAATATGTTTCCTTCAATAAGGCTAAGTAAATAATTTATAGCCTTGCCATAATACAGATATAATAAATTAAATACCTTATACCAAGTTTTTGTTAAAACTGGAAAGAAAAATAAAATAATAACTGCTACTGAAGATGCTTTCATAAATGTCCTTTTAATCATTATACCTATCTCCTTTCTGATCATTTATTATTTAATAAATACAAACTAATTTTAATTTCCTTTTTATCACCATCGCACACAGATTGAAAGCCTATTTTTTTAGCTAATCTTTGTGCTTCTCTTAAAGAAATATTTCCATATTTTGTTCTTTTATAAATTATTTCTTTAATTTCTTGCCTTTCTTTATCTATCATTTCTTTTATCTCCTTTTTAAAATTTTCAAAGTTCAATACATATATACTACCACTTTCTAAGTAAAAAGTCAATGATTATTGTGTAATCACCAATGGTCCTTTTTTAGTAATGGCTATTGTATGTTCAAAATGACAAGCTATTTCTCCATTAGCAGTTACAAAACTACCATCTTTTAATTCTCTTATTTCTCCACTTTTAAAAGTCACCATTGGCTCTAAAGCAATAACTAAACCTTGCTCTAGTTTAAAACCCTGTCCTGGATAACCAAAATTAAAAACAGGTGGATCTTCATGAGGTAAATACCCTACCCCATGGCCAACCAAATTTTTAATAACTGCCAAGCCATTTTTTTCAATATGTGATTGGATTGCATAACCAATATCACCTAAGGTATTACCTAATTTTGCTGCTTTAATACCTTTATCTAAAGATTCTTTGGTTACCTGTATAAGTTTACGATATTGAGGCTCTATCTTGCCTATGCCTATGGTTATTGCCATATCAGTAAACAATCCCTTGTATTCCATGCCCAAATCAAGAGAAACAATATCTCCTTGTTTAAATACTACATCTTCAGTTGGAATACCATGAACAATAGTTTCATTAACAGAAACACATAAGCTACTGGGAAAAGGCTCTTCAGCAAATTCTGGCTGATAATTTAAAAAAGAGGGCTTGCCCCCTATCTTTGTAATAGAATCATATGCTATTTTATCCAATTCTTTTGCGCTTACACCTTTCTTAGCTGCCTTAGCCACTTTATTCAAGATAATAGATAACTTCTTTCCTCCTTCACGCAAAATCTTTATCTCTGAATCACTTTTCATTTTAAATACTTTTTTATCTTAGAAAGGATTTCCTCATGAATATCTTCTATTAATCCTTCTCCTTCAACTTCAATTAACATATTCTTTTTTTTAAAATAGTTGATAACTGGAATAATACTTTTTTTGAAAAAATCCATTCTATTTTTTATTGCTTGAGGATAATCATCACGACGACGAATTAATTTAGCGCCACAATGAGAACATTTTTTTAAACCAGGATTTAAAATTAAAGAGAATTCCCGATGACACTGAGAGCAAATTCTTCTATTTAATAATCTTGTTGATACTTCTTTTTCAGAGGTTCTTAAATAGACAACTAATAATTTCCGTTTACTAAACCAAGACAAGGTCTCTTCTAGTATTTTAGCTTCTTCTAAAACCCGGGGACTACCTTCAAAGATAACTCCTTTGTCTGGAGGTAAACTTAACATCTTATCTAGCCAACAATAGGTTACTAACCAAAGAGGAACTAAATTCCCTTTTGAAATTGTCTTAGAAATATTTTCTCCAAATAAATCTTTTCTTTTAGCTAAGGCCCTAAGAATATCACCTGTATCAATATTAATTAAAGAATATTTTTCTTGCAATAACTCTGCTTGAGTGCCTTTACCACAACCTGAACGTCCTAATAAGATAATATTAAGAGATTTCATATTCTCTCATTATTAATTGTGCTTCCATTGTGTCCATAGTTTCCATAGCCACAGATACCAAAATCAAAAGTGAAGTCCCACCTATAGCAAATGTAGTAATTCCAGTAAATTGTTGCATTAATATTGGTAAAATAGCAATAATCCCTAGGAAAACAGCACCAAACAAGGTAATTTTATTACTTGTATTCATTAAAAATTGGGTTGTGGTTTTTCCAGGGCGATAACCAGGAACAAAACCCCCTCTTTTTTGAAGATTTTCTGCTATAGATTCTGGATTAAAAGAAACCATTGTATAGAAAAAAGTAAAGAGAAAAACTAATCCAAAGTAAAACAATAAATATATCCAAGATCCTTGATTAAAATTCTTAAAAAGCAAAGCTATTTTTAACAACCAAGGATTTTGAGAGCCTGATAGAAATTGACTTATCATTTGAGGAAACATCAATATAGAAAGAGCAAAAATAATTGGAATCACTCCAGCCTGATTAATTTTCAAAGGGAGATAGGTAGAAGCCCCACCATATATCTTTGTGCCCCTCACTTGTTTAGCATAACTCACTGGAATCCTTCTTTCACCACCAGAAATAAAAACAACACCAATAATAATCATTAAGGCCACAGCAAAGAAAGCAATCATATTTGGCATTCGAGAAGGATCAACAGTCACAATCGTTTGCAAAATCTCTCTAGGAAAATCTATCACAATTCCAGAAAAGATTATTAAAGAAATACCATTGCCTAATTTTTGTTCAGTTATCAATTCTCCAATCCACATCAAAAACACTGAAGCGGTAATGATAATAACCAAACTCCTTATTAAATCCAAAGGACTAGCAATAATAATAACCCCTTGTCGATTTAATAAATTTAAAAACCCAAATCCTTGAACAGCTGCTAAAGGAATGGTTAATAAACGAGAATATTGCATATATTTAGCCCTTTCTTTTTCTGTGCCTTCATAAAACAATTCCTTTAAACTTGGAAAAATCATTGTTAATAATTGCATGATAATTGAAGCAGTAATAAAAGGACTAATACCTAATAAAGCTATGGAAATATTTTTAAAAGCACCTCCAGTAAAAACATTAAAAAGACCAAATATTTGATTTGAACTTAAGAAAAGTTGTAATTGATTAACATCTACATTAGGCAAAGGAATTGTTGCCATAATCCTAAAAACCACTAGTAAAAGAAAAATATTTAATATTTTTTTTCTTAAATCAGGGGAACGTAGTAAAGATAAGAATAATTTAAACATTGTATTTATTTTTGAATTTTCCCTCCTGCCTTTTCTATTGCTTCTTTGGCTTTTTGGGAAACTAAAAGATTTTTAATTGTATAACTCTGAGTTAAAGGCATACTGCCTAATATTTTAACCAATTGTCGCTTGCTTTTCATTCTTGAAAGCAAACCTGCCTTTTCTAATTTTGCCGGGGTGATTATCCCTCCTTGAGGAAAATGAGTCACAATATTCTCTAATTTTACAACAACTGAAGGTTCTTTTAAAGGATTAAAATGAACCCCTCTTTTTTTAGGAAACCTTAATACCATCTCTCTTATTTGAGGCTTTATCTTAGCTCCGGCTCGAGATTTTTGTCCTTTTTGTCCTTTACCTGAATAACCACCTCTTTTACCACCACGGCCTACTCTTCTTTTCTTTTTCTGAGAAGATTTAATATTTGCTTTATTAAGCTGGTGTATTTGCATGATCTTTATCTGATTTTACTATTGGTTTTTCTTGTTTCTTAAAGTTTTTTAATTTAGATAAGGCTAAAATCGTTGCCCGAGAATTATTAATTGGATTACTAGTATTACCTAGGATCTTAGCAATTGCATTAGGCACATTAGCTAATTTTAATACTGTTCTTGCTGCTCCACCAGCAATAATCCCCTTTCCCTCTCTAGCTGGCTTAATAATTACCTTAGCTGCTTTGTATTTAGCTGTAATCTCATGAGGAATGGTTCCATTAACAACTGGTACTGTGATTAAGTTTTTTTTAGCTTTAGTGCTTGCTTTTTGTATTGCTTGAGCAACATCCTTGCCTTTATCAACGCCAACACCAACTTGGTTTTTTTCTTTATCACCAACAACAACTGTGGCTCGAAAACTTAATCGTTTACCTCCAGCCACAACTCGAGTAACCCGAGCAATATCTAAAACAACCTCTTCCATCTTGTTTTTATCAAATTGTCTTTTTTTTACAAATGCCATAATGTGTAATTTAAAATATTAAACCTCCTTTTCTAGCCTTTTCTGCTAAAGCCTTTACCCTGCCTTGATATTTATACCCTGCCCTATCAAAAACAACTTTTTGTATTTTTTTTGCCTTAGCTTTTTCTGCTATCAATTCACCTAACTTTTCTGCTATTTCTGTTTTTTTACTCTTATCTTTAATTTTAATTTCAGAATCAATAGCAGAAACAAGAGTTTGTCTTGCTTCATCATCAATGATTTGTGCTGAGATATGTCTATTTGATTTAAAAACACAAAGACGAGGTCTTTCTTTTGTCCCCTTTATCTTAGCTCTAACTTTTTTATGTCTTTGCTGTCTTTGTTTTTGTTTAATCTTTGTTGTCATTTTATTTTAAAAAATTATTCTCCAGAACCAACAACTTTTTTACCAGCCTTTCTTAAAATTCTCTCTCCAACATAATGAATACCTTTACCTTTATATGGCTCTACTGGTCTTTTGGATTTAATCAAAGCTGCTAATTGACCCACTCTTTCTTTAGATATTCCACTAACAATGATAATATTTTTTTCCACTTTAACTTCTAAATCTTCGGGTAAAGGAATAATAATTGGATGACTATAACCTAATTTTAAATTTAAGTCCTTGCCTTCAATATTTGCTTGATAACCAACACCATTAATTTCTAATTGCTTGGTAAACCCTTCTTCTACTCCTGTAATTAAATTATCAATCCTTGATCTTAAAGTACCCCATCTTATAGCAGTATCTTTTTGCTGCTTAATTGGGGTGATATAAACCATATTCTCTTTTATTTCTGTATTAAAATCACCATTGAGGCTTATTGAATCCTCACCTTTTGGTCCCTTAGCTCTTATTTCATTGTTTTCCAAATTTAGAGAAACAGTTTCTGGAACAATTATTGGTTTTTTACCTATTCTAGACATTGTTGTTTAAAATTCAATTAAATTACCATATTTCTAATAAAACTTCGCCTCCCATTTTTAGCTTCTTTGCTTCCAAATCAGCTAAAACTCCTTTTGAGGTTGATAAAATCCTAATCCCTAATCCCTTTTTAAAAGGCCAGATTTCTTTTGATTTCAAATATACTCTTCTAGAAGGCTTGGAAATTCTTTTTATTTCAGAGATTTTAGGCTGCCCGTCTTTATCATACTTGATTTTAATTTCAATAAATTTCTTAACCATTCCTGATTGAGAATTTTTTGTTTTCTTCTTTACTTGTTCAATCCCTTCAATATATCCATATTTTAATAAAGCTTTTAGAATCTCCATCTTTATCTCTGAATAAGGAACCAGAACGGTTGTTTTTTTAACCGCTTGGGCATTGCGAATCCTTGTTAACATATCAGCTATTGGATCTGTCATATATATTAATGAATTAAGATATTAAAATAAATTTACCAACTAGATTTTTTAACCCCAGGAATCTTTCCTTGAGTAGCTAATTCTCTAAAACAAATGCGACAAAGACCAAAATCTCTCATATAAGCTCTGGTCCTTCCACAACGCCAACATCGTCTCACTTTGCGTGAAGAATATTTGGGTTTTTTTCTTGATCTTGCGATTACTGATTTTTTGGCCATAATAAAGGAAATCCTAATAATTTATATAATTCCATTGCTTGCTCTTTATTTTTTGCATTAGTGACAAAAGTCACTTCCAAACCAAACATTGGAACATTTTGTATTTGCCCTGTTTCTGGGAAAACGCTAAATTCTCTAATACCATAACTTAAATTCCCTTGTTCATCAATGTTTTTTAAAGGAATACCCCAGAAATCTCTTGTTCTTGGTAGAACCAAATTAATAAACCTGAGAATAAAATCTTCCATTCTTTGTCCTCTTAAAGTAACTTTTAAACCTACAGGCATACCTTCTCTAAGCTTAAAACTAGCAATTGATTTTCTAGCTGGTCTTACAGATGGTTTTTGTCCAGTAATCATTGCTAATACTCCTGAGATTTTTTCAATTAAACCTTTATTGTCTTTAGAGGCAATTGTTAAACGACCAATACCAACATTAACAATAACCTTGGTAATCTTAGGCACAGCTAAATCATTAGCCAGATTAAACTTCTTTTTCATTTCTGGCACTACTGTTTTATTAAATTGGTTTTTATAATCAAGTTTCATAAAATTTATGCTATTTTAGAATTGCATTTTTTACAAATCCTATACTTGTCTTTTCCATCTTTTAGAAAATTAATCCTGGTTGGTTTTTTGCAATGAGGGCAAACCAACATCACATTAGCTCGGGCAATCGGACGAGGCACAGATATAATTTCACCTTTTTCTCCTGTTTTTTTTGCCCTTTGGATTTTTTTTACCAAATTTAAAGATTCAATAACAACTTTATCTTCAGAAGGCAAAGTTTTTATAATCTTTCCTGTTTTTCCTCTATCTTTACCTTTTTTTATTATTACTAAATCTCCTTTTTTAATATTCATATTAATAGATCTTTATTTTCTATACTAATTCTGGGGCTAAAGCCGCTACTTTAGTAAATCCTTTTTCTCTTATTTCTCTTGGAATTGGTCCAAAAATACGATTACCTACTGGTTCTTTCTTGTCATTAAGAATAACAGCTGCGTTTTCATCAAAACGGATATAGCTTCCATCTTTTCTGCGAAAAGCTTTTTTTTGTCGTACAATTAAAGCCTTAACCACTGCTTTTTTCTTTATCTCTTTTCGAGGCTCAGCAACTCGAACTGAAGCCACTACAATATCACCTATTTGAGCATATCTTCTTCTGCTCCCTCCTAAAACTTTAAAACAGCGAACTATCTTAGCGCCACTATTGTCAATAATTTTTAAAATTGTCTGTGGTTGAATCATTTTGACTTTATAAAATATTGATAACTTTCCATCTTTTATCTTTAGAGATCGGCCTTGTTTCTTCTATAACTACCTTATCACCTATTTGACATTGTTTTTTCTCATCATGAGCTTTAAAATTCTTAAACACCTGAAAATGCTTTTTATATTTAGGATGCAATTTCAATCTTGAAACTTTAACCACTACTGTCTTATCCATTTTATTTGAAACAACCTCTCCTTTTAGAGTTCTCTTCTTGCTTTTAGGTTTGTTTGTATTTTTCTCCATAAAATTAATCTATAATTTGAGATTTTTCATTTAGAATAGTTAAAATACGAGCAATGTCTTTTTTCAAAGCACGTACTGAGCGGACATTCTTTACCTTACCGCTAGCTAAATTAAATCTCAACTCTCTTAATTTCTTTTGAGATTCAGAGAGTAATTGATTTAACTCTTCATTTGATTTCTGACGTAAGTCTTTAGTTTTAACCATTGTTTGTTTTTAAATTCATTACTTCTTAACTACTGATGTTCTTATAGGCAACTTAGAATTAGCTAAACGGAAAGCTTCTTTAGCTTTAGCAAAAGAAACTCCATCTATTTCAAAAAGAATTCTTCCTGGTTTTACTGGACAAACATAAAACTCCACTGCTCCTTTACCTCCACCCATAGGCACTTCAGGAGATTTTCTAGTTATTGGCTTATCTGGAAACACTCTCATCCAAACCTTACCTTCTTTTTGCAAAGATCTAGCAATTGCCCTTCGCGCTGCTTCTATTTGTCGCGCTGAAAGCCAAGTTTCTTCTAAAGCTTTTAAACCATAACTACCAAAGGTGATATGAATCCCTCGAGTATCTCTTTGACGGAATCTACCTCGTCCTTTATGTGTCTTTCGATGTTTTACTTTTTTTGGCATTAACATAGCATTTCAATAATTAAATCTTATTATCTTCTGATTGAGAAAATTTTTCTCCTTTATTAATCCAAACTTTAATCCCAATCGTCCCATAAGTACAATGAGCTTCAGCTTTTCCATAATCAATATCTGCTCTTAAAGTAGAGAGAGGTAATGTGCCTTGTTGCAACCATTCATTACGAGCTATCTCTATTCCATCTAATCTACCAGAAACCATAATCTTAGCTCCAAAAACTTTTTTATGCTGCATTATCTTACTTAACTGCTGTTTTAATACTCGCCGATAAGGCATTCTTTTTTCTAAATCTTCAGCAATGCTTTGAGCCACTATTCGAGCTGAAATTTCTGGATGCCTTACCTCTTCTACAGAAATATTAATATTCAAATCAGTTTTTAAAATCTTTTTAAGGCCTTTTTGCAAAGCATCAATGCCTTGCCCTTGACGACCTATTAAAAGACCTGGACGAGCAGTAGTAATAATAATCTTAATATCTTTGGTTTTTCTTTCTATAACAATAGATTCAATTCGACTAGCCTTTGCTTTTTTAAAAATAAATTCTCTGATTTTATGATCTTCTTCTAATAACTTAGCTCTATCTTTCAAATTAAACCATCGGGATTCCCATCCTTTATTTAAGCCTAACCTATAAAATCTTGGATTAATTTTCTTTCCCATAACTAAATATTAAATTCTTTTTTAAATTGCTTTACGACGAAAAACTTGTTTCTTTGCTATTGCCCCTTCAGATGTTTTTTTCTCTATTCTTTTTTCTGCTTTCTTAAACTGAGATTTTTTAATCTTGGATTCTTTAACTTCTTTTTTTCCTTTTATTTCTTGTTCTTGACCCTTAATAGCTTTTTTATCTTTTTCTACTTTATCTATTCCTTTCTTTATTACTGTCTTGCCTTTAATTTCATCTAAGACAATATGGATATGAGAGGTTCTTTTTTTAATTGTATAAGCTGCGCCTCGAGCTCGAGGACGCCATCTTTTTAAAGACGGACCTTCATCCACTCTGGCTATCTTTACATAAAGATCATCTTTATTCAACTGAAAATTATTTTCTGCATTAGCAATTGCTGATTTTAACAATTCTAAAACAGGTTGACTACTTCTTTTAGGAAGATGAATCAACTGTTGCTCAGCATCTTTGACTGACAATCCTTTTATTAACTCAGTGACTAAACGAGTTTTCCTAGGACTAATTCTCAAATATTTTAAAGAAGCTTTTACTTCCATGTCTTTTTATTTTTAAAAAGTTTTATCATTTTTTATCTGTCTTAGCTTTATCTGCTGTGGCTCCAGTTTGAGTTCTAGCTTTCATCTCTAATTCTTTCTGCATTCTGCCACCATGTCGAACAAACTTACGAGTTGGAGCAAATTCTCCTAAGCGATGGCCAACCATTTCTTCTCTGGCTTCAACATCAATAAAAATCTTTCCATTGTGAACTTGAAAAACAAAACCTACCATTTCTGGAGTAATCATTGAATCTCTAGACCAAGTTTTAATTGGAGTTTTATCTCCAGATTTCATCTTGGATAATTTTTTTAATAATTTTGGATGAACAAAAGGACCTTTTTTTAATGAACGTGCCATAATATTAAAAATTTATTATTTTTTCTTTCTTCGACTTACTATAAATTTATCAGAATATCTTTTCTTTTTCCTTGTTTTTCTCCCTCCAGTTACTTTACCATAAATATTCTTTGGTCTCTTAGTACCCCTTTGAGTTCTTCCTTCTCCACCACCATAAGGATGATCAACTGGATTCATAGCTGTGCCTCTAACTTTAGGCCTCCTGCCTAAATGACGAGAACGCCCAGCCTTACCAAGGCTTACCATCTTACGCTCAACATTAGAAAGTTGACCTAAGGAAGCATAATATTGATTAGGAATTTTCCTTATCTCTGAAGAAGGCATTTTAAAATGCGTATGAACACCATCTTGAGCCACCACTTGAGCAAAAGAACCAGCAGATCTAGCTAATTTACCACCAGCACCTGATTTAGTTTCTATATTATGCACAAAGGCACCAACAGGAATATTTTTTAACATCATTCGATTACCTTTTTTCAAAGGAGTTTTTTCATCACAAATAATCTTGCTGCCTTCTTTTAATCCCTGAGGAGATAAGATATAACCCCAAGCCCCATCAGCATATGAAATCAATGAAATAAAAGCAGAACGATTAGGATCATACTCTATACTCTTTACTGTACCTGGAATTCCTTTTTTTTCTTGTCCAAAAAAAATATCGCGGTAAAGCTTTTTACTTCCGCCTCCTTTATGGCGCACTGTTATCTGCCCTTTAGATCTACCAACGTTTTTCTTTAAAGATTTAGCTAATTTCTTAAAAGGCTTATCTGTTGTTAACACAGAATAATCACTAACTGAATAATGGCGCCTACCTGGTGTTTTTGGTTTATGTTTTTTAATCATATTCCTAATTCTATTTTTTGCCCCTCTTGTAAGGTCACAATCATCTTTTTATTACCTTTTTTAATGCTTTTCTGAGCTCTCCATCTTTTTGTTTTCTGAGGTGCTCTTAATGTATTTACTTTCAAAACTTTCACTTTATAAATACTTTCTACTGACTTTTTAACTTCATTCTTAGTTGCCTTTTCTTTAACTTCAAAAACATATTTATTCTCTTCTTGACCTAATAAGGTAAACTTTTCACTAAAATGAGGTTTAATTAAAATCTTATGCTCTTTTGAATAACCTTTTGAAACCACAGGAGGGCTTGTTTCTTTTTTAATATCAGAAACTTTTGGAGATTCTTTTTTCTCCTGTTTTGGTTTTTTAGAAACCTTTTTTCTTGGTTTTTTTGAAAAAAAATCTAGAATAGCCATTTTTAATATTGTTTTTCTAAGACCATTAATCCTTTTGTTGAAAATAACAGATATTTATGATTTAAAATATCTATCAAGTTTATATTTTCTATATTTATCACCTTTAGATAAGGCAAGTTTTGCGCTGATCTAAATAAATCTTTTTCCTGTGAATGAATTATAAATAAAGTGCTAGGCATTTTCTTTTTTTCTCCAATAATATCCTTACAAAGACTATCTATCATTTTAGTCTGTGGTTTTTCTATTTCTGCGCTCTTTATAACCTTAATCTCTTTATCTTTTAATTTTTGAGATAAAGCCATTTTCAATGCTTTTTCTTTAACTTTCTTATTAATCTTCTTTTTACCCCTTTCTTCTTTAGTTCTAGGCCCAAAAGTAACTCCCCCTCCTTTCCAAAGAGGTGAGCGAATAGAACCATGACGAGCCCTACCAGTTCCTTTTTGAACCCAAGGCTTTCTACCACCGCCTCTAATTTCTGAACGGTTTTTTGCAAAAGCTAAAGGCTCTCTTTGATTACTAACTAAATCTTTATACACTTGTAAAACAAGAGGTTTGTTAAGTTGTTCATTAAAAATCTTTGAAGACAATTCTACTTCTTCCTTGGTCTCTCCTTTTAAATTATAAACTGGTGCTTTCATTTTAACCACTAATTTTTAATAATGAATTTCTCCTACCAGGAATAGCTCCTTTTAAATAAAGAAGATTCTTTTCTGGAATAACTTTTATCACCTTAACTCCTTTTAAAGTTATCTGTTCAAAACCCATTCTGCCTGGCATTTTCTTACCTTTCATCACTCGTTGAATTCCAGTTTGCCCAATTGAACCTGGTGCTCTTAATTGATCTTTTGTTCCATGACTAGCTGGAGCCCCTTTAAAACCATGTCTTTTCACCACTCCTTGAAAACCTTTTCCTTTACTTTTCCCTGTTACTCTAACCTTATCGCCTTCTTCAAAAACATCAACTTTAATTTCATCACCTATCTTTAGATTATTCATTTCCGTTTCATTTAGTTTATTCTTTTCTAAATTAAATTCTTCAAACCATTGAAATTTGTTATTTTTCTTACCAAAACCTACTTGAATAGCTTGATATCCATCTTTTTCTTTGGTTTTTAATTGAGTAATTACAACTGGACCCGCTTGAATAATTGTTACCGGAACAACATTGCCCTGCTCATTAAAAACCTGGGACATTTCTAATTTTTTAGCTAAAGTAATCTTCATCTTCTTTTATTAATTTAAATTCTTCATAGAAAAACTGGGCCCTAGCCCAGTTTTCTTTGACTTCATTCCAGACTAGATATTCCGGGCTTACATCTTAATCTCTATATCTATTCCCGCTGGCAAATCTAAATTAGTAAGTGCTTCTATTGTTCTTTGATTTGCATTAGGAATTTCTATCAATCTTTTATGAATCCTTATCTCAAACTGTTCTCGTGCATCTTTTTTAACAAAAGTCGCTTTATTGACCGTATAGCGATGAATTTCTGTGGGCAAAGGAATAGGTCCGACAACCTCATTACCATATCTCATTACTGTTTCAATTATCTGCTTGCAAGAATTATCCAGTATTCGATAATCATAACCTTTAATTTTTATCCTAATCCTTTGTTGAATTTCTGTTTTCGTAGTGGCCACAATAAATAATTACTTTTGAATGAATTTTGTTACTATACCTGCGCCAACTGTTTTTCCTCCTTCTCGAATAGCAAATCGAGAACCTTCATCTAAGGCTACGGGAACAATTAATTTCACATTGAATTTTACATTATCACCTGGCATAACCATCTCTACTCCTTCAGGTAAAGTAACTTCTCCTGTCACATCTGCTGTTCTAATAAAGAATTGAGGCTTATAACCAGTAAAGAATGGTGTATGTCTACCTCCTTCTTCTTTAGCTAAGATATAAACTTCAGCTTCAAACTCTGTATGAGGAGTAATTGAACCTGGCTTAGCCAATACCTGGCCTCTTCTAATTTCTTCTTTCTTTAATCCTCTTAATAAAATACCAACATTATCCCCAGCCTGGCTTTCTTCTAAAGACTTATTAAACATCTCTAAACCAGTAACTGTTGTTTTAGTTGTTGGTAAATAACCAATAATTTCTAATTCTTCATTTAGTTTTACTACACCTCTTTCCACTCTTCCAGTGGCTACAGTACCCCTGCCTTCAATAGAGAAAATATCTTCTATTGGCATTAAGAAAGGCTTATCAATATCTCTCTTAGGCTCTGGGAAATATGTATCAATAGCATCTAAAAGATCAAAAATTGGTTTGTTTGCTGGATCATCAGCAGTGTTAGATTCTAGGGCTTTTAAAGCTGACCCTCTGATAATTGGGACATCTTTTCCATTAAATTCATGTTTGGTTAATAATTCTCTAATTTCTGTTTCAACCAAATCTATTAATTCTTCATCTTGAACCATATCCACTTTATTTAAGAAAACAACCATTGCTGGCACCCCAACCTGACGGGCTAAAAGAATGTGCTCAAATGTCTGAGGCATGGGTCCATCAGGAGCAGAAACTACTAAAATAGCTCCATCCATCTGCGCAGAACCAGTAATCATATTCTTAATATAGTCAATATGGCCTGGACAATCAATATGCGCATAATGTCTTTTATCTGTTTCATATTCAGAGTGATGAACATTAATGGTAATCCCTCTGGCTTTTTCTTCTGGTGCCTTGTCTATTTCAGACACATCACCGTCTTTTTTTGCAGTGCCTTTTAAGTGAAGAGCATGCAAAATAGCAGCGGTTAAAGTGGTTTTTCCATGATCAATATGACCAATGGTTCCCACATTCATGTGAGTTTTACCACGAACAAATTTTTCTTTTTCTGCCATAATTTTTATTTATTATTTATTTTATTTATTTTGACCTATTTTATATTTTTTTATTTTGACCCTTAAAGCTCTGATTTATCCCTAAGCCTTTAAGTATCTATCATATTAAGGCATAACCTTTTTAATGTCAACCCTAATTAGGCAACTTCTTTACCAATTATTTCCTGAGTGATATTATCTGGCACTTCTTGATAATGATCAAATTCCATGGTGAAAACTCCTCTGCCTTCAGTTAATGAACGTAGCTTTGTAGCAAAGCCAAACATTTCTGCTAAAGGCACTTTAGCTAGAATAATTTTCATCATGGTTCGCTCACCAATGCTTTCAATCATTCCTCTTTTAGAACTGATATCACCAGTAACATCACCTAGGTTTTGTTCTGGAATAACAACTTCTAATTTCATTATTGGCTCTAAGAGAACTGGACTAGCTCTTTTGGCTCCATCTTGAAAAGCCATTGAGCCAGCTATCTTAAAAGCAAAATCTGAAGAATCCACTTCATGAAAAGATCCATCATAAAGAGTCACTCTAATATCAGAAATTGGATAGCCAGCTAAAATTCCTTTATCCAAAGCTTCCTTAATTCCTTTTTCTACAGCTGGAATATATTCTTTAGGGATAACACCACCTTTAATAGTATCAACAAATTCAAATCCTTTGCCTCTTTCCAAAGGTTCTAATTTTAGTAAAACATGACCATATTGCCCCCTACCTCCTGACTGCCTAATATATTTTCCTTCAGTTTCTACTGTTTTTCTAATAGTTTCTTTATAAGCAACCTGAGGTCTTCCTGTTTTCACATTTAAATTAAATTCCCTTTTCATTCGATCCACTAATATTTCCAAATGAAATTCACCCATGCCTGAAATAATAGTTTCTGAAGTTTCTTGGTCGCTTTTTGCTGTAAAAGTAGGATCTTCTTCAGAAAGCTTTTTTAAAACTAAAGACATTTTTTCTTGGTCAGCTTTTGTTTGCGGCTCTACTTTAATTGAAATCACTGGCTCTGGAAACTCTATCTTTTCCAGAATTACTGGATGATTAGGATCACATAAAGTATCACCAGTATTTGTATTTTTCAAGCCAACTGTTGCTGCAATATCCCCAGCTCTAATTTCTTCTAATTCTTCTCTTTTATTAGAATGCATTTGTAATAACCTGCCAATTCTTTCCTGGCTGGATTTACTTGCATTTAAAAGATAATTTCCTTTTTTAAAAACACCTGAATAAACTCTAAAATAGTTTAAAGTCCCCACATAAGGATCATTAGCCACCTTAAATACCAAAGCAGCAAAAGGTGCCTTATCATCTGGAGGGCAAACTATTGCTTCTCCTGTTTTTGGGTGAATACCCTGAACTGGAGGCAAATCTAATGGTGAAGGCATATATTCTACAATCCCATCTAATAATGGCTGAATGCCTTTGTTTTTAAATGAACTACCACAAAATACTGGAATTATTATTCCAGCTATTGTTGCCTTACGTAATATTTCTCGAACTTTATCTTCAGAAGGTTCAATTTCTTTTTCTAAATAATCTGTTAAAACCTCTACATCTTGTTCTGCTATTTTCTCAATGAAAACTTTTCTGTATTCCTTAGCCTTATCCATTAAGTCAGCAGGAATTTCTTTTACACTTATTATTTCTCCCTGCTCTCCTTCAAAGTAAATTGCTTTCATTGTCACCAAGTCTATCACCCCTTCAAATTTGCTTTCAGCCCCTATAGGGATATTAACTGCTAGAGCATTAGGAGTTAATCTTTCTAAAATAGATTTAAATGCTTTTTCATAATCAACACCTAAACGATCCATTTTATTAATAAAACACATTCGAGGAACTTTGTATTTATCAGCCTGACGCCAAACTGTTTCTGATTGAGATTCAACACCAGCGACTCCATCAAAAATTACCACCGCTCCATCTAAAACTCTTAATGATCTCTGGACCTCTGCGGTAAAATCAATATGTCCAGGCGTATCAATAATGTTAATTCGATATTCATTTTGAGGATCTTTTTCCCTATGTGTTGGTGCCCAAAAACAAGTAGTGGCTGCAGAAGTAATTGTTACTCCCCTTTCTCTTTCTTGAGCCATCCAATCCATAATTGTTGTTCCCTCATCAATAATACCTATCTTGTGAGTAATACCAGTGTAAAATAAAACTCGCTCAGTCGTGGTTGTTTTTCCAGCGTCTATATGAGCAATAAAACCAATGTCCCTTATTTTTTCAATAGGATATATTTTTTCCATAATATTAATTTAAAAACTAAAATGAGCAAAAGCCCTATTTGCTTCTGCAATACGATGAGTGTCTAATTTCTTTTTCATTGCTGCCCCTTCGTTTTTAGAAGCTAGGATTAATTCTTCAGCTAACCTTTCTGCCATTGACTTGCCTTTTTTAGCCCGAGAAGCATTAATTAACCAACGAGAAGCTAAAGTGGTTTTTCGATATTCAGGTACTACTTGAGGTACTTGATAATTAGCCCCTCCAATTCTTCTTGTTTTTACTTCTAATTCAGGAGATACATTTTTAACTGCCAAATTAAAAACTGCTATTGGTTCTTGCTTGGCTGTTTTTTCAATAATATCCATTGTGTTATAAAAAACTCTCTGAGCTGTAGATTTCTTTCCATCTTTCATTAAATAGTTAATAAAGCGTGTAACTAAAGCGCTTTTGTATTTTAAATCTGGCTCGTATTGTTTTTCTTTTTGGTGTTCTCCTCTCATGATTTTTTCTCTTTTTTAGTTCCGTATTTACTTCTTTTTTGTTTTCTTCCTTCAACTCCCATTGTATCATATTTACCTCGCACTATATGATATCTTACTCCAGGTAAATCTTTAACCCTACCTCCACGCACTAAAACAATTGAGTGTTCTTGTAAATTATGACCTTCTCCTGGGATATAAGCCGTCACTTCCATTCCATTACTTAACTTAACCCGAGCTACTTTCCTTAAAGCTGAGTTTGGTTTCTTAGGCGTAGTTGTAAAAACTTTCAAACAAACTCCTTTTTTAAGAGGTGAAAAATGATGAGTTGGCTTATTCTTAATAGCATTAAAAGAAAAAGACAGAGCAACTGATTTGCTCTTTTTAGCTATTGGCTTTCTCCCTTTTCTAATTAGTTGACCTAGGGTTGGCATAATTAAAATAAAATAAATTTGCTTTTAAAGCAATCGGCATTAAGTTTATCAAAGAATAAGGTTTCCGTCAACTCTATTTATAGGTTTCTTTAACCCAAAGCAATACCTGTAAATAAAGAAAAAAACATAGAAACCAATGACAAAATTATATCACTAGCGAAAAGAATAAAAAAGAAAAAAACAATCAATCCATACTGAGAAAGAAACATTTCTAATTTAGAAGAAGGGAAAAAATAAAACAATATTTTTGAACCATCTAAGGGCGGAATCGGCATTAAATTAAACACCCCTAAAATTAAATTAACTTGAACAATAATCACTAAAAAAGGCAATAAAGAAACAAAAGACGAAGTTATCATTATTGCTCTAATAATTAATCCAAAAATCAAGGCCACACTAAAATTAGCTAAAGGTCCAGCAAAAGCTAATAAAGCAGTATCTCGACGAGGATTTTTAAGTTTTAATGGATTATAAGGCACTGGCTTAGCCCAACCAAAAACAAACCCTGATTTCATTAAAATCAACAACAAAGGCAAAGCCACTGAACCAATTGGGTCTAAATGCCTTAAAGGATTTAAACTCAAACGCCCTAGTCTTTCTGCTGTATCATCTCCACAACGCAAAGCTGCCAAACCATGAGAAACTTCATGGATAACCACAGAAAACAGCAAAACTAAGATTTGAAAAACTAATAATAACTCAGCACTCATAAATAATTTTATTCTTGTTTTAACTTTAAATATTATTATAGCATTTTAAAAAAATATTAAAAACAGCGCAATCTATCTACGCTGTTTTTAACAAAACTCATCTTAAATCTAAAGCAAAATCTGATAAAGATAATAAACCAATAAAAGTACTAAAACCCCATAAACTCTATAAAAAAGATCTGACATTCTTAATAAAGAGTTTTGCATTTTCTCAGCTGTGCTTTTAGGCATAATAATAAGAGCCAATCCTTTAATAACCGCAAACGCTGCCAAAACTTGCATTACCCAAGGAACACTAACTAAACTTACAGATTGCCAAAACAAATAACCTATTATCAATCCTAGTATTCCCCAAAGCCAATAAGGACATGCTGAGGTAAATTTCAACATAAACTCCTTAAATGTTTTTGGTACTAAAAGAGATAAAACCCCACAAATGCCCCAAACAACAATGAAAAAATAAATTACCCAAATCATATTTTTATTTTTTTAAATTAACCCGACCTGCTATTAATATTATACCATTAATAATGTCAAATTACTTAATAAAGTATAAATCTAATTTTTTTAAAGCATGCTTAGCTAAGGTTAATCTTTGAGGGCTATTCGTATACAAAGAACACAATGCCTCATTCTTTTTGACTTTTTCTCCTAAAGTTTTATGTAGATAAATTCCAGCTTCTTTAGTTGTTGGTGCTCCTAATAATCTACAAATCTTGTTAATATTTTTATTATGAATTTTTTTAATAACTCCAGACTTAGATGATTTCAATTCCCATGAAACCTTTCCAATATTAATCTTTTCAGAATCAATATTAGAATCTCCTCCTTGAGCTTGTATTATTTCCTGCATTTTTTTAAAAGCTCTACCTGATTGTAAAGATTCTAAAGCCATTTTTTGACCTTGTCCTTTTTTAGCTTTTCCTACTAGTTCTAATAAATTACCCGCAAACAAAACTGATTTTTTTTCTAAATCCATTGGCCGCTCTGATTTTTGCTGCAAGACCCTCATTACATCTCTTGCTTCTAAGCTAGGTCCAATACCATAACCAATCGGCCCTAAAGTTTCAGTAATAATAATTTTAGTCTTAATTTTAAAACGTTTTGATAAATAAAGAAATAGGTTCTTAACAAAAAGAATATCTTTTTCATCATGGAGTTTTGCTGTTGGTCCTATTGGCATATCAATCACTAAATGAGTCACTCCAGTTGCTACTTGCTTAGACATAATACTCACTACCATTTTTGAATAAGGCTCTCTGCCCAGACAACGAGTAATTTCAATAAACCGATCATCTGCTGGTGCTAATCTTAAGGCACCACCCCAAATCAAACAAGCATTTGTTTTTTGTACAATTTTTTTTATCTCTTTTGAAGCAAATCCAACTGGAGCTAAAACTTCCATTGTATCAGCTGTACCTGAAGCTGAAGTTACTGCCCGAGAAGAAGTTTTTGGAATCACCACTTCATTACTAGCTACAATTGCCACAATTATTGGTGTAATCCTATTTCCAGGGATTCCACCAATTGAATGCTTATCAGCAACTACTTTTCCAAATTTAAGCATCTCTCCAGTTTCACTAATTGCCTTAGTAAGATAATAAATTTCTTCTTTCGAAAAATTCTTTTTATCAAAAGCTGAAGCAATAAAAAAAGCTAATTCTAAATCATTAATCCTATACTTAACAATATCTGTAACCAAATCATAAATTTCTTGATTAGATATCTTTTGACCTTCTAATTTTTTATGAATAGTTTTCAAAGAAATTGGTTGTCCTGCTAGCTTTAACTCTAGCTTCTCTCCTTTTTTAATCTTATACCTATTAGTAATATCACTAAATAAACCTACTTCTCCTGGCTTGACTAAGCTTTTAGTAGTATCTACTGCAATTTCAGTTTTTTTCTCTTGCCATTTTAAAACTAATTTATCCCCAGCTCTAATACCAAAACTTTCTCCATCTTTTTCATGGATAATAGCAATCCAAGGATAACCAGTTTTAATATCTAAATACTTTACTTTTAAGAAAAATGTATGATTTGTTTTTGAGTTTTTTTTCATTCTGATTGTTGTTTAATTGATTTAAATAATTTTCTTTTCTAAAAGATTTCTCGCTATTGGTTTAACTATATCAACTGCATAATGAGAATTTTCTAAAGTATTAGTAAAAACAATTTTTTTAGGATTAACAACTGCTAACTGATCCACAATCACATCACCAAAAATAGAATGAACAATGGCAAAGCTGATTGTCTTTGGCTCAAATTCTTTTATTGCTCGAGCTGTTTCTAAAATAGTATTACCTGTAGAAATAATATCATCAACAATAATAACATCTTTTCCTTTTAATCTCTCTGCCATATTTTCTGGATAAATAAAACTTACCTTTCCTGTTTTAAAATCCCTGTTTTTCCTAATTACTATTTTAGTAGCTAGAAAATCTGCACAAAAATCATCAACAAATAATTTAGCTTCTTCATCAGGGCCTATAACTACAGAATCTATTGGCGAATAATCTTTAAATTTTTCAGCTAAGTCTTTAAAAACAAAAAAATTATGAGCTGGGATTTTAAACAAATCACCTATTTTCTTTCTATGTTCATGCATATTACAAGTAATAAATATATCAGCATTTTTCTCTATTAGTTCAGCCACATATAAAGAAGAAAGAGGCTCACCTTCTTGAAACACATCATCCTGCCTGGCATAAGGAAAATAAGGCATAATAGCAATTGTTTGTTCTGATAAATCCTTAATCTTTCTTAATAACAACAAATACTTAATTAAATAAGCATTAATATCTTCTTTTTGTTTTTTCTGGATAATTAAAATTGCTTGAGCAAACTTACCTTCTTTTTCTAAACGAGGCTGAAGTTCTCCATCAGCAAACACCCTATCAACCACAGATATGAATGGTAAATTAAGTTCTTGGCTTAAAGCCTTTCCTAAATCATCTCCAATAATTACTTTGTCCATAATATTATTTTTTAATATAAATTACTATTGTAAATTCTCCTTTTATTTTATCATTTTTTATCTTTTCTATCACCCCTTTTATTGTTCCTCGATAAATTGTTTCAAATTTCTTAGTCAATTCACGACAAACCACAATTTCATAATCTAAACCTTCTGCTTTGTTATAAATATCTTCTAAGGTTTTAATAATCCGATGAGAAGATTCATAAAAAACCACTGGGTGTTTAAAATTCTGTAATTGATAAAATAATTCTTTAAAAAACTGATTTCTTTTATTCTTACTTGGTGGAAACCCCAAAAAAACAAATTTATCCATTGGAAAACCAGAAATACTAGCCGCCGTTATCAAAGCTGAACAACCAGGTATTGGTATAATCTCAAAGTCTTCAAGCTCATTAATTAAAAAACTTATCAATTTATTACCAGGATCTGATATGCCAGGAGTGCCAGCATCAGAAACCAAAGCTAAATCCTTACCTTGCTCAAGCAAGGATTTTATCTGATTCATTTTTTTAATAGTCGAGTGCTGATGATAACTCAGAACTGAAGTTTTAATTTCAAAATGAGATAATAACTTCCTTGTTTTTCTTGTATCTTCACATAAAATCAAATCAACCTCTTGTAAAACTCGTTTTGCTCTTAAAGAAATATCTTCTAAATTACCAATTGGTGTAGCTACAATAAATAATTTTCCTATCATTACAATATTCTTAAATTAATATTTTATACCCTTAACATCATATCAAAAAGAACATAAATTAAAAAATGCTGTTGTCTTTAATAAAGCCAAAAACAACAGCATTAATGATATTAATAAGGTTGGATTAATTGTTAGGAGATTAATCCCCTTAAGAATCCTTGGAGTTTATCAGGTAGAACAGGAATGATTTCTTGCCACCAAGGAAGGTTAACTGCTTGGACTTCTATGTAGTCTAATTCAGTACCAAGAGTATCTTCCCAAGTAACACAAGTATTTTCATTGTCTTTGTCATAACAGGCTTTTAATTGATATGTATAGACACCTGGTGTTGTGATATGGAAAGACTTTTCATGATCAATAGAGCCAACGGTCACATTACCACTAAGAGTTTCATTATCTCCACAATCTTTATCTCCTAATTTACAAGTGATTTCACCCCATTTACAATCACTATTGGTAGACCACTTTGCTTCATAATCAACTCCTGTCCAGACATGATTGGGTAATTCAAATTTGTTAATGGAGCATGTGGGGGATGGGAGTGGTGGAGGTGATTTTTTGCAACTAGCTTGACAAGAACTTGATGAAGAATACTTTCCTGAAGCATCTGGATAGCATTGCCCAGTACTTGTATTGCAAGAATAACGAGTAGAAGGAGTTGGTTTTTTACAGTTGGCTTGACAAGAACTTAATGAGGTGTAGGGCCCAGAAGGATCTTTAGAGCATTGCCAAGTGGTAGTATTACAAGAATAACGAGTAGAAGGAGTTGGTTTTTTACAGTTGGTTTGGCAAGAGCTTAATGTAGAATATGACCCTGAGGAACTTTCAGTGCATTGCCAAGTGGTGGTATTGCAGGCATAACGAATAGCAGGAGGTGGTAGCTCAGGGGTGGGTGTTCCATTTTCACAATCACTATCTTTTTGGCATTGATCGTCATTAATTGACCGACATGTTTTTGCATTTTTTAAACAATGCCAATCTCCCCATAAACCAAGGTATTGCTTATTACAATAATTACAAAACGTACAATTTGCCAAACATGCTTCTTCGGTATAAAAAGTTGTTTTTAGTGTTTTTTTGTAAACACAGGTCCCATATTTTTGCCCTGAAGAATGTTCGCAATACCAACCAGATTCTTTTCCAAAAGGATCTTCTGTGGTTGGAACACTAGATCCTCCGCATTGCTCAGGCCCCGTACATTCATCTATGCAAGATCCGGGTGTCAACTCAGATGTAGCTTTGCATTGAGTCCCCAAACATTTAAAACATTGCACACCTGAGCAATCACTCTGCCATTCACAAGAATTTGAACAAGGCGAATTAAAAGTTTTTGATTCACATTTACCAAATGAACAAGTCTTACAGGTATATTTTTCACAAGCTGAACAATTGGTAGTGCATGGTTCTTTTGAATCTATAGTCATGCATTCTCCTCCCATACATTTATGGCATATATAATACCCCGATGGATCAACTGCACCTTGCTTTTTAGTAGTGGTTGTCGTAGATGCTGCAGAACATTTTCTTTGACATTCTTCTAAAGTTTTATAATCTCCATCATCATAGGTATCCCTATAACATGTTCCGGTTTGCCAATTGCAAACATATGGCTTCTTCGCACCTAAAGCTACTGAATTAGTAAAAAGAATTAAAAAGAAACTTATTAATAATATTGTATTTATTCTTTTATTCATGATTTTAAAAAATATGTAATTTATTTAATTAATAATTTACCATCTAAATCTAATAACACAAATTCATCTAATTCATGAAAATTATTATCTGGAAAAACTGAAACTTTAATTAATTTAAAAATCTCTTTATCCAAGGGTGTTTCTAATTTACCTAAATTAATACCCAAAAAAGCAGAACCACTTCTTTCATTGCACACAACCCCTTCTTCATTTAAATCTGTGTAATAACAATAAACAAATGGATCATAAGGAATATCTAATTTTTGAAAGTTAACATTTATTGATACTAAACTATAAGCTTGAAAATATTCCTGATCAGACGCATCAACCCATTCTTCACCATTAAACAACCAGATTTCATATCCTTTATCTAAGGTAAAGGGCTCTGGATAAGACTGTTCTTCATCAAGGCTTATTCTTTCTTTATAATAAGTTATTCCTCCAACTGCTATTATTAACAAAAGCGCTAAAATACCTAAAACAACAATGTATTTTTTCTTCATATATTTAATTTTATTTAAAATCCTCTGTATTAATTATATCTCTTTACTAAGTACTGTCAAGCTCATTAAAAAACAAATAATTAAAAAAGAGGCATTATTTTTATGCCTCTTTTAAGCTTCATTCTATGAACTCTACTATGATTTTTGGAACATCAAAAGGATCATTTCTTGCCCCTGGGCCCCAAATAATCCTAATTGGGCCTTGAGGATTTATAATGTGTATTTCTGTTATAGTATATTCCTCTCCTTCTATTACTTCTGTATATTCTACCATTGAATACCCTTCGTGTTCTGGAGCTATAACCCCCCAAATAAAACCTTCTGTAATCACTTCATTCTGTTTATTCTGCCTGTTCTCAATTTGATATTTTTCCTTTAAACGCTCTATGCCTTGATTAGACTCTTCTGAAAGAAAATCATAATGGGCATAAGCAAAGCAAGAAAAAACAATTAAAACTAGAAACACTAATATTCCTAGAAATATTCCTTTCTTCATTTTCTTTCACCTCTCTTTTGATTTTAAAAGTACTAAAAACTATCTTCATTATACATCTTTAGGTTTAATTTGTCAAGAATCATATGTGCTATCTTTTCTTCACAAAACTATGTGTTATTAATTATATACACCAATAAAAAATGCTGTTGTCTTTAAATAAGCCAAAAACAACAGCATTAATGATATTAGTAAGATTGGATTAATTGTTAGGAGATTAATCCTCTTAAGAATCCTTGGAGTTTATCAGGCAGAACAGGAATGATTTCTTGCCACCAAGGAAGGTTAACTGCTTGGACTTCAATGTAGTCTAATCCAGTGCCTAGAGTATCTTCCCAGATATCACAAGTATCTTCATTGTTTTTATCATAACAGGCTTTTAATTGATATGTATAGACACCTGGTGTTGTGATATGGAAAGACTTTTCATGATCAATAGAGCCAACTGTTACCTCACCACTAAGATTTTCGTTATCTCCACAATCTTCATCTCCTAATGTACAAGTAATTTCACCCCATCTACAATCATTACTGGTAGACCACTTTGCTTCATAATCAACTCCTGTCCAGACATGATTAGGTAATTCAAACTTGTTAATGAAGCATGTGGGAGATAGGGGTGGTGGAGGTGGCGGTGGAGTACCCTTACAATCTTGGTTAGAACTACAACGAGTATAATTAGTAATTCTTGAGCACGAAGAAAGATTAAATGATTTAGACTGACATTTTTCTCCAATACAAACATTGCATTGTATGGAAGAAGTGGGCGTGGTAGAGGTTTTACACTGACTATCAGAACTACATAAAGTATATCCTGTTACCTGAGAACATGAAGAAACATTAAATGATTTAGATTGGCATTTTTCTCCAACGCAGACATTACAAGATATAGAAGAAGGGATAGAAACTGGTTTTCCACAATCACTATCTTTTTGACATTCATCAGTAGGCCTAGTTCCTGTCCAAGATGCCGGCTTGCAATATAATGTATCTCTATTCCCTGTTAACCATGCCCATGAACCTGGTAAAGGAGTCCTACATTTATTATAAGTTCCACGTGACTGGCACCTAGCTAAGCATTCAGCCTCTGTAGAATAGTCAACCCTCTTTTGATTTCTGACAAAAACACACCTTCCATCATCTAAACAATTCCATCCATCTTCTGTGTCATCAGGAAATACTGATCCAGGGCCAGAATCAGGGCTAGTTCCTGGACCAAAACCGCTATTATCATCACAAGCTGCCTCTTCTATACAGTCTTTCCAACATTGCTGTTTCCCATTTATAATTTCACATATAGGAGGGCCATAAAGAGTACAATCACCACATGTTATTATTCCAAAAATATTTTCAGGAGAAATAATTAATAAAATTAAACAAATCAAAGCAAATATTGTTGTAAATATTATTTTTTGTTTCATGTTAATAATAGATTAAACTTATATTTATATAATTGGTTTTCCCATTTGCCACAAAAGGAAATGAGAACTTAATATTTCTTCTATATCAGAAAATGATCTACTATTTAATATGTTGTTTTTTAGATCTTCGTTATCTGGTACTAAATAAATTTTAAGATCAAATAAAGAATCTGTTTCAGGGCCAGGAACAAGCCCACTTAATACTAGGTTAGAACTCAACCAAGCTGAAGACTCTTTGCACATAATGTTTCCTTCAGGAAATGTAATATAAAAACCCAATGGATCCTTTTCTAGTAATTCTTTTCTAAAAGGATTGATCAACGATGGTGTTGTAGCTATACAAATACTATATTTACTTTCTTCCGATTGAAGCAAATCTTTACTTTTTTTTAATAAATCGTCTTTGTTTACTGCCATGGCAACATATTCAGATTGCGATAAAGCTACTAAATTTTTCACAGAAATAACCACTGGGCGATGTTTATTTTCAATAGTAAAATCACTTTCTTCTTCTGGTGCAACTTTATGTAAACGACAACAATTAGCTAAAATATCTTCTTCTGTAAACTCATCAACTGAAGCCATAAAATGTGGCGTAGCTGTTCTAGCACAGAAATTTTCAAAAGATTGCACCTCAGAAATAGAAATAGGGTAATTTTCTATAAACCTAGGAACTGGAACAATCTTAACCTTATTATTAGATAAAATATTTGATTCTTGAACCCTCTCCTTATAATTCTCATTATAATAAGTAGTTGTTCCAAAAATAACTATTAATAAAAGCGTTAAAATTCCTAAAATAATAATATATTTTTTATTCATATACTTAATTTATTTAAAATTCTTCATATTAATTCTACGCCAAGGATATAAAAAGTCAAATTAAAAAACTAACTTTATCTATATAGAAAACTAATAAATTTAAGACTTCCATTTAGAAAATTACAAAAACAATATAATTTTAACATTACAAAAAATGAAAAAGAGGCAAATTTTAAATTTTGCCTCTAACTTATTGCTACTTTTCATCTTCATCAGGAAAATACAAATCACGAAATACCAATCTAGGAAACAAGTTAATTGTTTCGCCAGACACTAATATCCGTGGCAAAATTACAGTGAGATCTAAATCCTTTTTTTGCCTATAAATTTTAGCTACCGACATAAACCATTCGCTAAAAACTTTACTAAATTTACTCTTTGAGGAAACAATATCTTGTTGCTCATCTTGCTTGAATTTAATTTTCCAACTTTCAAAGCATTTAAATTTTCCTTCCATGTCTTTTTCATACACCCTAACGGAAACTTTATTTTTCTGAGGAGGAAAAACCGCTATTGCAAGGATGGAATCGGAAATTTTCCAATCTTCGCGATCTTCTGAAGAATAAAATAATACTGAAATTTGTCCTTCAAAGGGACTAGTGCCTCCGTAATAAAAAGTCCCCGTTGTCACAAAAATAATTGTCTCTTCGTGCTCAGGAAAACGAAAATTAAATCTTTTTGCCTTTCCTGGAGTAGCCCAGTGCCATTGCCATTTTTCACTATTTACCGGAGGTAATTCTTCATCCCATTTATCCCATCCTTCATACTCTTCCTTAGACATAACACTAAAACCTATACAAAACAAAATCAAAATTACCAAAACCACTTTTCTCATTTTCTTCACTTCCTTTCCTAATTTTAAATTTTAAAAGTACTAAAAACTACCTTAATTATACATCTTTAGGTTTAATTTGTCAATATCATAAATATAGCTCTTTTACCTAATATATTTCCTATCTTTTAATTCTTTAGGCAAATATTCTTGTTTTTCTTTATAATCATGATCTGGGCTGTATTTATATCCTTTACCATAACCTAATTTTTTCATTAATTTAGTTGAAGCATTACGAATATGCAAAGGCACTGGTAAATTACCATATTTCCTAACATCAATAACTGCTTGCTCATAAGCTTGGTATAAATTATTAGATTTTTTACATTTAGACATATAAACCACTGCTTGAGCTAAAACAACATTACATTCTGGCATGCCAATAAAATGACAAGCTTGATAAGCAGCCACTGCTTGCTCTAAGGCCTGGGAATTAGCTAAACCAATATCTTCTGAAGCAAAACGTACCAAACGACGGGCTATGTATAATGGCTCTTCCCCTGCTTCTAACATTCTAGCTAACCAATATAAGGCAGCATTGGGATCAGAGCCACGCATTGATTTATGCAGAGCAGATATTATATTATAATGCTCTTCTCCATCTTTATCATAAAACAAATTTGATTTTTGAAATGCTTGCTTGACAATAGATTTATCTATATTTTTTGATAAAGAAGAAGCATATTCTAATATATTAAGAGCAATCCGTGCATCACCATTACTCATTTCCGTTATTAACTCAATTGTCTTTTCATCTATTTTAATTTTCAATTTCCCTATTCCATTTTCTTTATCTTCAACAGCTCTTTTGATTATTTTTTTTAAATAAGGTTTTGATAATTGTTCTAAAACAAAAACCCGACAACGGGAAAGCAAAGGACCAACTATTTCAAAACTGGGATTTTCTGTAGTCGCTCCAATTAAAACAATCACCCCCTTTTCTATATTAGGCAGCAAAGAATCCTGTTGAGATTTATTCCAACGATGAATCTCATCTATAAAAAGAATAGTTTTTACCCCTAGTCTTTTATTAACCTCAGCTTGTTTGATAATTTCCCTTAAATCCTTTAAGCCACTAGAAACAGCACTTAATTCTTGAAAATCTGATTTGGTTTTTTGAGCAATGATATAAGCTAAAGTAGTCTTTCCACTTCCTGGTGGCCCCCAAAAAATCATTGAAGGAATATTATCTGCCTCAATCGCCTTTCTTAATAATTTCCCTTTGCCAACTAAATCATCCTGACCTAAAAAATCCTCTAAAGAATTAGGTCTCATCCTATCAGCCAAAGGTTTATTGTATAAATTCATATGATTATTATATCATAAAAAACAATAACAAAAACGCCTTGTTTAGGCGTTTTTTAAATTCTCTTTACTCTTCTTTATCTATTATTTCTTTTTTCTTACTAAAAAGGAAAATATAAATTATTCCCAAAATCCCAATACTATTAACAATCAATAAAGCTATGTACCACCATTGGTCATTATTTCTTGCTGCCTTCCAGAGAGCAATGCCCCTCCAAACCATATCCCAAATCATAATCAAAATAATAACCCAAGGATTTATTTCTAATAAACCAACACTTAGTGCCATTGATTCTGTAAATATTTCTGCCATATTTATTTTTATATTATTTTACGACCTTATTTTTATTACTTTCTAAGCTCAAGGGCACAGAAAAAATCTTATTGGTTTGCCTGTGTCCTTTAATAATTTTTATCTGACGCTCTGGTATTTCAAAATATTGTGATAAAACTTCCTTGGCTTCTTTATTTGCTTCACCATGCAAAGGCCTAGCCTTAACTCTAATTTCATAACTATCTATAGCTTTTTTAACCACCCCCTGTTTACGGGCACGAGAAATAACTTTAACTTTTATTAACATCTATAAATAAAAAGTTTTCCTAATTGTTTAAGGTTGAAACAATTCCTCTGGCTCAAACTCTACTTTTTTTATATCAGGAAATTGCTTAGCTGTTTCCTCAATTTGATACCATAAAACACTAGCCCGACAAGAACCCCCAGAGGTTTTATTCAAAGAATCATTAAAAGTTAAAACCAAAGTACCATCAGCTCTTAAAACTGTTGATTCAAGAGTTAATCCCTCTAATGGAAATTCTGTTGTTATTCCTTGAGCTAATTGCTCTGAAGATAAATTTTCTTTACCTTTTAATAAAATATTTATAACTTCTGGAGTAGATGTTCGATTAACTGAAATTTCTTTTTCTATGGCCACTAAACCATCACGACTGCATTTAATATTACCTGATGCATCTTTATCTAATTCTGGATTATAATAATAAAGTAAAATCTTTGTTTTAGGGCTTTCAAATTTAATAGGAATTTCATATATTTTCTGATTTTCAGGCAAGCCAGAAGGATTAGCACTTAGAAAACGTAACCATCCTGTATCTGAAGAAAATCCAGAAAATTCTAATTCTCCCTCAAAAGCCACAAAATCTTCAGTCATCCAATTATCCTTGGCTGTTAAAATTGCTGTTCCTGCTAAATAGTCATATTCATCATATAATTCAGCACTGAATTGACCCTCAAAATACCAAGAACCTTTTGCTTGTCCTTCTATCTTAAAAGGACTATTCATTGTTTCCTCTTTCTTCGGAGAAAAAACAAAAATTCCTTCTGCTTCTCCTGGGCATAAATCAAATTCACATTTAGGGGGTTTTCTACCAACAAAAGAACCATCAGGACATTCTTTAGCTTCTTGTGTGCAAACTATTTCCCCTTCATCTCTATTTAGAAAATAATAACCAGTTCCAAGTAAAATTAATCCTAATAAAATTAAAATAATTGTTAAATATGTTTTATTCATTTTTTTAAATATTTATTCTTCTTTTAAAATTATATCAAAACCCTCTATAAACTTCAAAGGATCTACACTCGCCTTATTTGCCTTAATAGAAAGATGTAAATGAGGCCCAGTTGACCAACCAGTATTTCCAGTCAAGCCTATTATTTCCCCTCTTTCAACCATTAATCCTTTAGATGTTTTAAATTCAGAAAGATGAAGATAAAGAGAATATATCCCTAAACCATGATCAACAATAATAGTTTTCCCATAAACAGTTAATTCTCCTGCAAAAACCACTTGACCATCATTAATAACATAAATTGGAGTTCCTTCTTCTGCATCTAAATCAACTCCTAAATGCTGAATTGTTATTCCATTATCTTTTCTAATATTGCCAAAAGCACCAACATTAATTAATTCATCTAAAGGATAAACAAAGCTTTTATTAAAATATATTTCTGGATTGTATTTATTAACAATCTCATAAACAATCACCCCATCATTTGTTGAAATGTTTTTTGATATATTATCTGCCGTTAATCCTTTTTCTTCTAATTCAGGAGTAATTACAATTTTAGTAATATAAAAATCACTTTTCTTCACTTCTATAATCTCTTCAAGCATTAATTCTCCAGAAAGAAAAATTGATACAACATATTCTCCAGGTGATTTCTTAGCATCAATGCCTACAAGAGAGAATAATTTATCTTTACCTTCAATTGAAAAAAATTCCAAATCCTGAGAATCAAATTCTCCCCTAACCACTGCTTGGTCTGAAACATTTTCAGCAATAACAACTAATGTATCTCCTTGATAAATTTCTAAGGCAGAAAAAGAAATTTTTGTTTCTAAAACTGTCTCTTCCTTTGTCGTGGTCGTCGTTTCTAAAGATATTTCTGAAGAAAGATCTTCTGTTTCTTTTTCAAAAGAATAAAAACGAGTTGAATAAACAATCCCTAATAATATTAAAGAAAACAGGAAAATAGATATTATTAAAACTCTTTTCATTTGTATTTTATTCAGTTTTTAAAATCTTTATTAAAACCTCTCTGGTTCTTGGTCTTTCATCAAAATCTATTAAAATGATTTGTTGCCAAGTGCCTAAACATAGTTTTCCTTTTTCTAAAGGAATTAATATGTCTGGCTTTAAAAGAGCAGATTTAATATGAGCCGCACCATTATTATCTATACCTGTTAAATGATGCTTATAATCTCCTTTTTCTGGTGCTATTTTTTCTAAAATATCTTTTAAGTCTGCAAAAACACCTGACTCATCTTCCATAATTGTTATTGCTGCAGTTGTACCTAAAACAAAAATCAAAACTGCCCCATTTTCAATATTAGAGTTTTTTATCTGTTCTTTTACCTTTTCTGTAACATTAACAAAGTCACTATGTCCCTTTGTTTCTATAAAAAATTTCATGTATTCTGTCGGGGCACTGGGACTCGAACCCAGAGTCACACGCACCCCATGCGTGTATGTTAGCCAATTACACCATGCCCCGAAAATTTATTCTAAGATACCATCTAAATTAACATCATACAAAATAGATTCTCCAACTAATTTGTATTGAATTAATTCTTCTGGATTAAACCAAAGAGAGATTTCCTTTTGTGCTTCTGAATCAGTGCCTGAAGCATGCACTAAATTCCTAACAGCCCGATCATCAATATCAGCAATTGTACTAGAGTCAAGTGTAAAATCTCCCCGAATAGTGCCTACATCAGAAACTAAAGGTTCAGTCTGACCAGTAATTTTTCTAACCACACCCACAGCATTCATTCCTTGCCAAACCATGGCCACTACTGGCCCACATGAAAGATAGCTCTTTAGTCTTTCTAATATTAATCCCCCAACTTTTTCTGCTTCACTATGTGGGGGTTTTAAATTTTTTTCTTTATAGGCTTGAATGGATTTCTTACCTACTTTAATTTTCCATTCAGGATCTACTAAATAATGTTTTTCTATTAGATCTTTTGTTGGTAAAACAAACTTTAAGCCAATTAATTTTAAACCAGTTTTCTCATATCGGGAAATAATTTCCCCAATTAAACTTCGCTGAATTCCATCAGGTTTAATTAAGACAAGAGTTTGTTCATTTTTAAAAGACATTTAATACAATCTTAATATTATGAAGAAATATCTTTTACTAAGCGCTTACGACAACTTGTGCAAATCAACATTCTTTTCCCATCAGGCATTCTAAACCATTGTAGATTAGGATGTTGGCGATGACGAGCCACTGGATTAAAAACAGAACGTATTTTTCGATAACGCACTGCTTTCTGATATGTTTTTCCACAAATTCCACAAATTCGAGGCATAATAATAAATTAAAGTTAAATAGAGGGCCTTGTCTGAACTTAAGGTCGAATCAGCCTAGTATCAAGTGGGTGTTCGCGCCTTTATCCCGCAGGACAAAGAATACTGAACTCCCTTAAGATAATCCACGTCCTGATTCATTCCTTAATCTAACAAGACCCAGTGAATATTATAGCACAAAAAATTAAGGATTTAAAGTTTTAAGATGAAGCTCTTTTAACTGTTTTTCATCTATGATTGAAGGCGCTTCCATCATTAAATCCCTACCATCACCTGTTTTTGGAAAAGCAATTACTTCCCGAATGCTAGGCTCATCCTGAAGCAACATTACAATTCTATCTAAGCCTAAGGCAATACCACCATGCGGAGGCGTGCCATATCTAAAAGCTTTTAAAAGATGACCAAACTTCATAGAAATTTCTTCAGGTTGATGACCTAAGATTTGAAAAATTGCTTCTAATAATTCAGGTTCTGAGATTCTAATTGAGCCACCACCTATTTCATTACCATTTAACACACAGTCATATTGATCAGCTAGAGGTAACTGAGGATCTTTTTTAATTCTTTGAACAGCTTGCTCTATGGTTTCTCCTGGCTCTATCTTTGGCTTGGTAAATGGATGATGAACTGCCCCCCATCTTTTATCTTCTTTTTTCCATTCAAAAAGAGGGAAATTAACCACAAAAGCAAAAGCTAATTCATCAGGGTCTTTTTCTCCTTTAGAATTAGTTTCTCTTAAATCAGGCCTATCGCTCTGATATTTATCCATTGCCTCTTGATAAGTAATCCTAGGAAAAGGAAATTCTTTAATTTTCTTATTAGGATAAATTTTTGTAACCAATTCTTTAAAAAGTTGTTCAATTAATTGAAGAATATCTTCTTGGGTAGGAAAATCCATTTCCAAGTCTAACTGAGTAAATTCTGGTTGCCGATCCCCTCGAGTATCTTCATCTCTAAAACAACGAGCAATTTGAAAATATCTCTCAATCCCAGAAACCATTAATAGTTGCTTGTATTGTTGTGGACTTTGAGGCAAAGCATAGAATTTTCCTGGCTCTAAACGAGAAGGAACCACATAATCCCGAGCGCCTTCTGGAGTTGATTTTGTTAAAATTGGTGTTTCTATTTCTATAAAATCCTTAGTTGAAAGAAAATCTCTAATGAATTTTATTATCAAATGGCGATTAATCAAATTATCTCTTAAACGCTGAGAACGTAAATCCAAATACCTGTACTTTAACCGTGTTTCTTCATTTACAGTTTTAGCATCAGAAATTTCAAAAGGTAAGGCATCAGCTTCACTAACAACTTTTAATTCTTCTGCTTCAATTTCTATTTTCCCAGTTGCAATCTTAGGATTTTGCATATTCTCAGGCCGAGAATTAACCTTTCCCTTAATCTCAATAACCCATTCTGCTCTTAATTTTTCTGCTAGTTTATAGATTTCTTTTTTTTCTGGAGAAAAAACTACCTGTATTTTTCCTGTCTTGTCTCGCAAATCAATAAAAATAATCTGACCATGGTCACGACGAGAATCAACCCAACCATAAACTTGTATCTCTTCATTAAGATGCTTAGGAGTTTCTTTTATCCAAATTCTAGCCATATTTTTAAATTAAGTTATTGATTTTATTTTTATTTTATAACAAATAGCCTAATAAAGCAACTCTTATCATAGCCTATCTAATTTTAACCGAATAGTACCTTCTAAATCTGTTCGTAAAATCTTAGCCCCTATTTGCTCTAATCTTTCTAAAACTTCAGGATGAGGATGGCCATAACTATTCTTGCCAACTTCTATAATTGCATAATTTGGTTCAAAAGCCTGCAAGAACTCTCTAGAAGAAGAAAAACGAGAACCATGATGAGCAACTTTTAACACTCTAATCCCTTGCTTATTCTTTTCAAGAAAAGGAATTAATTTTTGCTCTTGCTGACTACCAATATCTCCAGTAAACAAAAAACTGTTTTGATTCAAATTAAGATAAGCTACCAAACAAAAATCATTAGGATCTTGAGCTGAAGAAACCATTGTTTCTGGATAAATAATCTGTAAATAATTTTCACCCAAACTTACCTTTATGCCTTGAAAGCCCTGAATCACTAAAATATCCCTTTTATAAAACTCTTGGAGAAGTTTTTGATATTGTGAATTATTATGAAAAACATTATTCAACATTACTGCTCTCACTTTGTATCTATCTAATAATTCAAGCATGCCATAAAAATGATCCTTTTCAGGATGAGATAGAATAAATAAATCTATTACTTGGTCAAAAAAAGGAAAAACCTCGCCCAAAGTAGTAACAATTTTAGAGCTTGGCCCTGCATCAATTAAAATATTACCTGCTAATGATTGAATTAATTCTGCATCACCTTGACCTACATCAAGAAAACTCACTTTTTCCTCTTTTAAGTAAAAAATTTCACTAATAATCCAAAGATTAAATAAATTAACACTAATTAGAATTATTAAAAAATATTTTATTAATTGATTCATATTTTTATTGATTTTTTTTACGATAATACAAAAATACTAAAAGATAATAAGGCAATATTAACCAGCGTAAAATATAAGGGAGAGAAATTTCTGCCCAAGACAAATTAGCAAAATAAGCAATTACTTTTACAAAATAGACTAAAATAATATTAAGCCAAAACCCTAAAAATAATCCTACGGGATGAATTAACAAAGATAAAATAGCTGTTAACACACCTCCACCTAATACCAAAGGAGCTAAAGGAATAACTAAAACATTAACTAAAGGAGCCACTAAAGAAACATTTTGTGTTTTAAAAATCAGCCAAGGAATAACTAAAAATGATGCTGCAAAACAAGAAAGAATTGTTTGCTTAAATATTTGTCCTGCTTGATTATTAAAAAAGCTCTTTTGCCAAAAACAACCTTGATCCCAGATTGGATAAAATAATAATATCCCTGCGGTAGCTAAAAAAGAAAGTTGAAACCCCAAATCATAAAACAAAAGAAAGGGTTTTAACCAAACCATTGTTAATCCTGCTAAAAGTAAAGCATTAAGGGAATTATAAATACGAAAACTAAAATGAGATAAGGTTAATAAAAAAGCCATTATTGCTGCTCGAATAATTGAAGGCGTTAATCCAGCCATAAAGGCAAAGCTCAATAAAAATAAATTAGAGCAAATAAAATTTAAAAAATTACCAAAACTAAAGGCATTTAATAAATCTGAAAGTATTTTAACAAAAATAGATAAATGCAAACCTGAGGTAACTATAAAATGAGATAAACCAGTTTTTCGAATATCTTTTTCTAAAGAATCAGTTAAGCTTTGTTTGCTGCCAAAAATAATACCACTTAAAAGACCTGATTGCGGTTCTGGAATAACTTTTTGCAAACATTGAATCAATTTGTTTTTAAAAGTAATTGCCAATCCCCTAAAAGACAATTTTCTTGAAGAAATTAACTCTATCTTTGGATAGCTTAATTTTCCAGAAACAATATTTGAGCTATAAGAAAAGAAATCTTCCAAAGGTTGAATTTTACCTTCAATACGAATAATATCCCCAAATTGAAAACGAGGAATTTTTTCAGCATAAATAACTACATTAGGAATAATTATTCTTTGATATTCATCTTTTAAAACTGGTTCTGCAACAATCATAGCTTCTATCTCTATCTCCTGAGTGTTTTTAATAGCTGACTTGTTTAATTTATCTGAGAAACTACTTTCTCGCCAAAACCCCATAAGAAAACTTAAAAAGATAAAAAAACAAACCAATATCTTCTTTTTAAAACCAACTTGAGACAGTTTTTGATTATTTAAAACCAAAACACAAACAGATAACCAAAGAACAAAGCTTATCTCTAGAGACAAGCCTAAATGAGATAAAACTATTCCCATTAAAAAAGACGCCCCACTTTCACGGAAAAGACTTGAAAGAGAGAGCGTCATTTTTACCGTAAATTACATTCAGAAAAAAATGGTTTTATTTTTACAATTAAAGCCTCAGCTTGTTCTTGAGGCCAACTATGAAAATTTAAAAAATTATCATCTAAGGTTTTTTCATTTTTAAATTGTTGAAGATAATAACGATCAGCTGGCTTTATCCAATCAACAATACCTAGGATATCTTTCTCTGTTAAAATTTCTGGAGCCAAAGTTGTTCTAAATTCATAATCAACTTTACTTTTCTTTATTATCTTTATACTTTGATCTATTATTTCAGCTTTGATTTGTCCTTGAGTAAAAAGCTCATACTTTTCCTTTGGAGCTTTAATATCCATAGCCACCCAATCAATCAATTTACTTTTTAATAAGTTTTCTAAAACCTGAGGTAAAGAACCATTAGTATCTAATTTTACTAATAAGCCTAGGTCTTTTACTTTTTGAATAAAATCTATCAAATCAGAATGAATAGTTGGTTCTCCACCAGTAATACATAATCCTTCTAAAAAACCTGAGCGTTCTTTTAAAAAATCAAGGATTTCTTTCTCAGTAATTTTTGGTTGTTTTTCTATCATTGCTGGTAAAACTAATTCAGGATTATGGCAATAAGGACAGCGAAAATTACAACCAGCAGTAAAAACAGTTGCTGCGACTTTTCCAGGATAATCCACCAAGGTTGTCTTTTGCAAGCCACCAAAAATCATATCTTAAACATTGAAAGTTGATCTTTCCTTAAATTCTTCTTGTTTTCCCTTATGCCACTGTTGCACTGGTCTTAAATACCCTACAATTCTAGAATAAACTTCACAAGGCTGTTCAATTGTGCATTGAGGACAAACAAAATGCTCTCCAGCAATATAGCCATGAACTGGACAAACAGAAAAAGTAGGCGTTAAGGTGAGATAAGGTAAATGAAACTTTTCAAAAACTAATTTTATTAAAGATTTCACTGCTTCAGGATCAGATATTGCTTCACCTAAGAAAGCATGAAAAACAGTACCTCCTGTATATTTAGTCTGTAAAGAATCTTGTAGTTTTAAAGCCTCAAATAAATCATCAGTATAATTTACTGGTAACTGAGTAGAATTTGTATAATAAGGCTCTTGTTCACCAGCAGCAATAATATCAGGGTATTTCTTCTTATCTTTTAAAGCAAGGCGATAAGAAGTTCCTTCAGCAGGAGTTGCTTCTAAGTTATACAAATTTCCTGTTCTTTCTTGATATTTAACCAATCTCTCTCTCATTTTATCCAAAACTTCTTCTGCAAACTTAATTCCTTTTTTATTACCAATATCAATACCAAGAAAATTTAACAAACATTCATTCATTCCTATTAAACCAATAGTGGAAAAATGATTGCCCCAATAAGTCCCTCTCATTTTTTGAACATTACCTAAATAGTGTTTAGCATAAGGATAAAGGCCTTTTTCTGTCCAATCTTCTAAAATCTTTCTTTTTATCTCCAAACTTTCTTCAGCTAAATCCATTAAATGAAATAACCTTGCAAAAAAATCTTTTTTTGTCTTGGAAAGATAACCTAATCGAGGCATATTAATAGTAACTACCCCAATGCTTCCAGTTAAAGGATTAGCCCCAAACAAGCCACCTCCTCTTTTATAAAGCTCCCTATTATCTAAACGAAGACGACAACACATACTCCTAGCATCTTCTGGACTTAAATCAGAATTAATAAAATTAGAAAAATAAGGAATGCCATATTTTGCTGTCATTTCCCAAATACCTTCATAAGCTGGATTATCCCATTCAAAATCCTTAGTAATGTTATAGGTTGGAATTGGAAATGTGAACACCCTGCCACTAGCATCACCTTCTGTATAAATCTCGCAAAAAGCCTGATTAAGAATATCCATTTCTTTTTGGAATTCTTTATAGGTTTCTTTTTGCGGCTGACCCCCTATAATAACTGGTAAATCTTTGTAATGATTTGGCACTTTTAAATCTAAGGTAATGTTTTCAAAAGGAGTTTGAAAACCCACTCTTGTAGGTACATTACAATTAAAAAGAAATTCTTGCAGACTTTGTTTTACTTCTTGATAATTTAAATTATCATAACGAATAAAAGGCGCTAATAAAGTATCAAAATTAGAAAAAGCTTGGGCCCCAGCTCCTTCTCCTTGTAGAGTATAGAAAAAATTAACTATTTGGCCTAAAGCTGAACCAAAATGCTTTGGTGGCTTTGATTGAATTTTACCAAAAACACCTCCAAATCCTTGCAACATCAAATCATATAAATCCCAACCACAACAATAAGTAGCTAAAATATCTAGATTATGAATATGAAAATCCCCACTTTCTACTGCCTCTCTAACTTCTTTTGGATAAACTTTTCTCAACCAATATTTCTTAGCCACATATGCTGAAACATAATGATTCAAACCTTGTAAAGAAAAAGCCATATTGCTATTTTCCTTTACTTCCCAATCATTAACCTGTAAATATTCATCTACCAAGCTAATCGCCTCATCAGTAATAATACGACTTTCCCTTAAAGCTCTTCTTTGATCACGATATAAAATATAAGCTTTAGAAGTTTCAACTAAGTTTTCTAAAATTAAAACCTCTTCAACAATATCTTGAATTTCTTCTACAGAAGGAATTTCTCCATTTTTAAACCTTCGATTAAGAATCTTTATTACTCGAGTAGATAATTCTCGAGACAAAGTTTTGCCTCCAGTGCCTGTTGCTGTTAATGCCTTATAGATAACTTCTTCTATTTTCTTTCTATCAAAAGGCACTATCTCTCCAGTTCTTTTTTTAACTTCTTTTAGGCGATTATAAAATTTTTTCTTTTGAGCGATCATGCTTAAAATAATTAATTTTGAATTTTACAACTACTCTTCTTCTTTTTTTTGTTTTCTTCTAAGAAAAGCTGGTATTTCCAATTCTGCTTCTTGCTGTTCTTTCTCCTTAGCTTTTTCTTCTTGCTCTTTATTAATTGGAACCTTTATCTCTAAAGGCAATACTGGCCTAAAATCTCTTAATTCTTCACCAAAGCCTCCAGCAACTACAATAACTTTTATCTCTCCTTGACGAAGATTGTTATCAAAACTAGTACCAAATATAACTTGAGCATCCTTAGCTATTGATTGAGTAATTACCCGTGCTGCATTATGTATTTCTACTAAAGACATATCTTTAGTTCCAGCTACATTAAACAAAATTTTTCTAGCCCCTTCTATTGTAATATCTAATAAAGGTGATGAAATAGCCATTTCTGCTGCTTTTTTAGCTCGGTCTTGACCTTTAGCAACACCAATACCTAATAAAGCACTTCCAGTTTCAGTTAAGGTTGTTCTAATATTAGCAAAATCTAGATTAATTAAACCTGGATAAGAAATTAAATTAACCACAGCTTCAACTCCTTGCTTTAAAATATCATCAATTTTACTAAACGCTTCTAGAATTGGCGTTTCTTCATTAATAATATTAAAAATTCTATCATTAGGAATAGTAATCAAAGCATCAACTTCATTAAAAAGTTTTTGCCAAGCTTCTTCAGCAATTTCAGCCCTCTTTTCTCCTTCAAAAATAAAAGGCTTAGTCACTACTCCAATTACTAAAGCTCCTGTCTGTTTTGCTAAATTAGCAACAATAGGCGCTGCACCAGATCCTGTACCACCACCTAGTCCACATGTTAAGAAAATCATATCTGCACCCTGGACTACCTGATTAATTTCTTCTAGGTTTTCTTCTGCTGCCTCTTTGCCCTTTGTTGGATCCATCCCTGCACCTAATCCCCGACAAGCTTCTTTACCAATTTGAATCTTAATATCTGCTTTGGTATATTGCAATCCTTGAAAATCTGTATTAATAGCAGTAAATTCTACACCAAGGAATTTTTTATCTTTCATTCGAGATACTACATTACCTCCAGCACCACCAACTCCAATAATTTTAACATTAACTTTTTTTCTTAAAGAATCTGATTTTTCTTGTTTTGGTTTTAATCTTCTTGTCTTTGTTTTTTTCTTTAAAACCTTTTTTGCCTTTAATGGCTTCCTTGTCTTTAATGTCTTTTGTGTTTTTAATACTTTTCTTTTTTTAGGAATACTTTTCAATTCTTTTTTCTTCTGATTCTTTTTTATTTTCTTTTTCTTCATATTAAAAAATTAATTAAATTGAAAAAATATTTTTAAAAAAACGAAACGCTTTTCCTAAAACCCCATCTTCTAAAGAGATAAAACCCTCTCTCTGTCCCTGGGCTCTTAGAAGCAATAACCCTAAAACTGGTATTAGGCTCAGATCAGATGTTTCTTGATACCATTCAATTTCTGGTTTTGCAAAACGCACTGGAAGCCTTAATCTTTCTTTTGCTAAATCTATTATTAAAGGCATTTTAGCTCCACCACCATAAATAACCACTCCCCCAGGTAATTTTTCAAAACGGTTAATTTCTTTTAATCTTTTAGCCACTAAATCAAAAATTTCATCTAAGCGTGCTTCTATTATTTCTGCTAAAAATTTCCTTGTTGCTTTATCACCTGCACTATCATCTTCATAATATGTAGCCCAATTAATATCTTGGTTTTTAGTTACTTTTCTTTTTAAAGCCAAGCCTTCATTTATCTTTATCTTTTCAGCAATATCAACACTTGTTTTTAAACCTACAGCAATATCATTAGTTATTGCATTACCACCAACAGGAAATACTTTTAAATCTAGTATCTCATTATTCTCATAAACACAAAAACTGGTTGTGCTTGCTCCTAAATCTAAAGCTATGGCTCCTAAATCTTTATCTTGTGCTGTTAAAGCAATCTCTGCTCCAGCATAAGGAAGAATTAATTTGGGATTAAATTTAATATTAATCATTTCTCCAAGACGGTCAATTGAATGAATATCAGGACTAAAAGCATCTATTAAAAGACATTCTGATTCAATCTTCAACCCCTTCATGCCTAAAGGATCTTTTACTTTTGCTACTCCATCTACAATATAGCTTCTTAAAGCTGCTTGAATCAAAGTCCTGTTTGGTGGTAAAGCAAAAGCTTCAGCTGCTTTATTAGCTCTTTGAATATCATCTTCCCCTATCTCTTGATCCGGCCTCGTAACCACTGCGGTTCCTTTTGAAACACGGGTTTCTAAATTAGAGCCTCCAATTCCAACTACTGCTTCTCTAAAAGCAACATTTTTCAACATTGATTCTATTTCAGCAATTAGGCTGTCTAATTCTTCAGCTACTACCTCAAGATTATTAGGCACTCCTTCCTTAATTCCTCGTGACTTACGACTAGCTGGCAAAATAACATTTAATCCCTGAGCATTAACCTGAGCCACTAGGGCTTTTATATTTGCCGAACCTAAGTCTATAGCTAAGAAAGGATTTTTCATAATTATTTATTAAGTAAATCTATAATCTTGTTTTCTAAAATTTCCATTTTTTGCGCTTCTTTTTTCTGATTATGACTATAGCCATAAAGATGAAGCAAACTGTGAACAATTAATTTTTTATAAAAGAAAAGAACAGGGATTTTAGCTTTTTTAGCTTGATCTTCTATTTCTTGTGGACAAAGAAAAATATCACCTAAAACCTTTTCTTTTTCTAACAGCTTTAAAGGTAAATTTTCTTTAAGGGGAAAAGAAAGAACTGTTGTTGCTGTATTTTTATTACGCCAATGCTTGTTTAATTTTCGACTTGCATTAGGATCTATAAAAACCAGTGCCAAATGAATTTTATTTTTTTCTTTAAGAAAAATTAAAACTTCTTGTATTAAATCATTTAAGAATTTCCTTGAAGGAATTCTCCTCCCACTTAAATTATATATCAAAATCTCAGTTTTTAGAACCATTCATTTTAAATAAGTCCCTTTTTTCTTTTTCTCTCAATTTCTTGAAGTACTTTTTGTTTATGTAAAGCTGATAATTTTAAATCTCTTTTTGTTGGTTTTGGTTTATAATATTTTCTTTTTCGTGCTTCTAATAAAATACCACTTCTTTTAATAACTCTAAAAGCGCGACTTAAAAAAGAATTTATATTCTCACCTTTTCTTCTTTTAACTGTGATTGCCATAATTATTATTTTCTATTTTTTAATCTTTTTTTTATTTCAGGAATAATTTTATCTAAAGGAATTAATTCTTGAAGCCCAGAATCCATATCTTTTAAAATTATCATCTCATCTAGAACTTCTTGCTGACCAAACATGAAAACATATTTTACCCCTAAGCGATCAGCATTTTTTAATTGAGCTCGCAAATTACTTTTTTCTAGATTTTCCCCAATAAGGATTTTTTCTTTACGAAATTGCTCTAAAATCTTAAAAGACATTTTCTTAGCTGCCTCTCCGATATAAACTAAGAAAACTTCTGGTTTTGTTAATTTAAATCCCTTGCCTTGCTGAATCATTTCTTCCATTAATCGCTCAACACCAAAAGCCACTCCCACACCAGGTTTCTTAACCCTGCCTACTATTTCTGCCAATTTATCATATCTGCCACCACCACCAAGGGAAACTTTGTTCTTTTCATCATCTAAACAAAATTCAAAAACAGTTCTCGTGTAATAATCTAAGCCCCTAACCAAGGTTTTATCTAAAATATAAGGGATATTTAAATACTCAAGATATTCAAGAAGAGATTTAAAATGGTTATTACATTCAGTGCATAGATAATCGAGTATAAAAGGGGCTCCTTCTTTTACAGAATAACACTTTTCATTTTTACAATCCAATACCCTAAGAGGATTTTCTTTTATTCGTCGGCGACAATCAGAGCAAATCTGTTTATCATTCTTTCTGTAATATTTCTTAAGCTCTCGAATATAAACTGTTCGACATTTAGAACAACCAATGCTATTAAGAAGCAAGAAAATATCTTTTTTAGCAAAACCCAGAGATTCTAAAAAGATCTTAGAGAGCATTATAATCTTTACCTCTGAAGCAATGTCATCTTCTCCTATTATCTCTGCTCCAAACTGATAAAATTGACGATAACGTCCAGCCTGAGGTTTTTCATGACGGAAAAAAGAACCAAAATAATACAATTTTATTGGTTGAGGCAAATTAAACATTCCTTTTTCTATATAAGCTCTAACAATCGGTGCCGTGCCTTCTGGTCGTAAAGCTAAAAATTTTTGCTCTACTTTGGTTTTTAAAAGATACATTTCTTTACCAACAATTTCTGTTTTTTTACCAACTCCTTTAGTAAATAATTCTGCCTCTTCTAACAAAGGAGTTTCTATTCTCTTAAAGCCATAAAATTCAAAAATCTTTTTAGCATTTTGTAATATAAAATCATAATACAGCCAGTCTTCAGCTAAAATATCTTTCATTCCCCTAAGGGTTTGAAAAGATTGTTTTTTGGTTTTTTGAGTTAATTCTTTTTCAGATGCCATATGCTTCAATTTTCTTAAAAGGCCATAAGCGAAGCCAAACCCGACCAATGATTAAATTTCTCTCTACTGGCCCCCAATTCCGAGAATCATAAGAGGCCAAACGATTGTCTCCTAATACAAAAAATTGATTATTAGCTAGAGTTAATTTTAAATTCCCTGAAGTTCTTAATCCATTAGGTAAAAAATCTTGCTCTAAAAGAAAAGAATCTTTTAAAGGAGGTGATATTTCTATCTGACCATCATCTATACTAATAGTTTCTCCTGGCAAGCCAATAATTCTCTTAATATAGTATTGATTTTTATGATTAGGGGCTTTAAAAACTACCACCTCATATCTTTGCGGATCACGAAAACGATAAGTTAATTCATCGATAATTAAATAATCCTGCGTGTAAAAATTAGGCTCCATGCTGCTCCCATGAACTATAAAAGGCTGAATTAAAAAATATCTTATAGGCGCCACTATAAGAATTGCGATAAAAATCATTTCTAAATTTTCCCAAAGAATTTTTCGCCACATATCTAAAAAATAATATCACAATTGAACTCTGAAAGCAAATGTGATAAATTGTTTAAAATGAGCTTTTTTTCTAAAAAAAATTTATTAATTATTTTAATTACCGGCTTATTCTTCGGGCTATTTTTTTTGCTATTAAACCAATCCCAACCAAAAGAATATCTCTTTTCTTACAATTCTTACAATAATTCTAATATTCAAGAGTCAGTAAAGACAAAAAGCTCTTCTCTTAATATCCTCTTTTTAGGAATTGTTGGTGAAGGCTCTAGAGGGCAATTTGCTACTGATACTATTCTAGTAGCCCATCTTGATTTTTCTAATAAAAAAATTGCCCTAATCTCTATTCCCCGTGACCTCTGGGTTAAAATTCCTAATTCCTCACAAGAAACCAAAGTTAATGGACTTTATGCAATGGAAAACAGAGGTAAAAGATTTTCCCAAGCAACTAAATCAAGTTTGATCACGCAAAAAGCAGAAGAAATAACTGGATTAAAGATAAGCCAAACTATTATCTTAGAATTAGAAGGATTTGGTAAATTAATAGATGCTATTGGTGGTATTGATATTTGGTTAGAAACTGATGTTTATGATCCTTTATTAATTAATCCTCATAAACCAACTGAGATTTTCCATTTAGCTGCTGGCTGGCGTCATTTAGATGGAGATATGGCAATTAAATTTGTTCGTAGCCGTTATGCCCCAGAAGGAGATTTTTATCGTATGCGGCACCAACAGCAAATAATTGCTGCTCTTAAAAATAAATTAACAAAACTAGCTGATGTTTGGAACCTAGTCACTTGGTTAAAAATTTGGCAATCACTTAACAATCATATCATTGTTGATTTGGATTTTAATGCTCTTTGGAATATCTTTAATCTTATTAAAGATATTTCCACAGATGAAATGGAATTTCTTCAAATAACCAATCGCCCTCCAGATGAATTATTATTTACCACTACTTATACCAGCGAATCTTTAGCTCAAGATATTTACATTTTAATTCCTCGTGAAGGTTTTGAAAAATATCAAAAAATTCAAGAATATATCAAAGAAAAAATTTCTTCATAAAATAATGACTAATATTAAACAAAAAATCCTCATTGCAGGATTAGGTAATCCAGATATTACCTTCCAAAACAACCGTCACAATACTGGTCATATTTTCCTTGATTATTTAGCTCATAAACATGCAGGTACTGAATGGAAAAATAATAAAAAATGCGCAGCTAAAATAAGCTTAATCAAGATAAATAATTGTTCAATTATTCTAGCCAAGTCTCTGGTTTTTATGAATCAATCAGGTAAAACATTGAGTTTGTTAAAAAAATTCTACCAATTACCTCTTAAGAATATTTTCATTGCTCATGATGATTCTGATATTGCCTTGGGTAGTTTTAAACTTGATTTTGGACGTGGCTCGGCAGGGCATAAAGGAGTTGAATCAATTATTCATCTTTTAAAATCCAAGAATTTTTATCGACTAAGAATCGGTATTCGTTCTCCTTCCCAGCGCCAAAAAGCTGATAAATTAGTTTTAACTAATTTTAATTCTCAAGAAAAACAAATACTTAATAAAACTTTTCCAATTATTGAAGAACAATTGATAAATATTTGCGCTCCAAAAAATAAACAGAAAAGCGAAAAACCAAAGCCAATAAAAGACTTAAAATCAAAACATTCAACGAAAGATAACTAAATAATACAAAGAATTGTAAATTAACAAGAAGCAAAATCCAAAAAGAAATCAAATGATTAGAACAACGCACATTGGAAAATACTAAATAAAGATTAGCAAAAATCATTAATCCAGAAAAATATATTAAGAAACTTATACTAAAAAAATAATTTAAAAAGAAATACAAACCATAAGCAATAATTATCCAGGTTAAAAACAAATAATAAAAAAGAATCTCTCGCCAATACTTTTCCATTTTTGAAGAAGCTAAATTAATTAAACAATCAAAACTCTTTCTTTCAGAGTTTTTATTTTTTTTATAGGCAAAACATTTCTGCCAAAAAAAGAATAAGAACAAGAAAATAAATATTATTACCCAAAAAGGTCTAAAAAAAGACTTGATAATATTAGCTTCTAAAAAAGCAAAAAAAAGAAATGCAAAATTAACCCAAGAAAGACCCAGAACAATTTTCCACAAAACAATTATTAACAAACAAGTTAAAATTGCATAAACAAAATTAAAAGGAAAAATAGCGCTCCCAAAGAGCGCCATAATATAAAGCGTAAAAAAGAATAAAACTTTAGTTTCTACAGAACGAAGAAACTTTACTATTTTTGACATAAATTAAGACTATTCTTTTTCAAATTTATTAAAAGTTTTTTATCTTCTTTTATTTCCCCAATAATCATTGCATCAGCTAAACGATCTAATATTTCTTTTTCTATTAATCTCTTTAAAGGACGCACTCCATATTCAGCACTAAATCCTTTTTGAGTTAAATATTTTTTTGCTTCTGCAGTTAATTCTAAATAAATCTTTCTATCAGCTAATCGATTGTTAATCTTTGCCATTTGCAAATCAATGATTTTCTCTATATCCCGACTATGAAGAGAATTAAAGATAATTATTTCATCAATTCGGTTTAAGAATTCTGGACGGAATTTCTCTTTTAAAGATTCATGGATTTTGGATTTTAATTCTTCTCGTTGCTCCTCTACTTTATTTTTCTTGCTAACTGTAAACCCTAAGGATGCCATTTGGTGAATATATTCTCCGCCCAAATTTGAAGTCATTATTATAATCGTGTTTTTAAAATTAACCACCCGGCCTTTACCATCAGTTAAACGACCATTATCTAAAACCTGAAGTAAGATATTAAACACTTCAGGGTGAGCTTTTTCTATTTCATCAAATAATATTAAACTATAAGGTCGGTGTTTAACCTCTTCAGTTAACTGACCTCCAGCTTCATAGCCAATATAGCCTGGAGGAGAACCTATTAAACGAGCCACACTATGTTTTTCCATGTATTCTGACATATCAACACGAATCATAGCTTTTTCATCAGAAAACATAAATTCTGCTAAAGCCTTAGCTAATTCTGTTTTTCCAACCCCTGTTGGGCCTAAAAACATAAAAGATCCCATTGGTCTTTCTTCTTCTGAAATACCAACCCTAGCTCTTTTAATTGCCCGGCTAATAGCTTGAATAGCTTCTCCTTGACCAACAACTCTTTTAGCTAATTCCTTATCTATTCGTGCTAATTTCCTACTTTCTTCTTCTAACATCCTTGTTACTGGGATTCCGGTCCAATTAGAAACCACCTTAGCTATATCTTCAGCCATCACTTCTTCTTTTAAGAACCTTTCTCTATTAGGTATTTTTCCTAAACTCCTTTCCTTTACTTTTAAATTCTTTTCTAATTGAGGGATTTTGCCATAAACTATCTCTGCTACTTTATCTAATTGACCTACCTTTTCATTTTCCTGAGACTCTCTTAATAACCTCTCTCTTTCTTTTTTAATATCCCCAACCTCAGTAAAGATTTTTTTCTCTTTTTGCCATTTGCTATTCAATTCTTTTAATTTTCGTTTTAATTGCCTTAATTCATTATTAATTTTAGTACTAGAAGCATCTTTAACAGATTTGGAGTTTTCTCTTTTTTTTGCTTTTTGTCTTAATTCAAGGGATTTTATTTTATTCTTTAAATCACTAATTGATGAAGGAATACTACCAATTTCTAAACTTAATACTGAAGCAGCTTCATCAACTAAATCTATAGCTTTATCAGGTAAAAAGCGAGAAGAAATATAGCGACTAGATAATTGAACTGCTGCCTCTATAGCCTCTTCTGAAATCTTTAAACCATGATGAGCTTCATATTTCACTTTTAACCCTCTTAAAATATCTATAGTTTCTTCTGGCGTAGGCTCTTCAACAAAAACCGGTTGGAAACGACGCTCTAAAGCTGGATCTTTTTCTATATATTCTCTAAAATCTTTAAAAGTTGCTGCACCTATTGCTCGCAATTCCCCACGGGCTAAAGCAGGTTTTAAAAGATTTGAAGCATCAATAGCTCCTTCAGCTGCTCCAGCACCAACAAGAGTGTGAACTTCATCAATAAAGATAATAATATTACCAGCTTTTTTTATCTCTTTTAATAAATTCTTTAATCTTTCTTCAAATTCACCTCTAAACCTAGTTCCAGCAATCAAAGCGCCTAAATCTAAGGAGATTATTTTTTTATCTATTAAACTTTCAGGCACCTCTCCTGCAGCAATTAACTGAGCCAAACCTTCTATAACTGCAGTTTTACCTACTCCAGCTTCTCCAATTAAAATCGGATTGTTTTTAGTCCTTCGTGATAAAATCTGCATTACCCGTCTTAATTCTTCTTCTCTTCCAATAACTGGATCTAATTTATCTTCAGCTGCTAATTTATTCAAATCTTGTGTATATTTTTCTATAGCTGTTCCCATTTCTTGAAATTCATCTGTTATTTTCTCCCCTTGAGAATATTCATAAAGAGCTTTCAGGAAAGAATCTTTCTTTAAATTGTATTTATTCAATAAATCTTGAGCTGAGTTTTTAGTAACCAGAATTCCATAAAACAAATACTCTGGAGAAACATATTTATTCTTATCTTCTATTGTTTTCCTAGCTGCTATCTCTATTACTTGTATTATCTCTTGAGAAAGATACATTTGTTTCAAACCATCACCAATACTAAAAATCCGAGGTAATTTAACAATCTCTTCAAGTGTATCTTGTAAAAGACCTTCAGCATCAATCTTCATATTTTTTTCTAATATATCTCTTATCCCCGAATCAGTCTCTTCTAATAAAACATACAAAAGATGAAGAGCACGCATCTCTCCTTGGTTTCTTTCCAAAGCCATTTGTTGGGCTTTTTCTATTGCCGCTTGGGCTTTTGATGTAAATCTACCTAAAGACATATTTAATAATTTTTATTTCTGAGGGAATTCTCCCAAAACAATTTCTTTAATTAAAGTTTCATCATTACGTAATATTTTCAAAACTACTTTATCTCCAGGCCTGTATTGTCGAATCAAGGTTGCTAATTGATTCTCCTCATCTATTTTAATACTATCTAGCTCTAGAATTATATCATTTTCTTCAAGTCCAGCAAACCAGGCAGGAGAATCTTTTTCTATTGCTGGTTCATTTTTACTTCCTTGTAATATTAAAGCTCCATAATCAACCGCTAGCTCTTTTTCTTCTTGAACTATTGAATTAATTAATATATATCTCACTCCTAGATAAGGAATCTTAAATTCTCCTGTTTCTATTACTTGCTCAATAGCATTTTTAATTTTATTTATTGGAATAGCAAAACCAATATTTTCAGCACTTAACACCTTTGCTGTATTTAAACCAATGACTTCACCTTTTAAGTTTAATAATGGGCCACCAGAATTTCCTTGATTAATAGCCACATCAGTTTGAATAACATTATTTAAACTAATTCTTTGACCATAATTATCAGGAACATCTATTGAACGAGAAAGACCAGAAATCACACCTACAGAAACTGTGTTTTGAAATTCTCCTAAAGCATTGCCAATGGCAATCACTGTTTGCCCTAAGGCAATATTACTAGAATCACCCAAGGGTAAAGGAATTAATCCATCTTTTTTAATTTTTAAAATAGCAAAATCTTCTATTGAATCCCGAGCCACCACTTCAGCATTATACTTTTTCCCATCATTCATTAAAACTGTATAATTAGCTGTCGTATCTTCTACTACATGTTGATTTGTAATGATATAACCTTGAGAATCAATTACAAAACCACTGCCAGCACTTACTTCTCTCTCTTCTGTTCCTCTTTGACGATATTGAGGAATCTGAAAGTAAAAATCAAAAGGACCAAATCCTTCAAAAGGATTAATATAATATTCTTCTATTTTGGGTAAATCTTTTGTTGCAATAACACTAACTACAGAATTTTCACTATTCTTAACTACTTCTATTATTTTTCTTTCATAATCACTTTCAGTTAAATTCAATATGTTTTTTTCTTGATTTTTTTTCAAAAAAGAATCACCAACATAATGTGTTGAAAAAACACCACCAAGAAAACCAAAGATAAAAGAACCTAAAATACCAGTAATTAGAAAAATTGTTAATAGTTTTTGTATTTTTTTATCCATTTTGCTATTTAAATTATAACATATGGCTAATATATTTAGCTTGTATATCTATTATATAATAAAATCTATTTTTTTCTAAATCCAGTTCCTGCAGGAATTAATCTTCCAATGATTACATTTTCTTTTAATCCTTTCAAATAATCTTTTTTACCTTCTATAGCTGCTCGAATTAAAATGCGAGAGGTTTCTTGAAAAGAAGCTGCTGATAAGAAACTTTCTGAATTAAGAGCAACGTTTTTAATACCCATTAAGATTTCTTCTGATTTTGGTTGTTTTTTACCAGCGGTTTTTAATTCCTTAGCTGTTTCTTCAAACACTCTTTTAGGAACTACTTCTCCAGGGATAAACTCACTCGCTCCTTTATCTGTTATTTTTACTAAAGAAAACATCTGTTTTATCATTATCTCAAAATGTTTCTCACTAATATCTTCTCCAGCAATATTATAAACCTTCTTTACTTCTTTTAAGATATATTGTTGGCAAGCCTCTCTGCCCAAAACCTTTAAAAGTTTCTTTAAATCAATATTACCTTCACTAAGCTGATCACCTTTTTTAACAACTTCTCCTTTCTTTACCCATAGAGTAACTTTTTCAGGAATTGCATATTCAACTAAAGAAGATTTTCCCTCTTTAGTTTTAATCACAACATGCTTTTCATGACCTACTTTTTTAATATCCACTACCGTGCCTTCAACTTCACTAATAACAGCCTCTCCTTTTGGAATCCTAGCTTCAAAAATTTCTTCTACTCTTGGCAAGCCTTGAGTAATATCTATTGCCTGAGCTACTCCACCAGTATGAAAAGTCCTTAAAGTTAATTGAGTACCAGGCTCACCAATTGATTGTGCAGCCACAATACCCACTGCTTCGCCTAAATCTATTGGTTTTCTCCAAGCTAAGTCAATACCATAGCATTTTTGACAAACCCCATCTAAGCATCCACAACTTAATGGAGACCGAACAACAACTTCTTCGGTTGATGATTTTAATACTTTCTCCATATTTAATTCATCAAGTAATTCTCCAGTTTTAAGAACTATCGTGCCTTTTTTATCAACAACATTCTGAGCTAAATATCTTCCAAAAATTCTTTTTTCAAAGCTAATATCTTCAAGCTCACATTCTTTTCTATTAACTAAAAGGCCTTTTTTACAACGACAATTCTCTTCTTTAATAATTACATCTTGAGCTACATCAACTAATCTTCGAGTTAAATAACCAGCAAAAGAAGTCTTTAAAGCTGTATCAGCTAATCCTTTTCGACCGCCATGAGAAGCAGCAAAATATTCTAAAACATTAAATCCTTCCTGATGAGAAGACAAGATAGGCATTTCTATAGAACGCCCTAAAGGATCAACAACTAATCCCTTCATGCCCATAATCTGAGCAGCAATACCCCAATTACCTTTAGCCCCAGAGTTAAAGAAGATATAGATTGAATCATCTTTATTTAAAGATTTTTGAACTAAGGCAGAAACTTGATTAGATGCTTGCCACCATTGAGTTTTTATTAAATCTTTTCTTTCTTGTGAAGTTAAAAATCCTTCCCGATATTGATTAATTATCTCTTCTACTTTTTTTGAAGTTTCTGCTAAAATAGCTGGTTTTTCTTTTGGTATTCTTAAATCACTCAGTCCCCAAGAAATACCAGACAAAGTAGCATAATGAAAACCTAAATCTTTTATAGCATCCAATACTTCAGCACTCTTTTTAAAATCTTTATAATGGCCAAGTATTTCTTTAGCCACTTGTTTCATTTCTTTTACTGCTAATTGCTTGTTATAAAAAGGAAATTCTTCTGGTAAAGCTTCATTAAAAATAATTCTACCAACAGTAGTAACTATTAATTTATTATCTTCTTTAGAAATCTTTGCTCTAATTGCTTCATGAAGATCTATCTTTTTATACTCATAAGCAAACAGGGCTTCTTTTTCACTAGAGAATGTTTTTAATTCTTTTTCTTCTTTAATCTCTTCAGCAAAATCCATTGTCAACCAATAAATACCTAAGATCATTTCATGTCGCGGTAACATGGCTGGCTCCCCATTAGCTGGTTTTATTAATCCCAAATTTGCCATCATTCTTGTTTCACTCTCTCTTTGAGCTTCTTCTGATAAAGGAACATGAACTGCCATTTGGTCCCCATCAAAATCTGCATTAAAAGGCGGAGTAACCAAGGCTGGGATTTGAATAGCCAAGCCTTCTATTAATTTAGGTTTAAAAGCTTGAATACTTAAACGATGAAGTGTTGGGGCTCTATTTAATAAAACATATCTTCCCTCAACTATTTTTTCTAATATTTCCCAAACCACATCTGGTTCTTCTTCTATTAAACGATTAGCTGCTCGAGGATTAAAAACTATCTCCCGTTTAATTAATTCACTAGCCACAAAAGGTTTAAATAATTCCAAAGCCATTTTTTTAGGTAAACCACATTCATGAATTTTTAATTCTGGACCAATAACAATAACTGAACGACCTGAATAATCTACTCTCTTACCTAAAAGATTTTGACGAAAACGGCCTTGTTTGCCTTGTAAAGCATCAGCCAAAGACCGAAGAGGCCTGTGTTGAGCAGAATGCATAGAAGTTGTTCCTGATGTCTTTCTAATTGAATTATCAATTAAAGCATCAACAGCTTCTTGAAGCATTCTTTTTTCATTTTTAATTATTACCTCTGGCGCCTTTAATTCTAATAGCTTTTTTAAACGATTATTACGGTTAATGACTCGACGATACAAATCATTTAAATCAGAAGTGGCAAACTTGCCTCCTTCTAATTGAACCATTGGTCTTAAATCTGGTGGTAATACAGGAAGAATTGTTAAAAACATCCATTCAGGTCGTGTTCCTGAATCAAGGAAACCTTTAACTAATTTCAAACGAGCTAAAACTTTTTTATCAGTAGTTTTTGACTTTTTCTTCTCTATCTCTGCTGTTAATTCTTTTTCTAGTTTTTTAAGATCTATTTGCTCTAATAATTTTCTTAAAGGCTCACTCCCTGTTTCAGCTGTAAAAACTTCTCCGTATTTTTTTGATAAATTTATATATTCAACTTCAGAAAAGATTGTTTTTAATTTTATAGAATCAATTTCTTTTTTTGCTTCTGTTAAAGATTCAGTTAATTCTTTTTTTTGTTTTGCTGGCCAATTTTTTAATTTTGATTGATATTCTACTTCCATTTCAGCTAAAACTCTCTTTTTAGCCTCTTCATCAATAGAAGTGACAATATAACTATTATAATAAACCACTCTTTCCAAAGCATTCATTGGAACATTTAAAATCAATCCAATTCTTGAAGGCACGCTTCTTAAAAACCAAATATGCACCACTGGTGTTGCTAATTCAATATGTCCCATTTTTTCCCTTCTAATAAAAGAACGGGTTATCTCCACTCCGCAACGATCACAAACAATGCCCCTATAATGGGCCCCTCGATATTTACCACAAGCGCATTCATAATCTTTAACTGGTCCAAAAATCTGTTCTGAGAACAATCCTTCTTTTTCTGGTTTTTGAGTGCGATAGTTTATGGTTTCTGCTTTAGTCACCTCACCATAAGTTTTTGCCATTTCATTATAAGACCAAGACAAAATTTCCTCTGGAGAGGCAATTTTTAAGCTTAAAGCTTCAAAATCTCTTATTTGTGTTTCTTTGTCTTTTTGCATATTCATCTAAGTTTATATAAATTATTCCTCTACTGTTTTTTCTTCTTCAGTTTTAACTCCAATCAAATTAGCTGCCAGGCCTAAGGCTTGTAATTCTTTTAAAATCACATCAAAAGCAGCTGGAATATTTGGACTTTTAATTTTCTCACCTTTGATAATAGCTTCATAAGTCGCTCCTCTGCCTAAAACATCATCAGATTTAATAGTTAACATTTCTTGTAAAGTATAAGCTGAGCCATAACCTTCTAAAGCCCAAACTTCCATTTCTCCAAATCTCTGACCACCATGATGAGCTCTACCACCTAAAGGCTGTTGAGTAATCAAGGAATAAGAACCAATAGCTCGCATATGGACCTTATCCTGCACCATATGCTCTAATTTCATAATATACATCATGCCCACAGCTACTCTTTTATCAAAAGATTCACCTGTTTTTCCATTATATAAAACAACCTTTCCATCTTCAGGAATTCCAGCTTTTTTCAATTCACTTTTTATATCCTCTTCTGTTGCTCCGTCTAAAGCTGGGCTAATTGCTTGATAACCTAATTTATGAGCAGCCAAGCCTAAATGATTTTCAAAAACCTGTCCAATATTCATACGACTACCAATACCTAGTGGATTTAAAATGACATCAATTGGTGTGCCATCTTCTAAATAAGGCATATCTTCTTCTGGCACAATAACCGAAATCACTCCTTTATTTCCATGACGTCCAGCTAATTTATCACCAGCCATAATATTTCTTAATTCAGCAATCTCAACACTGATTTTTTTAATCACTCCCACTTTTAACTTATCTCCTTCTTTACGAGATAATATTTTAGTCCTAACCACTCGTCCTTGACGTGAAGGATCTAGAACCAAAGAAGTATCTTTAATGTCTTTCATTTGCTCTCCAAAAATAGCTTGCAATAATCTTTCTTCAGAAGTTAATTCTGCCTTACCTTTTGGAGAAATTTTACCTACTAAAATATCCCCTCCTTTTACTTCAGCCCCAATTCTAATAATCCCTTCCTCGTCTAAGTTTTTTAATTTTTCTTCAGAAACATTTGGAATATCCCGAGTAGTCATCTCAGGACCTAATTTAGTTTCCACTACATCACAAGTAAATTCTTCTAAATACACAGAAGAGAAATTATCATTCCTTAAAACTCTTTCTGAAATAACAATTGCATCTTCATAATTAGCACCAAAGAAAGGCATAAAGGCAACTAATAAATTCTGACCCAAAGCTAACATCCCTTGTTTAGTAGCTGCTCCATCAGCTAAAATATCTCCTTTTTTTACCTTATCTCCTTTTTTAACTATTGGTTTATGCATCAACCAGCTGTTTTTATTACTTCGGCCAAAATTAGTAAGTTCATAAACCCGTTTATCTTCTTTTTTACCACTAGCAAGTTTAATTGTAATATGGCTAGCATCAACTTCTTCAACAACCCCATCTTCTTCATTAATCAAACACTGACCTGATTCAAAAGCAACTTTGCTTTCAATACCTGTGGCTACTAAAGGCGCTTGGGCCCTAACACAAGGCACTGCTTGTCTTTGCATATTAGCCCCCATTAAGGCTCTATTTGATTCATCATGCTCTAGAAAAGGAATTAAGCTTACAGCAACTGAGATGATTTGCTGACAAGAAACATCCATTAAATCAACTTCTTTGTTTTTAATTAAAGTTGGCTCACCTCTCACTCTAGCGCCAATCCATTCTTCTTCAATTTTCCCTTTATCATTAACCTTAATTGCTCCATGGGCAATCTTGTGTTTTAATTCTTCAAAAGCATTTAGCCAAATGATTTCTCCAGTTAATTGTCCATTTTCTACTTTAATATATGGTGTTTCTATAAAACCAAATTCATTTAAACGAGCATAAAGAGATAAAGAAAGAACCAATCCAATATTCTGCCCTTCTGGAGTTTGAATAGGACATAAACGTCCATAATGGCTAGTTTGAATATCTCTAACTTCTAATCCAGCTCTTTCTCTAACTAAACCTCCAGGCCCCATGCTGGTCACCCTTCTTTTATGCTCAAGCTCTGAAAGCATGTTCATCTGTTCCATGAATTGACAAAGCTGGGAAACATTAAAGAATTCCCGAATCACATTTACCAATTGATGAGGGTTAATTAATTGAGCTGGCATTAAAACCTCTGGGTCTAAAACTGCCATTCTGTCTTGGATTGTACGACGCATTCTCATTAAGCCCACCCTAACTCTTTCAGATAAGATTTCCCCTACTGCCTTTACTCTTCGATTACCCAAATGATCAATATCATCTTCTAAGGCTTCTTCATCATTATTCAATCTGATGATTTCCTTAATAATTGAAATTAAATCTTCTTGGGTTAAACTTCTTTGTTCAAAAGAAACTTCAAGGCCAAGACGTTGGTTCATTTTATAACGACCAACTCTTGCCAAATCATATCTATCTGATCGGAAAAACATATTGTTTATTAAATCATAAGCATTATCAAAAGTTGCCAGTTCTCCTGGCCTTTGATAGCGATAAATTTCAATATAGCCTTCTTCTTTATTAGAGGCCAAATCTTTTTTTAAAGTATTTTCTATATGTTTGATTTCTGATTCTTCTTCTTCTTTTTCAAAAACTTTTTTTATCTCTTTATTACTTTCTAAACCAAAAATCCTTAAGAGTGTTGTTACTGGAATTTTCCTTTTTCTATCTATCTTTACACTTATTACTCCATCTTTATCTGTTTCAAATTCTAACCAAGCTCCATGATTAGGAATTATCTTTGCATTAAAAACTCTTTTACCCCTTACATTAACTGCAGAAAAATACACTCCAGGAGACCGATTGATTTGAGAAATAACTACCTTTTCCACTCCGTTGATAATAAAAGTCCCTCGAGGAGTCATTACTGGAATTTCTCCAAAATAAACTTCTTGTTCTTTACTAATGCCTGAATTTTTCTCAGTCAATTCTAATTTTACCCTAAGAGTAGAATCATAATTTAATCCTTTTTCCTTTGCTTGTTTTTCTGATATCTTAGGATTTTCAAAATAATAACTTAAAAAACCCAATTCCAAATCCTTTCCCGAATAATCCTTTATCGGAAATAGCTCTTTAAAAACTTCACTAATACCTTCTTTTAAAAACCAATTAAAAGAATCTGTTTGGAATTGAGTTAATCGCGGTGGCTCTAAAACCCTCCGGGAACAACGGGAAAAATTTGTTATCATTGATAATTAAATATTAAATAAGCTTATAAAAAATAAGAAGACCTTTTTAATTTTCAGGCCGTAAATTTTAACGCATTAACAATAGATTGGGCAATTCTTTTAGAAATAATGCTTTTTTCTTTAGAGAAATTTAATTGCCAATTACTGACACTTTCCTTTCCTATTCTATGCTTTTTAAATAATTTGTCAAGAGCAATAAGCAAATCTTCACCTTTTTCCACTTTAACCTCAAATTGATTGCCATTTGCTCTAAAAGATAAAAGAATCATCCTTTTGGTATTTTTTTAAAATGCTTAATTTTCCACTCTTGAATTTTCTGATGATTACCAGAAGTTAAAACTTTTGGCACCTGCCAAGATATTTTTTTATTATTCTTTTTTGGATAAAAAACAGCTGGTCTTGTATATTGAGGATATTCTCCCAATAACTCAAGATTTGGAGCAAAAGATTCTTCTAATAAAGATTCTTCTTTAATCACTCCAGGAAGCAGGCGCACCACACTATCAACTAAAACCATTGCTGGTAATTCCCCACCAGTTAAAATATAATCACCAATAGAAATTTCTTCATCAGCAATATATTTAGCTACTCTTTCATCAACTCCTTCATAACGAGGACAAATAAGAATCAATCTATCATTTTGAGCTAATTCTTTAGCTTTTTTCTGGTTTAATTTTTTCCCTTTAGCAGAAAAAAGAATCACCTGGCACTTTTTTTTCTTTTGTTTCTTTTTTAAATCTTTGACTGCTTGAAATATTGGCTCAACTTTAAAAATCATGCCCACTCCTCCACCAAAAGGAACATCATCAACACTCTGATGAGAATCATTTGTCCAATCTCGAAGATTGTAAACATTAATCTTTGCAATCTTCTTTTCTTGAGCTCTTTTAATAATAGAAGTTTCAAAATATGTTTTAAAAACTTCTGGGAAAATAGTTAAAATATCAAAATACATAATTCCATAATAAAAACTGCAGTATTTTGTATCATACCGCAGTTTTAACAATTTTTCAACCGAAGGGTTAAATTAGATTTTCAAATCATTGCCTATATCTTCTGCCATTTTTTCCGCCTCTCGGCTTACTCTTGAAGAACCAGCTGGTTCTTCAATCTTGAGATTTACTCGAGCTTTATTTTTAGCCCCAGCCACTTTAAGAATTGTTCTTAAAGCCTTAGCCATTGATCCCTGACGGCCAATAATTTGAGCCATATCATCAGGATCAACTGTTAAAGAAAGCAACACGCCCATTTCATCTACTTTTCGATCTACCTTTACTGCTTCTGGCTTGCTAACTATATTTTTAATAATAAACTCAAGTAATTTTTGATCAACAGGTAATTCTGCCATGTTTCCTGAATTAATAATTTTCTTGATTCTTTACTTGACAATAAAGTAGCCGTCGACCCTTCCTTTCATCAGCTACCTCTCTTTAATAATGATAAATTAACAATCTTTAAAAGTCAACTCATTCTGCTAAAGCCTTTGCCTCTTCTAATTTCAAAGAAAATAATTGAGAACAATCATCTGAAGTTAAAGTCACTCCATAGATTGCCTGAACCGCACTCATTGTCATTCGATTATGGGTAATAATTATAAATTGAGTTTTTTGATTTAAGGCTTTTAGGATTTCAGCAAAACGCCGACTGTTTTCTTCATCTAGGGCTGCATCAATTTCATCAACTACTAATAAAGGAGCTTTTGATTGTTTAACCAAGGCAAATAACAAACAAATAGCCACTAGTGTTTTTTCACCCCCAGAAAGTATTTCTAAGCTCTTTAACTGTGTTTTTGGAATATTAATTTTAATATCAATACCCCAATTTAAATTCCCACTATCTGTTTGCTCTCTTTTCTGAACTAATTTTGCTGCGCCACCATTAAATATTAAGCGGAAATAATGATTGAATTGTTCATTTATTTCTTTAATGGCTTCATTAAATTTTTCCTCTATTTGTTTTTCTAATTCTTTGATTAAGGATTGTAAATCTTCTATCCCTTTATTTAAATCATTTATTTGTTCGCTTAAAAAGTTATAACGCTCTGAAACTTCATGATATTCAGCAATGATATTTTCATCTTCAGCGCCAGCTTCAGTAAGCTCTTGTTTTCCTTTCCAAATTTTCCTTTCAAGAATATTCAATGCCTCATCAGAAATTATTTCTTCTTGAGTGTTTTGGTAATTTTTTTCAAAATCATCAAACTCAAAATTTGATTCTTTGAGTCGTCTCTTAAAATCTTCCAAATGAAGCTCAAATTTTTCATTTAAAATCTCTTCTCTTTGCATCTCTCGGTATAATCTTTCTTTTTCTGTTCTTTTTAATTCTATTTCCTGAAATTTCTTCTTAAATTCTAGGCTCTGTTCATTTTGTTGTTCTTGTAATTTATTTAATTGTTCATTTTGATTTCTTAATTCTTTTTCTATCTTCTCTAATTCAAGTTGAATTTCTTGTATTTTTGTATTTTCTATTTCTTGAGGCTTATCTGAAAAATCAAGAAAAGAATTTAGATCTTCAATTAAATGATTGATTTTTTCTTTTATCTTTTCTAAATCAAATAATGAAAGCCAAGACTTTAATTCTTCTTTTAAAGAATGGAGTTTTTTTTCAAAATCCTGACCACTAACTTGTTTCTCTGACACTGCTTCTTGTCTTCCTAAATCTCTTAATAAAACTGATCTTTGATTTTGTAAATCAATAATTTCTTTTGTTAAGTTTCTAATTTTTGTTTCTAAATCTTTATCTTCTTGATTATCAATCAACCCTATAACTTTACTTTGTTCTTGAATTTCTTTTTCTAGATTTTCTATCTTATTCCTAATTGCATCAAAATCCAAAGGAGAAGTATTTCTTTCTTTTAATAATCGGTTATAAAGATTAATAAAATACTTGTTTTCAAGCAGAGAAAGCTCAGTTTTTATTTTTTCTACTTTTTCCCATCGATTGACTTGTCTTTTTAATGATCTTAAATGAGGGAGAATTTCCTGTCTTAAAGCCTGGATTTTATCTAGGTTAATTGAAGTGCTTTCTAATTTTCTTCTAGCTTCTTCCTTTTTAATACCTAGGTTTTTAAGTCCTAAATCTTCTTCTAGCATCACTCTTCTTTCCTGAGCAGAAACTCTTAAGATATGATCCACTGACCCTTGATTGATAATTGAAAATCCTTTTAAGCCTAATTTAGCTGCCGCTGAGATTTCAATAATATCTTTAAGGCGACAAGGTTGATGATTAAGAAAATAACTATTATTCTCATCACGGTCTATTCTTCTAGTAATACAAACTTCTGAAAATTCCAAAGGAAACAACCCCTGTTTATTATCAAAAATTAATTCTACTTCAGTAAAACCAGCACTAAAATTCTTTTTATTACTAGAAAAGATTAAATCACTTCCCCGACTTATTCTTAAATTCTTAAAGCTCTGTTCTCCTAAGGCCCAACGAATTGCATCAACAACATTGGACTTACCTGAGCCATTAGGACCAACTATTGCTGTAAAAAAAACTGGAAAATCTAAAACATTTTTTCCAGAAAAAGATTTAAAATTCTTTAAAACAATCTGCTTTAAAAACATTTGGATAACTTTTACTTTATTTCTTTGCTTTCTCCTGCCATTCTTTTTTTAAAAGCGCCTTTTCTGCTGCCTGAACCTCAGCTTCTTGTTTTGAATATCCTTCACCTTGAGCTATTAACTTATCTTTTAAATAAACCCCTATTTCAAATTGCTTTGCATGATCAGGCCCCCAGGACTTTATTAATCTATATGTTGGAGTAATGCTTAAAATTTCCTGACTTTTTTCCTGAAAAATACTTTTAGGATCTCTAAAACTCTTTGTTTTAAAAATCTCATCTGCCTTAACTAAGAGACATTTTTTAATAAATTTTTCTGCCTCTTCATGCCCTTGGTCTAAATAAATAGCCCCAACAAGAGCTTCCACTGCATTAGCTAGGAAATAAGGTTGATGTTTTTTTAATTCCCTTTTTTCTCCTTTAGAAACTAAGAGATAATCTTGAATACCTGTTTCTGTTGCTGCTTCTAGAAGAGAATTACCATTAATAAGTGCTGCTCTTAAGCTGGTTAACTCCCCTTCCTGAAGCTGAGGGTATTTTTTATATAAATATTCTGCAGTAATTAATCCAATAACTGCATCACCTAAAAATTCTAATTTTTCATTATGCCCTATGCTAAGCCATTCTGGATGTTCATTTAAAAAAGAACGATGTGTCAAAGCTTGTTTTAATAAATCTATGTTTTTAAATTGAACCCCAATTATTTTTTCAATCTTTTTAAAGTTAGAATCTTTCATTATAAATTTGCCTTATCTTGTTTTTTATCTAAAACTGCCTCCATTTCTCTAAAAATGGTTCCTAAAACTCCATTAACAAATCGACGTGAAGAATCCCCACCAAAAGTCTTAGCTAATTCAACTGCTTCATTAATTGCTACCTTAGGTGGCACTTCTTTTGCATCACTAAATAATAATTCAAAAATCCCAATCCTTAAGATATTTCGATCTATAATATTAATCTGATTTAAAGGCCATTCAGGGGCACCAGAAACTATCAATTTATTTAATTTATCCCAATTACCCAGAATGCCCTCAAGAAGTTTTTGAGGATAGAGTTTATCTATTAAACCACTACTTAATGATTCAAGATTTCTTTCAAAGATTTTTTGAACATCTTTCTTTTCTCTTTTCCAAAAATCCCATTCATAAAGAGTTTGTAATACAATAGAGCGAGAAAGATGACGCGAACCCATAATTAAATAATTTTATTTTTCTTCTTCGATTTCTTTTTGCTTCTTTTTTCTTTCTTTCTTACTCAAACCTTTAAAAACATCAATTACTTCTTTTTCCTTATAATAACCGCAAAAAGGACAAACTCGATGAGGTAAAATCCTCTCTCCGCAATGAGAGCATTTTATCAAATTTGATAATTTAAGAGCCATATGTGAACGGCGCTTATTAACTCGTGAACGACTATGATGACGTGATGGCACTGCCATAATATTATCTCTAATTTAAAATTTAGCCTTTAAAGATTATCACAAAAAACTCATTAAGACAAGAATTACATTAATTATTAGCCCTTTTAAGATAAATAACAATTTCTTTATTATCAAGAATTAAATTTTCTTCAATCTCAAATTCTTCTGTTTTTTCCCATTTTATCTGCTTAATTCTTAATTCTTTTTTTATTTGTTTTTCGTTTTTTTGTAATAACTCTATTAATGAACTTTCTCCTTGGAAACAAACTAATATTTCATCACTGGCTGATAGATTATTTTTCTTACGGATAATTTGAATTTGTCTTGAACATTCTCGAATAATTCCCTCTTCTTTAAGCACTGGGGTGATTTTAGTATCAATTTCTATCTCTTGAGATAATTCTTTATCAAATGTAATTTTTTTAATATTAATTTCTTCTTTAATTAATTCTAATAATTCTTCTTTGTCTTTTAATTCATTGTTTTTAATCTTTAATTCACTCAAAGGCTGCCTGACCCTTATCTTTTCTTTAATTCTCTCTGCTAAAGCTAAAGATACTATCTCTCGTACTTTTTCCATTTCTTTTTCAAGCTGTTTGTTTATCAATTCTTCTTTAGGTATTGGATAATCACAAAGATGAACTGAGATTGGTTCTTCTTGCTCTCTTAAATCTTGATACAATTGTTCACTCATGAACGGAGCAAAAGGAGCCATTAATTTGCTTAAAGTAAAAAGGACTTGTGCTAAAACAGAAAGCGTTTCTTGATTTTCTCTTGCCTCTTTAAATCTCTGACGTGATCTTCGTAAATACCAAATGGATAAATCTTCAATAAATGCCTCAATGGATTTTATAGCTGGCAATAAGTCATATTTTTCCATTGCCTCTGTTATATCTTTATTTAAGCTATTTAATTTAGATAAGATCCATTTATCTAAGATATGAAGAGATTGATATTGTTTTTCATCAATCTCTTTCATTCTTTTTAAAGAATAGAGTTTACTAAAACTAAAAACATTCCATAAGATAATTAAATTTTTCTTAAGAGCTTCTTCAACTCCTTTCTCAGAAAAACGTAAATCATCTGCTCTAACTACTGGACTGGTTAATAAATAGAGTCGCATTGCATCAGCACCATATTGTTCTATTATCTTTATTGGCTCAGGATAATTTTTCAAACGTTTGCTCATTTTTTGCCCATCTTCAGCTAAAACAATGCCATTAACAATGATATTAAGAAATGCTGGTTGATCAAATAAAGCTGTGGCTAAAACCATTAAGGTATAAAACCAACCTCTTGTTTGATCTATTCCTTCAGCTACAAATTGAGCTGGGAAATTCTCTTCAAAGAATTCTTTGTTTTCAAAAGGATAATGAACCTGAGCATATGGCATTAAACCTGATTCAAACCAACAATCCAAAACCTCAGGAATCCTTTTCATTATTCCCTTACATTTTTCACATTTAAAAGTAAATTCATCTATAAAAGGACGATGCAAGTCCTTTACTTTTTGATTAGTTAATTCTTCTAGTTCAGCAACTGAGCCAATGGCTTTTAAATCATTGCATTCTTCACATTGCCAGATAGGAATTGGTGCTCCCCAATATCGAGAACGAGAAATTGACCAATCAGGAGCCTCAGCTAGTAATTTTCCAAAGCGCCCTTCTTTAATATGTTCTGGCACCCAATTAACTTTCTGATTGTTTTTAATAATTTTATCCCTAATTGCTGTTACCTGAACAAACCAAGAAGAAGTAGTGTAATTTAATAAAGGAGCATCACAACGCCAACAAAAAGGATATTTATGGAGTACAGTGTCTTGAATAAATACTTTTCCTTGTTCTTCTAATTTTTGAACAATTTTTTTATCAGTTTCTAAGGGATTTCTTTTTGGCTTTACCTCTTCTCCAGCCCAATCATGTACTTCCTTAATAAATCGACCATCAGCATCAACATGTTGAACAAAAGGTAATTTCTTTTTTTGTCCTAATTTTAAATCATCTTCACCAAAAGCTGGGGCAATATGAACTACTCCTGTACCTTCTTCTATAGAAACAAAATCTCCTGAATAAATCTTCCAACCATTTTCTTTATTTTCTAAATCTTCTTGTTTGCTAAAATAATCAAATAATGATTCATATTTTAATCCAATTAATTTTTCTCCTTTTATCTTTTCTATGATCTTGTATTCTTCTTTAATAATCTCTAATCTTTTTTCTGCTAAGATATAATAATTATCTTCTATCTTAATTTTTACATATTCAATATCTTTACCTACAGCCAAGGCAACATTGCCTGGCAAAGTCCAAGGGGTTGTTGTCCAAGCTAAAATATATGTATTTTCTTGATTTATTAATTTGAATTTTAAGGTAATGGCAATATCTTTAACTTCTTTATACCCTAGGCCAACTTCAAAATTAGAAAGCGTGGTGCCGCAACGAGGACAAATATGCATGCTTTTATATCCTTGATAAATCAATCCTTTATCCCATAACTGTTTAAAAGCCCACCAAACAGTTTCCATATATTCAAAATCCATTGTTTTATATGGATGTTCCATATCTACCCAACGGCCAATTTGAGGAATAATTTTTTGCCATTCATCAACATATCTCAAAACACTTTGCCTACAAGCAAAATTAAACTTATCAATACCAATATCTTCTATATCCTTTTTATTCTTAAGATTTAATTCTTGCTCGATCATGCATTCAATAGGCAAACCATGACAATCCCAACCCCAGCGTCTTTGTATACGAAAACCTCTCATTGTCCAATAGCGCGGCACTGTATCTTTTATCAAAGAAGCTACCAAGTGCCCATAATGAGGCAAACCTGTGGCAAAAGGAGGTCCATCATAAAAAACATATGCCTTATCTTTAGGCCTTTGTTCAATTGATTTTTCAAAAATTTTATTTTTTTGCCAAAAATCTAAAACTTGTTTTTCATTTTTAATAAACTCAAGAACATCTTCCATAAAATCTCTTTGTCTTTATTTGCCTTTAGTTTACTGCAAAAACCTCAAAAAAACAACATATTGTGATATAATAAACATAATATAAAATTATGAAAGATTTTATTTTCAATAAAAAAGCTGCTTTTGATTATGAAATCCTAGAAAAATTTGAAGCAGGAATTGTCCTTTCTGGTACAGAAATTAAAGCCATTAAATCTGGCAAAGCAAATTTAGCTGGCAGTTTTGCCATTATCAGAAATAATGAAATTTTCCTTTTAAATCTCTCTATTCCTCCTTATCAACCTAAAAATGTTAGTGCTTCTTATCAACCTGATAAAACCAGAAAATTGCTTCTTCATAAAAAACAGATTGCTTCTCTTTCCGGTCAATTAAAACAAAAAAACTTGACTTTAATACCCTTAAGAATGTATAATAAACACGGCTTGATTAAAGTAGAATTAGCTTTAGCCAAAGGAAAAAAGAAATTTGATAAAAGAGAATCAATCAAAAAAAGAGAAACTCAAAGAAAAATTGACAGGGCTAAGCGAGGAGATTATTAAAGCCAATTTGAGGGGATGACGGGATTCGATAAAAAGGTCATTTTTAAATATGCAAGTCGAGGAATTCTTGTTAGCTCGTAAAAATCAAGAAGGCATCTATAAATGCCAATCTCAAACCTGCTTATGCCTATGCCTAATCGCCTAGGCTAAGTTATTCCCTAAAGGGAAATTCTTTAAACAGATTCTCAATAGGTTTAAAGAATAAAAAACATTGAGATAGATTAATTGTCAGCGTTTCCGACTAATAATTAATTGAATCTTGTTCGGAAAGTTTTAAGAAAAGTTTGTTTATTCTCTTTTCTTAAAAACTATAAAAGATAAACTAAACTTGTAGATTTATTTAAAAACTCTTTTTAGACGTGGGTTCAACTCCCACCTTCTCCACCTTAACTGCTAAACTTTTTTTAATTTGGTCTCAAAAGAAATCCGTCTCATAGACGAAAAAAAACAACAATTAGGTGTTTATTCCTTTGAACAAGCTTCTCAGATAGCTACAGAAAAAGGATTTGATTTAATTTTAGTCACTGATAAAGTATCACCTCCGATTTATAAACTTGGTGATTATGGCAAATTAAAATACCAACAAGAGAAAGAATTAAAAAAAAGAAAACTGCAAGAGAAGCAAACTACTCAAAAATCCATTCGCATTGGATTTAATGAAGGCGAGCATGACCTTAATGTGAAAATGAAAAAAGTAGAAAAATTCCTTGGGGAAAATAGAGCGGTTACTATTGAAATGAGATTACGAGGCAGGCAAAAAGCTCATTTTGATCTAGCTAAGGAAAAAATAAATAATTTTTGTAAAAAAATCACTATTCCTTATAAAGTTATTCAACCATTAAAAAAAGTCCCTCGAGGCTTAATGATAGTATTAAAACAATGAGAGTAAAATTATTTCGTAAAAGATTAAAAAAAACCAAAAAAGGTAAAATCATCAGACGCTCTAGTCATCTAGGGCACACTAAAGCCAAAGATGCTACTAAGATTAAAAGGAGAAGATTAAGACCAGTTTTGGTAAAAAAACAAAAGAAATCTATTCTTAAACATTCTTAATATTAAAAGAAGTAAATTTTATTATGGTTAGAGTTAAAAGAGGCACTATTGCCCGAAAAAGAAGAAAAAACCTTTTAAAACACACTAAAGGTTTTCGTTATGGCCGTAAAAGCAAATACCGCCTATCTAAAGAAGCTTTATTACATGCTTGGACTAATGCTTTTAAAGACAGAAAAATCAAAAAAAGAGAAAACAGAAAGCTTTGGCAAGTAAAAATCAATGCTGCTTTAAAAGCTGAAGGTTTAAAATACAATAAATTCATTAAAGATTTAAAGGATAAAAAAATTATCCTTGATCGTAAAGTTTTAGCTGAATTAGCAGAAAAACATCCTGCGTTATTTAAAAAAATCCTGGAAAATATCCAGTGATTTTTTATTAACCTAGGATTGTATTATTGCCTTTAATTCGTTTTTGTCTAAAACAAAAGATACTTTACTATTAGCCCCTATCTTTTCTCTTAAAATAGCTCTAGCTAAATTATCTTTAATATGATGCCTGATTACTGCATCTAAAGGCCTAGCACCAAATATTGGGTTATAACCTAATTGAGCTAACTTCTCAACAACTCCTTGTCCAAAAGACAATTCTATTTTTTTGTTTTTCATTAAAGAACTTGTAAGTTCTTTTAATTTTAATTTTATAATTTCTCTTAAATGTTCCTGGGTTAAAGGTTTAAAAACCACAACTTCATTAAATCTATTTAATAGCTCTGGTTTAAAGAAACTAGTTAATCTCTTTTTAAGATTTTCTGATAATTCTTCTGTTTCTACTCCTTTTTCTATTTCATTTTTAATAAAATCAGAAAGCGCATTAGAAGTAGCAATAATAATCGTATTAGTAAAATCAACTGTTTCTCCTAAATTATCTGTTAATCTTCCTTCATCAAAAAGTGCTAAGAAAATATTTAAAACATCTTGATGCGCTTTTTCAAATTCATCTAAAAGAATCAAAGAGAAGGGATCATTTTTCACTGCTTGAGTTAAGGCACCACTAACATTGCCATCAGGGCTGCCAATAAACCGATAGATGCTTTTTTTATCTTGGTATTCTGCCATATCAAAACGAATCATTGTTTTCACGCTTCCAAAGTAAGTTCTAGCTAATATTTTAGCTAATTCTGTTTTCCCTACTCCAGTTGGTCCTACAAAAAGAAAAACAGCAATTGGTTTATTAATATTACCTAGGCCAGCCCGATATTGCCGTAAAGCAGAAGCTACTAATTGAACTGCTAATTCCTGATTAATTAATTGCTCATGTATTAATTGTTCTAAATTTAATAATTTTTGCTTTTCCTCATCAGAAGAAATATCTAAAGGAATTTGGGTTCTTAAACTTACCAAATCTACAATATCCTGTTCTTTAACTATCTTTTTATGATTTCGTCGGGCCCCTTCTAAAGCTTCGGTGATCAAAGATTCTGCTGAGACTGGTAAAGGAGTAGAGGTTAAAAATCTTTGAGCTAAGGCCACTGCCCTTTTAATTGCTTTAAAGCTAGTTTTGATTTTAGTTTTTCGTTGTAATTCTAAAGAACGAAATGATAAGAGAGTAATCGCTTCTTCAGGGGTTATCTCTTTAATTTTTATTACTTCAAAATTCTCTTTAATAATAGAATCTGATTCTAGATAACGATTGTAATCTTCTGGGGTTGTGGCTGCAATAATTGGTACCCAAGCAGCTTTAAAAAGGGATTGAAAAGCATCAAGGGCATTATAGCCTCCTTTTTGAGCTAAGGATTTATAATTATGAAATTGAGGTAAATAAAGTATAATATCCTGATTAACTATTAATTCCTTTGTAATTTTTGTTAAACGATTAAAAACCTCCATTGGTTCTTGTATGTCTTCAAACATAGAGGAAAGAGGTAGGTTTAAAAGACGATAATCTCGTAAACCAACTGGCACTTTATCTTGGGCTAAATTTAAAGCTAGGTAAGAAACAATTGTTTCTTTACCTACCCCAACTGGTCCAACTAAAAGAACATTTCTTTGCCCTGGTCGGTTTAAAATATCAACTATATTCTGATATTCTTGCTGATGACCTATCATAATGCCAATCTTTAATTTCAAAGCTAATTCTGTAAAATCAGTGCTAAAGAGATCCAAAAGCGGAGTTGGCCTAGAGGTAAGCGACCGATTAACTTTTATTCTCTTAGGTTGAAAACTTAATTGTTTTTTATCAGCCAAGCCTTTTAATACTTCAATGCCTTTTTCTTTAGAAAGACGCTCCATTTCAAAAGCAGTAAATAAATCACCTTTATCCAAATGAAAGAAATTGAAAAAAGCTTCTAGCTGAGGATCATTAATTGAGTAAAGAGATAGCATTAAAGAATCAATATTAATAGAATTTCTCTTTAAACTCATTGCTTCTCTTAATGCTCTTTGACAAATATTTTCCAAAAATAAAGAATATTCTTCTTTATTAATCTTTTCTCTCTTTTTAATTTTTTGTTCTTCAATATATTTTTTTATGTCTTTTATCTCTGAATAAGAAATGTCCAAAAAAGCCAAAGATTCTATTGTGTCTTTTTGCGCTACTAACACCCAAAGCAAAGCCATTACTAATGATAAATCATGATTAAGAGCAACTTTTTGAGTTTCTATTAAAATATTCTTTGCCTTTGGAGTTAAGAAATAAGCAACATTAACCTTTTGTTTTGATACATTTCTTTCGGTTATTAATAAAGATGATTGGCTTTGTTTAATGAAAATATAAACAAAAAACAGAAAAACAATAATCATCATATGATGCCAACGATCTATCTGAAGAATCAAAATAAAAAAAGAAAAAATCAATCCCAAATAGAGAAAAACATTAAAAATTATTCTATACAAAAACCTTGTCCAAAAAGACCAAAAGAAAAAAGCATCGTCAAAATACAAACCTTTTTCTTCTTTATTTCTTTCTAAATTAATGTTTTCTTTTTTCATAATTTAACAATGAAAATTCTTAAAAAATCTGATTAATGAAAAATTGTTTTAAAAATTAAATAAAAAGGTAAAAAAGCTAAGCAAATATAGATTGCTGAAAAAACTAAAGTTAATAAAATCAAAACAATAACCCCGAGGAACATTTTCATTATACGATAGGGAATGCTAACAAAATATGCCGCTAAAGAATATTCTTGCCAAAGAGGCACAGCTAAGTAACGAAAATTCACTATTAATCCTGTTCGATGTTCCAATTTAGAAAACAAGCTTTGATAAAGGCCAAAAACAAAATGATGACCATTGATAAAGTAGGTTTGAATAAAATCTAAGGCATAAAAACCAATTTTCTTAAAAAAATACCCTAATAATGTTTGCTCCATAACTTTTAATAATTAAAAAAGCTGGTCTTGAGGCTTAGCTGTTTCTTTTTCTTCTTTGAATAATCTAATTTTACCATATTCTCCATCATAGCCAGGTTCAATAATCAAATCTCCTTTTCTTGCTCTTTCTATCCCTTGTGCAATTTCCAAATCAACAATCTTTTTCATTTCATCTAAATCAGCATCTAATAAGACAGTAAACTCATTGGAAAAATGATTAATTAATTTCTGATACTGTTCTTCTACTTTTTTTGTTCTAGATTGAACTCCTAGAACTTCAGCTATAATCTCAGCCAAAGGCACTAAGCTTTTATAAGGAATAGCTCCTTGAGGCTTAAATCCTTCAGGTCTATCTGCTAATTCTTCAACTCGTGATAAAACACCAACAGTTAATTTTCCACCGCATTGAGGACAAATACCCCCTACCTTTTTTGTTTCCTGAGGTGACATTCTTATCTTGCATGAACGATGACCATCATAATGATATTTTCCTTCTTCAGGAAAAAACTCAATCGTGTATAAAAACTTCTGAGGATCTTTTTCTTTAATAGCCTGACTAATAGCTGAATAACTTAATTCGGTATTAAAAACATTTACCTCTCTGCCTAAATTATTTGGTGAATGAGCATCTGAATTAGAAATCAACGCATATTTATCTAAGGCAGAAAGACGCCAATTCATTAAAGGATCACTACTCAGCCCTGTTTCTAAAGCTGCTAAATATTTAACATTCTCTCCATAAGCTTCTTCCAAACTATCAAATCCTGACATTGAGCCTAAAACCCCAAACCATGGTGTCCAAATATGAGCTGGAACAAATAAAGCTTCTGGCTCTGCTTCCATTACAATCTTTAATAATTCCTCTGAATCCATTCCTAATATTGGTCGACCATCTGATTTAATATTTCCTTGCCAAGAAAGTCGATTAGCTATTTTTTCCGCAGCTTCTAAAGATGGAAGAATGATAAGATTATGCACTCTTCGCCCCCTTCCATTCCGAGTATAAATATTAGAAATCTCTCCAGTGATTACAAACCTGGTTTTATCCTTTCCTTCTTTTGCATTTTTTAATTTATAAAAACCTTGTTCTGCTGGCTCTAATTTATTCTTTAATTCTTTTAACCATTCTGGATGAGTAAAATCTCCAGTGCCTACTACATTAATTCCTTTTTTTTGAGCCGATTCAAAAATATGCTCCAGATCCATGCTTTGAGAAGTTGCTCTAGAATATTTAGAATGAATGTGAAAATCAGCAAAAATTTTCATAAAAACTATTTAATAAACTAAAATTGTCTGGCAAAGAGCGCCAATAATAAAAGCCACAACTAAAACTGCTAACAAATATTTATTCAAAGGCATCTTGTATGGTGGCTCTAATTCACTTTGTTCTTTAGCTTTTTTCAATACTAAAAGAATCATAATCCCTTCAAATCCTCCTAACATTCCCCCAAGAAATGAAATTAATCTTATTAAATTATCCAAATGCCAAAAATAAATTACGATTGGACCCATAATCACTAAGAAATGACTAATAAAAGGGGACCAACAAAAATCATTAATAAAGCTGTTTTTGATATAAGAGCCAAAAATTAAATAAGTGGTTGTAACTGCTAAAAACCCTATCCCAGCGCCTAGTAAAATAATTTCCTCTCTTAAAATATTTCTTAACCCTTCTATCGCTTCCATTGAAGTATTAATACCGCTAACTCCAGCTACTGTAAACATAAAAACCAAATAGCACAAAACTGGAATCAAAGTACCGAGAACAAGAATCTTTTTAACTTGATTTTTGTTTATCTGTTTTCTTTTTACAACCCCTATTGCCTCAGGCACTGCTACCATTCCATTAAGAGCAAAAAAGAATACGCCATAGGGAATTAACCATCCCCATTGATTATTAAAACTTAGAAAATTCAAATTCTCTATTCTAAAATATGGTTGCGCAAGAATAGCAATAAGAAAAAATAAACCTAATAAAATAAGGGATAAATAAAAATTAATTTTTGATAAATTTTTACTGCCAGATAAGATAATGGCGCTTAAGCAAAGCCAAAGAAAAAGTATTATTAAACCTTCAGGAAAAATAATTCCTGAGAAAAAAGTACTTAAAATAACTCCTACAAATTTAGCGCCTAATTGTAGACAAACTAAAAGTGAAAAACCAAAAGTAAGAAAAGTTATTAAAAGGGCGAATTTTTTAGCTGGCGAATTTAAATAATGACCAATATATCCAGGCAAACAAAAACTCTTTTTTGTCCTTAAAACAATTTCCCCAAAGCATAAATGCAAGAAGATAATAAGAAAACAAACAACAACTAACCAACCAATGGTTATCAAAACGCCAGAATTTGTCATTACATAAGGCAAGGTAAAGACACCAGCGCCAATAATCGTCCCTACCAAAACAGCTATTGCTTCGGCTCCAGCTAATTTATTCATTTTAATATTTTCCTAAGGAAGAATTAAATAAACTTCATCACCTTCTCTAACTTTTTCATCTATCTTAATGCCAATTGAATCTCCCTTTTTTGCTGTTTGCACATTAGCATGATCTATTTGCATTGAATCAACTTCTTGTTCAAAATCTGTATTAGCGCCCTTGATATGAATTTTATCTCCTTGCTTAATTGCGCCTGTTAATTCTATAATGGCTACTTGAATCTTACCAAAGTAATGAATGATTTTACCTATAAGTTTTTCTTCCATAATAATTTTTAGCTATCTAATTTTTTATTAAAAAAAATAGCTAGATGATTAAATAGGTTTAAATTCGACCTTTAAAAAATAATAACATATTTTTAAGCAAATTACTCCCCTTTGATTACTGCTTGAGGTGTTAATTTTACTACTTTTTTTGATAAACCAGCTTTTTCTACTGTTTCTATAACTTCTTCTATGTTTTTATAAGCTTCAGGCGCTTCTTCAACTAATCCACGAAAACTACGACATTTAACTATAATTCCTTTTTGAGCTAATTGTTTTCTTAATTCTTCAGGCGAAATAGTCCTTATTGCTGCATGTCTTGACATTCTTCTACCAGCACCATGATTAACAGTATAAAAAGCTTCAGCTGACTTTTCAGAACCAGCTAGAACATAAGAAGCTGTGCCCATGGTTCCTGGAATAAGCACTGGCTGACCAACTGAACGATATTTTTCTGGAATTTCCAAATGATTTGGAGGAAAAGCTCTAGTGGCTCCTTTGCGATGAACAATTAATTGTGTGTTTTTTCCATCTATTTGATGCTCTTCTACCTTAGCAATATTATGAGCTACATCATAAAGCAAAGTTAATTTTGATTTTTTAGAGATTGTCTGCGCCCAAGCTTGACGTAAATAATGACTAATCATTTGTCTATTAGCCCAGGCAAAATTACTAGCCGCGCTCATTGCTTTAAAAAAACTTTGCCCTTCTGGAGAATTAAAAGGAACACAGGCTAATTCTTTATCTGGTAATTTTATATTATACTTATCTACTACTTGAACTACTTTTCGCAAATAGTCAGTGCAATTCTGGTGCCCTAGGCCACGAGAACCAGTATGAACCATGATTACGATTTGATTTTTAAACAAACCAAAAACCTTTGCAATTTCTTCATCAAAGATCTCTGTTACTTTTTGAATTTCTATAAAATGATTTCCTGAACCAAGTGTCCCCACTTGATCTTGACCTCTTCTTTTTGCTAAATCAGAAACATATTTAGCATCAGCAGTTTCTATCTGACCTTGAGATTCACAATTTTCCACATCTTCTTTTTCCCCATAACCCCTAGCTACCAAATGCTTAGCCCCACCTTCTAATAATCTATCTATTTGTTCCAGGCTCAATTTTGAACGCCTGCCTTTGCCTAAACCAGAAGGAACAACTTCTTGAATCTTTGTAGCTAAACTTTCCAGATAAGGTTGAATTTCATCTTCTTCTAACTCTGACTTTAATAACCTAATACCACAATTTTCATCATAGCCTACAAAACCAGGAGAGATTACTCCATCAGGTAATAACATTGCCCCAACTCCTCCTATTGGCGGCCCATATCCTGAATGAATGTCTGGCATGGCTAATCCATATTTAACTATCCCTGGCATTGTTGTTGTGTTAATTAATTGAATTATTGCTTCTTCTTCTGTTTCTTCAATTATTTTTCTTGAAGCATAAATCCTCGCTGGTACCCGCATATCATTTCTAAAAGACTGAGGGATTTCCCAAAGATAATCATGAATTTTAGAAATTTGAAATTTATTAAACATAAAACAATTCTCTCATTAATTTTTAAATATCAAAAAGTATTGTTATTTCCCAAAGACCTTGTTTATTTTTACAAATATTTGCCCCATGATAAGTTACTGCCTTTATCTCTTCTTTAAATCTCTTTATTCTTTTGCCTTTGATTTTGCCAATAATTTTCTGTTCAGTAAATTCTTCAATTTCAATTTCTGGAAAAACAGAATTATAAATATCTGATTGTGCTAAAACTTCACTTAAGAAATCTACTAGTAAGATATTTTCTTCTAAAGCTGAAATTTCTATTCTTTTTTCTATTGATTCTTTTTCAATATCTTCATCCTCAACCATTATCCAAGCCATACCTTCTAAGCCACCCTTAAACAAACCTTCTTTTGCTGAGGCCGTAATTTTTAATTTTATATCAGCTGCATGCTCAATAATAGAATATTTGTATTTCATTGTTTTCATTTTAACTTAAATTTTAAAAGATAACAATTAATAAAAAAAGCCCTTTCGGGCTTTATTTCCTGTAATTTATTTCTTTTTTTCTTTTAATTTCTTCATTAATCTTGATTTATCCCTATTAGCTTTATTTTTTTTAATTAAATTAGTTTTAGCAGCTTTATCTAAAGTTTTATACAAATTAGGAGCCATTTTCTTTGCTTCTTCTATCTTGCCTTCTTTAACTAATTTTAAAAAATCTTTCTTTGTTTTCTTTAAAAGATTCAAATTTCGGACATTAGCTTTCCTTCTTGTAATATTCTTTTTTACTGCTTTTTTTGCTGCCTTAGTAATTGGCATATATAAAATTAAAAATTATTAACATTGCTTTGGCTTATAGTATTACATCTTTTATGGAAAAAATCAATTAAAAACATTTCTAAACCTATCTTGGCTTCAATATTACCTGATTTAATTTTTTGGTCACAAAAAAGAAGATCTTGAAAAGTTTCTTTTAATATTTGTGCGGGAATCATTTTAGATAAAGGCAATAATTTACTATAGGTATAATAATGCATTGAAGCTGGTTTTCTTGAACTTTCTTTTAAAATCAATAAATTACGAATTTGAAAAACAATCATTTTTAGAATAAACAATGGATGAAGCCCTTGATTAATTAAAACCTCTAAAAATGAAAAAGTCTGTTTATCATTGCTAGATATTAAATAATCTAAAAAAATAAATATGGTACTAGAAACAGGTAAAAACAAGCTCTCTTCAAGTAATTTTCTATCTATTAACCCTTTTTTAATTAAAGAAAGCTTTTTTAAAGCATGATAGATAGAACCCGTATCAGAAAAAAAACTATTTGCTAATAATTGACGCGCCTCTGGACTAAGTCTTAATCCAAATTCTTGTTCTTGTTCTGTTATCCATTTTGTTAATTTCCCGCTTTTTAATAAAGGAAATTCTTTATCCCCCTTGGCTTTTTGTTTTACCCATTTCTGTAAAGAATTACTTAATATCTTATCGTTTTCATAAAAGATAATCATTAAATCCTTAGCTAGTTCAACTTTTTGAGCTTTCAGAATTTTCAAAAAATCATTACGAAATTGAATATTTGTATTTTTAAAAATATTTTTGATTAATATTAAACGACTGCCAGAAAAAAGTGTTTTACTTTTTAAAATATCATTTAAAACAGAAAGATCTGAAGGTGTTTTAGCCTTATCAGAAAAATCATAATCAAAAAAAGCCGGAGCGTCTTTTTGATAAAACTCCTTTACTTTTAATAAATATTGCCATGAACGAAAAGAATCTTCTCCATGAATAAGATAAAGCATAATTATTCTTTTTGACATTTAGGACAATAGAAAGTTGACCGACCTTTCTGAACTATTCTTTTTATCTGGCCCTGACAACGAAAACATTTTTCCTGATGATAAGCACGCAATTTGGGAGCATAATTGCCAAACTTGCCTTCTGTGTCTTGATACATCTTATCAGCTACTGTTGATCCTTTGAATTCTACTGCCTTTATTAAAACTTTTTTAATGTTTTGATAAATTCTTTTTTTCTCCAATAAAGTTAATTCTTGTACATCTTTAAGAGGGTTTACTTTTGCTGCCCATAAAATTTCACTAGCATAAATATTTCCAATCCCGGCTATAATATTCTGCTCTAATAAAACTTCCTTTATCTTGCCCCTCCTTTTTGCATTTAATGAGTTTTCAAAGTTTTTAAAAGTAAAATCTTTAGCTAAAGGATTTAATCCTAATTCTTTAATTTCCTTTAAATCTTTAATTTTATCTGTTTTTTCTAAAAGAATCCTAGCAAATTTTCTTAAATCTGAAAGCGCCAGATAAGTTCGATTGCTTAATTTAAGCCTAAAATGGATATATGGGTCTTGTCTGATAAATTCTTCTGAACCTACTAAAATTCTCCCTGTAAGTTTTAAATGAATTAAACAACTCCAACCTCCGCTAAGATTAATAACAATATTTTTCCCTTGGCGATTAACACCTAGAATAGTCCTGCCAATGATTGTCTTTTTGAATTTCTGCTGACTAATTCTACCTCTTAATAATTTCACCCAATCAAACCAAACACCTTTAATTATTAAGCCCTTTGTTTTCCTATTTAATTGACGCGTGATTGTTTCTACCTCTGGTAATTCAGGCATATAGATAAATTGATACAAATTACTGCACAGGGATATAGTCTGGGTCTATGGGCAAAGTAAAGGTAAAGATAGAGCCTCGGCCTAAAACAGATTTGGCTGAAATTTTCCCACCATGTCGTTCAATGATATTTTTAGCCAAATACAAACCCAAACCAATACCACTGGTTTGTTCTTTTAATACTTGTTTTGATCTGAAAAACTTAGTGAATAATCTTGACATATCTTCTGGCGCCACTCCCTTACCTGTATCTTCAACGGAAATCATGATAAAAGGCTTGTTTTCCATTAAATCAATTTTTATCCTAACCTCTCCATTTTGAACATTATACTTAATAGCATTATCTACTAAAATCTCTAATACTAATTTAATCCTTAAAGGATCCATCACAAATGGCTTTAAATTAAATTCTGGCCGATGAAATATTAACTTGATGCTACCTTTCTGAGCTGAAGGTTCAAATTTAATAAAAGTTTCTTCAATAATTTTTTCCAAATCAGCAACAATAAATTGGAAACCAAATCTTCCTTCTTCTATTTGAGCTGCGTTTAATAAATCTTCTACGGTTTTTAAACTTTCTTGCATTGCTTTTTGACCATCACCAAGCAATTGCTCTTGTTCTGGATTTAAGGGTCCTAAATCTTTTGTAGCTAATAATTCTAATATCCAAGCCAAACCAGACATTGGCGTTCTTAATTGATGAGCCACTATTGTAATAAAATCTGATTGTATTTTTCTTAAAACCTCTTCTTTGGTTAAATCATGAACAATACGTAAAAATCCATACAAATGACCTTTGTCATCTATTACTTTGGTGGTCACTATCTCTAAAACCATTTCTTTTGGCTGAAAAAACTTTATTTTTATTTTTTCAGGGTAAGAATCAATGGTTCTTTCCATGACCACAGGAGCTAAGCTAGGAAAAATCAATTTGGCTAAAGTGCCATAATGAATATCATTACTTAATTCTGGAGTCACTATCTTACCAATAAGATCTTTCTTGCTTAAATTAAGAAACTTAACCATAGCTTCATTAACTAAAACAATCTCAAAGTTCTGGGTATAAGAAATAACTGGATCATCAATACTACTAATAATGGCATTGATTTGATTCCTTTCAACATCCAAGCGATAAATCTTATCTACATTTTCTATCAAAACTACTGCCATGATTAAATAAAAAATAAATAAACCAATGCTAATTATTAAATTCAAAGGCCAATCCATCCATAAGAAATTAAAAACAATCTGCCCAATTAAAATACCCCCAAAAAACCAAAAAATTAAAAGTTGAGAAGAGAAAAAATGTTTTTTTAATTTTGCAAAAAATTTAAACATAGAAACAATTTAAATATCTAACTCTTCCATTTTCCCCCAATTCTTGCCTTTTCTGATTTTCACTTCCAAAGGCACAGTTAAAACAACAGCCGTTTCCATTATCTTTTTAAAACAAGGAGCTATTTCCTTTATTATCTCAGATTTAATTTCCAGTATCAACTCATCATGAATTTGAACTAATATCTTTGCTTGTTCTTCTATCTGATGTTGAAAAACATATTCTTGAATTTTAATCATTGACATCTTGATTATATCAGCAGCTAATCCTTGAATTGGCGCATTAAAAGCTATTCTTTCTTGCTCTTTGGCCCTTTTACCAAAAGTACCCAGAAGAGGCAACAATCTCTTGCGACCAAAAATAGTTTCCACATATCCATTTCTTGTAGCTGTTTCTAAAGTATTATCCAAGTATTTTTTTAAACTGGAAAATTGGGCAAAATATTTCTGCCTAAAAACCTCTGCTTCTTTTAAAGAAATATTAGCGGTTTGAGCAAAAGCCCTATTGCCCATTCCATAAATAATACCAAAATTCAAAGCCTTGGCTTGATTTCTCATTTCTGAAGTGATTTCTTCTTCTGGTTTGCCATGAACATAGCTTGCGGTCGCCAAATGAACATCTTTGTTTTGATTAAAAATTTCCATCATTTTCTTATCTTGAGAAAGATGAGCCGCTAGTCTTAATTCTATCTGCGAATAATCAAAAGAAACTAAAGAAAATGATTCTTCTGCTACAAAAGCATTACGAATTTGTTTATCTAAAGATTCATTCTGAGGAATATTCTGTAAATTAGGCTTTTCTGAAGAAAGACGACCTGTAGCCGTTCCAGTTTGATTCCAAATGGTATGAATTCTTCTTGTCTTTTCATTAATAAACTTAGGCAATGTTTCTAAAAAAGAATTTTCTAATTTCTTTAGACCACGATATTTTATTAATAATGGAATAATTGGATGCTCTTTTTCTATCTTAAAAAGCTCATCCATTTTAGTTGATATTTTCCGCGTACTGGTTTTCTTAAGTTCTTTTGGAGAAATACCTAAATTTTCAAATAAAATTACTGATAATTGTTGTGGCGAATTAATATTAAATTCTTGACCAGCTAATTGATAAATTTGTTCTTCTAATTTTTTAATTTCTTTTTTATTAGCTTGATCTAAATCTTTTAAAAAATCTAAATCTAATAAAATACCATTCTCTTCCATTAAAGCTATTATTGGTATTAAAGGCTTTTCAATCTTCATCCAAACATTTTCCAATCCTAAGGCAAGTATTTTCTCTTCAATCGCTTTTATTAAAGGTAGTAATAAAGCTAAAGAATTTTCAAATGATTCCTCTGTTTCCTGTTTTAAAAAGAATTTTTCTAAAGAAGATATTTTGTAATTTTTCCTATCTGGGTCAATTAACCAAGCAAGGATTTTTATATCATCTATCAGAACAGAAGGAAACATTTTTAATTCTTCAAAGATAACCTTAGCTTCAAAACTGACTATTTTCTTTGTTTGCCAATCAATTTGCTCTTTAAAAAAATCATTAAATAAATTCTCTGGCAAATAATACAATTTATCTAATAAACTAATACCCAAGCCCTTTACTTTTCTTGCCCCCCATTTTTCTCCTTGATAATCCAAAAGCAATCCTAATGTTTTTTCTGTTTTAATTTTAGCTATCAAATCTTTTAAATCTATTGGGGTATTTACAATAAATAATGAATTTTTAATTTGTTTTGAAGCTTTTATCTCTTCATTAACAAACACCCTTGCAAGCAAGCTATGAAATCCTAATTTACCTAATAAATCTTTTAGGTTTTTCTCATCTGGAATCTCAAATTTAGCTTTTTCTAAATTAAAATCTTCTAAAGGTATTTTTCTTTCAATTAACACTAAATGACGACTAAAATAAGCTTGGTCTTCAAAATCCTTTAATTGTTTAAAAATTCTTGGCGTTATCTTTAATTCTGGGTTTTTATTAATTAATTCTTCTACAGTTGAGGATTCTTTTAATTGTGTATAAAGATTGTCTAGATTATTGAAATTTTTCATTAACATTAAGGCGGTTTTTTCACCAATAGCTGGCACTCCAGGAATATTATCAGAAGGATCTCCTTTTAAAGCCTTCCAATCAATTAATTGCTCTGGTTTTAATTGAAATCTTTCTTTTATCTTTTCTTTATTGTAAATGATTTTATCTTGAAGACCACGCCCAAAAGTATAAACAAAAACTTTATCATTAACTAATTGTAAAGTATCTAAATCACCAGTAATAATAAAAGTTTCTAAATCTTCATCTTGAGTTTTTTCTACCACACTACCTATTAAATCATCAGCTTCATAACCTTCTGCTTCTAAGATAGGCACGCCAAATTTTCTCAACAAGTCTTTAATTATTAAAATCTGTTCATAAAAATTATCTGGCATTTTTTCCCTTTTGATTTTGTATTCTTTGTATTCTTGATGCCGAAAAGTCGGTGCGGCCAAATCAAAAGTAGCCACTACATAATCTGGATTTAGCTCTTTAAGCATTTTCAAAAAAAACAACATAAACCCATAGACTCCATTAACTAAAACACCATCAGGCGAAGTTAAAGGAGGCAAGGCATGATAAGAGCGATGCGCTAAGGCATAAGAATCAATAATAGCTAATTTTTGCATAATTCCACTATTTAAGGGATATAAAATTCCAATATCCTTGTATTTTGTTCTAGCATTTTAAACTTTATTTTCCAGTGCTTTAAAGGTAATAATTTTTTAATCTTATTACCCCACTCAATAAATATTATATTCGTCGGCTCAGATATGATTTCTTGAAAACCCAAGACCTCTATTTCTTTTATTTTTCCCAAACGATAACAATCTAAGTGCCATAATGTTTTAAAAGAATTTTTAATCTTATTAGAAAAAGGAAAGCTTTTCATTATTAAAAATGTTGGGCTAAAAACTTTTTCTTTTAATTTTAAAGATCTAGCCACCCCTTTTAAAAACTCTGTTTTGCCACTACCTAAATCACCTTCTAAGGAAACAACAAAAGCTTGTTTATTGGAAACAGGTTCTCGTTTTAATACAGATTTAATAAAAAAACCAGCAATTTCTTGCGTTTCTTTTGGGCTTTCACTGATGATTTTAAGCTTCATTATCTAATTCTAACATAATAATTGGCTTTTCTAAAGAACCTTGGGATGATATAATAAAACTATGAGTGATTTAACAAAAAAAAGAGAAGAGAAAATAAAATCCCTTTGGCAAGAATCTAAAGAAAGAGCCGCTCAAGAATTAGCCCTAAAACAAAATCTTGCCTACATTGATTTGAGAAAAACTCCCATAGAAACCAGTGCTCTGGGCATTGTTCCTGAACAAGAAGCTAAAGAAGCTAGCTTGGTTGTATTTCAAAGAATAGGCAATAAAATTAATCTTGCTGTCTTAGATCCAGCTAATTTTAAAGCTTTAAAAATCATCAGTGATTTAGAAAAACAAGGATATAAGATAAAGACCTTTGTTGCCACTCAAGAAGGCTTAAATCAAGCTTGGAAAAATTATACTTTTGTCCGTCCGCGTTTAACAGAATTAACTCATTTTATAGAAATCACTCAGGCTGAATCTATAGAATTCAATGACCTTCATGAAAAATTATTAACAATACCTGCTGAAGATGTAACTACTTTAGTTTCATTAATTCTTAAATCAGCTGTTATTATTGACGCCTCAGATATCCATGTTGAACCTCAAACAGATCAAGCCTTGATTCGTTTTCGAGTTGATGGTGTCTTGTATGATGTTTGCGAAATTGACAAAAAGAAATATCACACTCTGAATCAGAGACTAAAATTATTAGCTGGATTAAAATTAAACATTGAAACTATTTCTCAAAACGGACGTTTTACTATTCAAAACAATAAAGATTTTATAGATGTTCGCGCCTCTAGTCTTCCTGGCCCTCAAGGAGAATATTTGGTTTTCCGTCTTTTAAATCCCCGACGGGGCGCTTTTGGTTTAAGTGATTTAGGAGTTAGCCTTAATAGTGCTAAGATTTTTAAACAAACAATTTCTGCTCCTAATGGAATGATTTTACTTACTGGACCAACTGGTTCTGGTAAAACAACAACCCTTTATACTTTTATAAAAGAAAAAGTTTCTCCAGGGATTAAAATCATTACCTTAGAAGATCCAATTGAATACAATATTCCTGGTGTTAATCAAACCCAAGTGACTAAAAGATATGATTTTGCCAATGGTTTAAAATCAATTCTCCGTCAAGACCCAGATGTAGTAATGGTAGGAGAAATGAGAGATTCAGAAACAGTCAAAACAGCGCTTCAAGCTTCTTTAACTGGTCATCTTGTCTTTTCTACCTTGCATACAAATGAAGCCTGTGGCACTATTGCCCGATTATTAGAGCTTGGTGCTGATTCTTCAACTATTACCAATTCCCTAAGATTGGTTATTGCTCAAAGATTAATTAGACGCCTTTGCCCTGATTGCAAAGAACAATACACTCCTTCTCCTGAAATTAAAGAACAATTAATTAATGCTTTTAGCATTCTTTCTCCAAAAAGCAAAGTTACTATTCCTAAAGATATTCCTGTTCTTTTTAAACCTAAAGGTTGTGAGAAATGCCATTGGCTAGGATATAAAGAACAAATAGGTATTTTTGAACATTTTACAATGAGTCCGCGTATTATTCAGAAAATTAAACAAGAAGCAGATCAAAATGAATTAAGAACTACAGCAATCGATGAAGGCATGGTGCCTCTATTCCATGATGGCTTATTAAAAACAATTGAAGGCATCACTTCTTTAGAAGAAGTAGTTAGAGTTGCTGGTGATATTTCATACATTCAAGATCTTTATAAAGAACTTTTTTCACAAATTTTAATTCGTGGGGTCACTGTCACTCCTCAAGAATTAAAAAAAATAGAACAATTACTCCAAGATAATAAACCCATAGCGTCTTTATTAAAAAACCAATCTACAGAAAAGCAAATTGGTTTTATCCTTGCTTCAGCTTTAAAATCTAGAGCCACTGATGCTCACTTTGAGCCAGAAGAAAAACAAGGATTAGTGAGACAAAGGATTGATGGTGTTCTTCATCCTTTAGCTTCTTTTGGTATTACTGATTACCCAAAGATAATTAATGAAATAAAAAACCTCAGTGGATTAAAAACTGAGGAAACTCAAAAAGTCCAAGAAGGCAGATTTCGTTTAATCTTACCTGACCAATCATTTGATCTTCGTCTTTCTATTATTCCTGGTGGTTATGGAGAAAGCGCCTCAATAAGAATCTTAGGTGGTGAAACTTCAATGCTTGAATTAGAAAAATTAGGTTTTCTTCCTTCAACTCAAGAAAAAATTGAAAAAATCTTAGAAAAAAAAGTTGGGCTTATCCTAGCTGCTGGTCCAACTTCTTCTGGAAAAACAACCACTTTATTCTCTTTGCTTAAAAAATTAGCCAAACCTGATGTTAAAATCATTACGGTAGAAGATCCAATTGAATATCGCTTACCTAATATTATCCAAACACAAATTAATGAGGAAAAAGGATATACCTTTGCTAAAGCTCTACGCAGTTTATTGCGTCAAAACCCAAATATTTTCTTAATTGGAGAAATCAGAGACAAAGAAACAGCTCAACTTGTTTGGGAAGCTTCATTAACTGGTCATCTTGTTTTCTCAACTATTCATACTAATGATGCCTTAGGTGTTGTTTCCAGATTAAAAAGCTTGGAAATTCCTTCAGAAGAAATGATTGCTGGGATTAATCTTGTTATTGCCCAAAGATTAATTCGTTGCCTCTGTCCTCATTGTAAAGAGAAAATAAAAATCCCTAAAGAAATCATTCCTTATGCCAAAAAAGCTTTAAAACAATTTCCTGAATACAAACAACCAGAATACATTTTCCAAGCCAAAGGATGTGCTCAATGTAGTTTTACAGGTTATCAAGGACAAATTGGAATTTTTGAAACTTTAATTCCTCCTACCCAAACAAAAGATTTAGCTCAAGTAGATTTTCCTAAATTAATAGATGATGGAACAATTAAGGTTCTTTTAGGCCAAACTTCTTGGGAAGAAATTAAAAGAGTTTTAGGTATCTAAATAAAAAAAGGGCTCATTAATCTGCAGGCAAATAATCCCAAAGCGGGAGTTCAAGATTACCCCGAGGTATATTCCAGGCATAAGTCCAAAATACCCATCTGCAAATAATCCCCAAACAAGCAAATACTTGCGTGCCCACAGATTAATAAGTCCTTTTAATTTTCAAAACCCTACACTTTATTGTAGTATATAATTATCTATTTGTCAAGTCTTTTAATCCCCAATTACTATTCCTTTTCTCTTACTTGTTTATCAACTTCTAAGCTAATTTTAGTTGCATTAATAATTTCTTCTAAAGGCATTGGCCATCTTCTCTGGTGTAAACAAACAGCTAGACTTTGAAGTTCTTCTAATAATCCTTTTTGTTGTTTAGAAGTTTTCATTCCAGCTTTTAAGCCATAAGTTCTTAAATGTTTAAAATCATCTAAGATAAAAACCTGACCTTCTGAATAAACCTCTAAATATTCTTTAGATAATTTTTCATCTCCTTGAGTTGTATAAACCAAATTAGCCACTGAACCATCTCTAAACTGAATCCCAGCAACAAAATTATCAGTCGTCAGATAAAAACTTTGTTGTGGGTTAATGGCAAAAGATTGTATTTTTTCTGGCTCTGATTCAGTAAGATAACAAAACAAGTCAAACATATGACAAGCATTGCCAAGAATCCTACCACCACCTTCTGTAGTGTTAACCCAATGGCTAGGAGCTAAATATGAATCATTAACCCGGTAATTGATTATTAAAGGACTTCTACGCTCATTAATGATTTCTTTAATTCTTTGAATAAAAGGAGAAAAACGACGATTAAAACCTACCGTTAAACTAATTGGCTGCTCTAAGCTTTGTATTTTCAAGGTTTGTATAATATCATCCAGTTCTTGCTCAGTCAAGCATAAAGGTTTTTCCACAAAAACATTCTTGCCAGCTTTTAAAGCGTCAATAACCATTGACGCATGTAAATTATGCCTGGTTGCAATCATGATTAAATCTATCTCTGGTTGGTTTAAAAGTTCATGATAATCAGTTGTTGCCATCGTCGCTCCATATCGTTGAGCAAAATGCTTTGCCTTTACCTGATCGGTAACACAAATTCCTCTAATCTGATAAAACTCTTTGAGTTTTCTTAAATTAGGCAAATGAACTAATTGCATAAAACTACCAACACCAATCAATCCTACTTGTATCTTGCCTTCTGGTACTAAAGGTGAACAAACTTGAATTGATTGTTTAGAATCTTTTTCTTTTAAAGCAGTGGCATAGGTTAATAAAACTGCTAAGGGTTTTTTAGAAGAATTTAATAGTTTATAAGCCAAATCAGCTTGTTCTAAAGCATATTTTCCTTGAACTAATGAAGAAAAATTAATTTTCTTTTGTTGTAATAATTCTAGATAAGCTTGTAGATTTCTGTTTTCTGTCCAACGAACATAAGCATAAGGATAATCTTTACCTTGAATTTCATATTGTTCATCATTTCTACCTGGACCATAAGAAGTGGCAATTCTTAAATCAATTTCTTTTTCATACCAAGGCAATCTTTCTATCTTTAATCCAATATCACCCACTACCACTACCTTGCCTCTTTTTCTAGTTAAAAGCATTGCCTGATTAATAATTTCATTATTTGATGAATCAGCTGCAGTAATAATTGTAGCATCAACACCTTGAAAATCAGTTAATGCATGTATTTTATTTAAAAGATTTTTATCTTTAGGAGAAAAAGCATCATTTAAGCCATTTTCCTTGGCTTTTTTAATTCTTTCTTTAGATAATTCAATGCCAATAGTTTTAATACCATTAGCTAAAAGCATCTGGGTTGTTAATTGACCTACTAATCCCAAACCAATAACAACAGCACTTTCTCCAATTCTTAAATCTGCTTGTCTAATGCCTTGCAAGGCAATTGCACCTATTGTAGCTGAACAGGCTTCTTCTGGTTCAACACCTATTGGAACCTTAGCTATTAAATTCCGAGGCACAGCTATAAATTCAGCATGGGAGGCAATATTAGCTCCAGCGCAAACAACCAAATCACCTTTTTTAATATCATTAATATCTTTACCCACTTTTACTACTTGACCGCAACAACTATAACCAGGGGTAATTCCTGATTCTAACATTTCATTAACTATCTTATAGGCGCCAATAAACCCACGTTCTTTAGCTAATCTTAATCCTTTAGCTAATTTTGTTGGATATTTTAAAATTTTTAAAGGTAAAGGTTGTTTAGCAAAACTCAAACTTGATAATTCTGTACCAGAAGAAATCAAAGAATAAAGATTTTCAACTAAAACCTTATTAGCCCCACAGCTTGGTGCTGGCACTTCTTCTACTAAAACCTTTCCTTTTTTAAAAACTACTTGCCTCATAAATTAAATTAATTCTCAATTAAATCCCATTGTTCTTCTTCTACTAATTGAATAAATTCTTCTGCTGCTTCTTTAGCTGCTGGGTTTAATTCCACAGCTTTTTTAGCATATTCAATAGCTTTGCCTTTGTTTTGCATTTTAGCATATGTGGCTGCCAAACCTCGATACAAAGAATCATCTTGAGGATCTAATTGAATGGCTCTTAAATAAAGATTTTCTATTACTGTATATTTCTTCTCTTGCGCTAATAAGTTAATAATACTTACAATCATGCTTTTATCAGTAAAAGGATAATCTAATTCTGCTGCCTTAATTAAATTCTCATTGCGTTCTTCCATTTCTCCTAATTCGTTATAGGCCACCCCTAAAAGATAATAAGAAGTATTAATCTTCGGATTAAGTTCTATGGTTTTTTCTGTTGTCTCTATTGATTTTTCAATTTCTCCATTTATTAAGTAAAACTTAGAAGCAAATAAATATGCTTGTGGAAAATGAGGAAATCTAGAAAGGACTGTTTCTGCAGTGTGCTTTGCCTTGTCTAAATAAGAAGCATCCCATTGTAAATAAATTGTTTCTAAATCTCCTTTAGCAGTAATTAAACCAAAACGCCAAGGTTTATCTTCAACTGCTTGTTCTGCTTTTACAACTAAAGCTTCTATTATTTCTTGTTTGTCTTCATTTTTTAACTTTGAACTATATGAGCTATATATTTTCTTAACCCCTATAATAATATCATCTAATAAGAAAGCTGGATTATATAATGCTTGTTTTAATTCTTGAGAAGCTAATTCTCCTTGTTCTTGATTGATATAAGAGCCTATTTTCATTATTTTTTTACTAACTAAATAAGGTTTTATCACCCACTGAATAGTAGAATATGTTATTGCGCAAATAATAACAATGATAATCAAATAATTACCCATTTGCCCTGCATAATCTTTTTTTTCTATTTTTTCATTTTCATCTTGTTCATCATTCTTAGATAGACAAACATCCTCTTCATGTTTAGAAAGATTTCCTAAGACAGAAATCAATCCTAATAACAAGAAAAACATTAAATAGCTTTCATGAAAATCAAAGATAAAAACATTTTGAATAAAATAACTTACTAAACACCCAGCTAAAGCCAAACTAGGTAAAAACCATTGTTGTTTTTTCCTTAATTCATTTAAGAAATAAAGACCAATACCAAATATAGATAAATAAAACAAAATTCCAATAAAACCATTACAAGCTAAAACTTCCATTGGTTTATTATGTGCCCGATCAAAATAAAAATCTTCAGGCAAATGTTTCATTACTTCTGGATTAAAATTCTCCACATAAGCAGCTTCGTAATTCTCTTGACCCCAACCAAACAAAGGTTTTTGTAAAAAACTTTCCCAAGCCACTCCAGCTGAAAAAATACGAGACATTGCTGTTGGCGCACTAATAGAAATAGAAGCAAATCTACTTAAAATTGAATTATTTTTTACAAAAGAAGTGTTTTTCCCTCCAAAAGTAATTAAAACCATTACTAAGATCAAAATCAAAAAACCAATAGATATTTTTTTTAAAATCAATAAGCTCTTATCCTTAGAAAGGAAGATAATTGCCAAAGCAATTAAAACGATACTAACTAAATACCCTAACATTGCTCCTCTAGTTAAAGTAACAAAAATCAAAAAACTTTGAATTAAAAACGCACCTAACCACCAATTAAGTATTTTTTTATCAAAACTATATTCACGAAAATACAAATACAAGGCAAAAAAGGCATTAAAGATAAGATAAGCTGCAAAAAAAGAAGGATTGCCAGTATAACCCATTAAACGCTCCCCTCCTGGCTTTACTAAGATATAGCCCCATTTTAAAAAAGGAATCAAAGCAAATAAAGAATAAACTAAACTAATCAACACCTGTCCCTTAATAATCTTTTCTAATTCTAAATAATCAAAGGTGGTTGCTATTATTAAAAAGAAAGCTATAAAATACCAAATCCCTAAAATACCTTCCATTCTTTCATTACCAGAAAAAAAACTATAATAAAAATTAACTCCAAATAAAGCTGAAATAAATACAATCAAACCAAATATAACAACTGATTTACTTAAAAGGTTTAATTTAGAAAAAAAACTCTTTTCTCCTCTATTCTTACCAAACATCAAAAAAGACCAAATTATTAACATTATTCCTATAATAAACCGAAAAACAGTAGCTTTGCCTATGATATATGGAAAATAGGTATGCAAATCTACAACAAAAGGAGTTAATAAACATGCAAAAATTAAATAAAAAAGAATTTTCTTTAAATTTGTATTATTTATCATAAGTTTTTATTATTATAAGCTTTTATTTACCATATTTCTTGTTATTGGTCCAAAATAACCAGTGGTATTAATTCCATTATAAGATTGATATCTTTTTACTGCCGCCAAAGTTAAAGGCCCATAATAACCAGTAATTAATTTCTCTGGATAAACATCATTATCTAATCTAGCTAAAAACTGTTGTAAGCATTTTACTTGTTCTGCTCTCATGCCATAATACAAATCTTGAGAAAAAACAGAACAATAAAGATTTTCCTCATAAGCTTGTTGTCTTGCTAATTGTGTTTCTAAAACTGCTATTTCTTTTTTCAATTCCTCAATCCTTTTTAATAATCCTTGAATAATTACTTGTTCTTGTTCTTTAATCGATTCAATACTATTAATTTCCCAAGAATAATAATAGGTTTTATCTTGTTCTCCAGGCAAACCAATAAAAGGAATAAAATAAATTGCTCTGTTTTCACTGCCCATGCCTTTAATAATAACTTCTTGTATATTACTATTAGAAAAATCAAAAAAACCAAGGGTTTTTTTATTATCTATGCTTTCTATGATATAAGGGATTTTTCTTATCGGAGTTTCTTTAGGAATAGTAAATTTTAATTTCATATCCCCTTGTCCACCATTAATTCTTTGTAAATTAGCGCTCCAGGGTTTAATTGAATTAGCAACTGCCAGTGAGCCTTTTTTCTGATCTGGCATATAATAAGAATAAGGAAAAATAGAATAATTTTTTAAAACAGGATTTTCATAACAATATTCTTTACCCAAAGAACAATCATTAACAATATTAGCTATTAACCAATTTAATAAAACTTGTTCAAAATCCAATTGATTTTTTTTAAAAACTTCTATAAAAGAAATTAATCCACTTTCTGAAGGATGTTCTAATACTTCTTTTATAATTTCATTGTTAAATTGTTCTTTTAAATACAAGCCAAGCAAATAAACCCTACCATAGTCCTTATCACTATTATTCCAATTAATTAAATTAATTTCTGTTGAATACAATAATCCTTGAGCTCTTTGTTGAATTACTGCATTTAAATTAGGTTCAACTAATTGCCCAGCAAATTCAGATATAAATTCATAAAACCATGTTTCTGCTCCTAATTTCTGATTTAAACTAACTAAATGCATAAATTCATGAGCTAACTGATAATTTAAGATTTCTATTGAAGGTTTTACAATCAAATCACTATTCAAGTAAATTATTTGCCCTTCATTTGAATAATTAGCTACCTCCTGAGAATCTTTATCTACAATCCTAACATAACCACCAAATGTATTTTTTAACGGCTCTAAAACCAAAACAAGACGAGAATCATTATCTATTCCAGGAATATCTTCATAACCAAAAAGATTAGTTAATAAAGGATAGGTTTTGTATTCAAAATTAGTAACTAAATTATAGATTTTGTTATTAAATTCTTGTTTTTCTATTAAATTCTCATACCATTGAGCATCTATATAAACATAGAATTGATTAGTAGTTTTTAATAATTGAGTCTCCATTTGATTTCTCCCATACAAATCATAATCTGATTCTATAAAAAAACTCTCAAAGTTAGACCAAGCTGCCTGAGAAAAAGCAGGAATAAAAAATATTATTCCTACAAAAAATACAGATATAAACCTTTTTCTCTTTAAATTAAGCATAAAATATCATAACAAAAAAACTATTATTATTCAAAACAAAAACCGCCCATTTGGGCGGTTTTTGTCATTCTCAAGTCTCTTATTAAGAACTTGGAATTAAACCTGCAAGGAAAAAGTTATTTATGAGACATATACTCTTGACCAGTAATAAATTCACTTAAATTACCAGTATATTCATTCGTAAGAGTATTCTCTGTTATGCCCCAATATATTTTCTTAGCTGCAACCTGATAAAGATCTCCAGCTGTTGTAGTTGTTATATCTATGAATGTAGTTAACTCACAAACACCTGTATTTCCAGCTACTATTCTCCATGATCCATTTGTTTGTTTATCAGCACCTGCAGTACATGTAAATCCGTTAGTTACTGTATTAGGACCTGTAACTGAAGGAGTAACATTGCTATCAGCATTGGTAGTTGTAGCAAGGTAAATATCTTCATTTCCTGCTGCTAATATATTAAAGACAATTTTAGCTGTACCAAAGCTTCTAGGATCTTCTGTAGTTCCAGTTATAGAAAATGTAGGATCGCTTTTAAGAGTCACTACAGGACCTGACAAATAAATCATTTGTGCTCTTCCTACAACACTAGATCCGTCAGCTGAGGCAATATGGCTATTACCATCAATACCAGAAAATTCAGGACCTTCTGATATTTGCACTGAATCTCCTCCTTCATAATCTTCCTCAAGCTGAGAAATAATAGCCTCTACTCTTAAGGTTTTTGTTGTATTTCCTGCTACAGATAAACTAAAGTTAGACCAAGTAACTGTACCAGTTGCATTAGGAGCAGCTGCTGCTAATAATGTATCACCATCTAAAAGCTCTACACTTACTATTCTCATGGTAGAAGTAGTAACCATAGTACTTGTTGCTTCTATAGTACCACTATTAAAGGTAGCTGCTATATCAGAATTGTTTTTTAAATTAAATTTAAGAAGTTCAATTCTGGAAGTTGAGCTTTTGCTTCCTACTACAGTTTTTGTTTTAGGATTATCAACTGCAGCCGTAACAGTGAAACTAGCTTGTTTAGCATCGTTAATAGTTACTTGCTGAGAATCTATATCAGCTCCAGTCACTGATGTATAAGTAACTTTGGCTGTATCACTAGAAACAACACCGTCTTTTAAGAGACTAAATGTAAATTGCTTACCAGACAAACTAGCACTAACACCAGGGACCACTGTTGCTTTAACAGTTAAAACCTCTTTTGCATCTTTGGCTATTTTCCAATTTAATCCACTAATGTCAAATGTATAGACTTTAGCAAAAGTATTTTCAATAGCATTAGTTTGAGTTACTGGCAACTCAGCTAATTTTGTACTGCCATCCCAAACAGAGATAGAAGTAAATGCTTGCCAAGGAAATACGTTAGCAGTTGCACTAGTTGTTTTAACTGATACTTTTTTAATGGTCATATCAGAACCAGTAGCTTTATATTGACCAGCTATTAATTCGTATGTTTGACCACCATATACAGTAGTTACTGGATTAGATACTGGATAGCTAACAACACTTAAGCTTCCATAAGCTGGAGGAGCTTCATCCTCCTCAGGAGTTGTTGTAGGAGGAGTTACTGGTGAGCAGAAAAGAGCATTGAATTTAGCTCTAGTTGCAGGACCAGCAAAACCAGTTCCTTTAGCTAATCCACCAGGAGTTAAAACCTCAGAAGCATAGAGTTCTTGGAATTTAACAACTGCAGTTTTGGTCAAAGGACCAAAATAGGTTGTTTCTGCTCCAGCAGCTCCAGCTCCAGCAACAGCTACCTGAGTAGCAACATTTTGGTTCAAACCCTGTTGAAGGATTTTTACTTCAGCACTTGTCATTCCTTGTGAAAGGTCGCTAGTAAGACAAAGTCCTGTAGCTACAGGTGCTGTTTGTCCTGCTAATTTGCTTTCCAAAGAAGCTATTAAAGCAACTAATTCAGCTATTCTTTCTTCAAGTGATGCAATTGTTACTTCTTCTTCAGCTCCAACTGCTGGTGCAATAACACCTGCAAGCAAAGCCGTAGCTAAGACAAATGCAATAATTTTTTTATTCATTGTTAATTTTTAATTTGATTAATTTTATGATTATTACCGACCTATCATTTAAATTAGTGAAGAGCGCTCTAAGATGCACTCACTAATCTATGATAATAATCGTTATTCTTCCATTAGTTCTTCTAAGGGAATAATGGTAGAATTCTCATCCAAATTCTCTGGAGTTGAAGTTTCGACCTGAACATCCAGAGAAGGGATTGACAATAATTGTTTAATACTTTCTATCTTTTCTATGGCTAAGAAGCAATCTCCATCTTTAATAGATTTTTCAGCTGAGATTAATAATGTTTTTGCTTGGAGCATTTCATCAGCAGTCCATAAAAGATTTTCTTTATCTGTATCAGCTAAATATCCACTCAATTCAATTAAATGATTAGTTAAGAAACTAGGACATTTATTAATTTCATCTGTAGTTTGAATAATAAGAGCCAAAACTTGATTTTGAGTATTTTCCACAGTTTTATTTAATTCATCCTTATCTTCTTCTGTTAAAGCAATCTTTTCAGTTATTGTTTTTAAATCTTTACTTTTTTCTTGAATATTTTTAGAAACATCTAAAGCTACTTGTTTCTTATTTATCTTTTTTATTTCTTGAGGTACTAATTCTAAATCTTTATTAATGGTTTTTACTATTTCTTTAATTTCTTTTTCATGATTTTGGATTTTAGATAAATCTTCCATTCTGGCTTTAGCAATTTCTAAACGCACCATTGGTTTTGTTTGATCTGAAGATAAATAAATTCTTGTATTTTGAGTTAATGTTTTAATAGGATATAAAATATTTCCAGGCAAAGATACCTGAGCCAATGAAAATGAACCAATCATAAACAATCCTAATAAAACAGGAATAAAACTTCTATTTTTAATAAAAGAAAATGAAACCAATTTTACCCTTGGTCTTTCTAAGATATTATTAAATTTAATTTCTAAAAGATTAGATTTAAGCCAATTAACCCAATCATTATTGGGTTTTATTGTTTTAAATTCTTTAAGTTGTTGAATAAGATTTTTTTCATTCATAGTGCTCTCTACTACTGAAGACGCTAAAACATTAAAAGCGTTACACTTGTTATTCTAATTCTTTTTTTAGAGATTCCATAGCCCGATGAAGAATAACTCTAACATTGCCTTCTTTTTTCTTTAATATTTGGGCAATTTCTTTATTAGGCATTTCATTCACATAACGCCAGATAATAATATCTGCATACAAAGGATTAATTTTTAACAAAGCTTTTTTAATTCTTTCCATTTCAAAGTTCAATTCTATTTTTTGAATAAAAGTTTGTTTAGCAATTTGAAAATCAGCTATTTCTCCCACATAATCCAAAGATAAAGGTTTTTTACTTTTTTCTCTGTAAAAATCAATTATTTGATTCCTAGCAATTTGAAACAGAAAAGCTTTTGGATTTAAAACTTTTTTAGATTGTTTTTCTTTTTGAATTGTTTGTCTTTGCCAGAATTTCAAAAAAACCAAGGAAGTTAAATCTTGGGCAGTTTCTGCTGTATCTACTCTTAAATAGATAAAACGAAAAACTCTCTGTATATTTTCATCATAAAATTCTGAAAATTGATTTCTATCCATAATCTTATATTAATTTAACTATCGCTCGAGCTAGTTTATCTGGATCATGACGTAAAAAATGTCCTTTTCTTAATACTCTAGCAAAAATTACTTTTGGTTTTTTCCATTTTGATAATTCTTGACGATTGTATTTTACCATTTCCGCTCTTTCTTTCTTGTATTGTTTTAGATAATTACTTTTTGGTTTTTCAATATTAATTAGGAAGTAATCAACCACATTCTTACCAAGATACTTTTCTAATGTAACAAAAAAATCCTTAGCTGTAAAATGATTAGTTTCTCCATACTTAGTCATTGTGTTGCAGATATAAAGCTTTTTAGCTTTTGATTTCTTAATTGCTTCTTTTACATTCTTAACTAGGAAATTAGGAATAATGCTTGTATAAAGATCTCCAGGACCAATAATAATCAAATCTGCTTGTTTTATCTCTTTTAAAGCATCTTTATTAGCCTTTGGTTGTGGGTTTAAAAAGATTTCTTTGATAAAAAGATTACCATCATGCTTAGGCACATCAATATTAGATTCACCAACAACTAAAAAACCATTTTCTAAACGAGCAAAAAGCCGAGTACATTCTAAAGATACAGGAATAACCTTGCCTTTAATTCCTAAGATTTTAGCTGCTTCTTGAATAGCTAAATTAAAATCACCAGTAATTCTTTCCAAAGCTGTAAGAAAAAGATTACCAAAGCTATGTCCTTTTAACCCAGTGCCATTAACAAAACGATAATTAAACAAATTTGCTAAGATAGGGCTTTCTGAAGAAAGAGCCACTAAAGCTCTTCGTAAATCCCCTGGAGGCAAAATACCAAATTCTTCTTGTAAAATTCCTGAAGAGCCACCATCATCAGCTATGGTCACAATGGCTGATAAATGCATGGGATATTTCTTAAGACCAGTCAACACAGTAAAAACCCCAGTACCCCCTCCAATCACAACTATTTTTTTCATATTACAAAATTAATCAATCTGTCTTTTACAAAAACAACTTTTTTGATTTTTTGTTTCTTAAGATATTTTTTAACTTGAGGAGAATTTTTAGCTATTTTCTTTGCTTCTGATTCTTTAATTCCTTTGGATACTAATATCTTATCTCTAACTTTACTATTAACTTGTACTACTAAAGTAAAAGATTTTTCTTCAGCTATCTCTGCTTTATATATTGGCCATTTTTCTTGACCTACTGATTTTCTATGCTTTAATGCTCCTTGCCATAATTCTTCTGCTAAATGAGGCGCAAAAGGAGATAAAAGCAAGACTAAAGTTTCTTGGTGTTTTTTATTTATCTTTTCTTTTGGTACTTGATAAAGACTATTAACATATTCCATTAAAGAACTAATGGCTGTATTAAAATGCATGCTCTCTATATCCTCAGTAACTTTTTTTATTGTTTGATGCCTTATCTTTTCCAATTCTTCAATATTTTCTTTTAATTTCTTCTTTGCCTCAGGGGTCATTTTAAAAACATCTTTTTCTTTAATTTTCTTAGATTTGTCTTTTTCTTCATTGATTAAAGACCAAACTCTATTAAGAAAACGATAAATTCCAATAACTCCTTGAGTATTCCAAGGTTTGGCAAAAGTCAAAGGCCCCATAAACATTTCATACATTCTCAAACTATCAGCCCCATATTTTTTTATAACACTATCTGGACTAATAACATTACCTCTAGATTTAGACATTTTCTCTCCATCTTCTCCTAAGATAATCCCTTGATTAACTAAGCGAGAAAATGGCTCAATAGTAGAAACTACTCCAATATCATAAAGAAACTTATGCCAAAAACGAGCATAAAGAAGATGTAATACTGCATGCTCAACACCACCGATATAAATATCAACTGGTAACCAAGATTTTTCTTTTTTAATATCTATTAATTTTTTCTTATTCTTAGGATCAACAAAACGAAGATAATACCAACAAGAACCAGCCCATTGAGGCATAGTATTAGTTTCTCTTTTAGCTGGACCTTTGCATTTAGGACATTTTACATTAACCCAAGAAACAATATCAGCTAAAGGAGATTCATTCTTACCCGAAGGCTCATATTTTTTAATTTCTGGAAGTTTTAAAGGCAATTGACTTTCTTTTAAAGGTACTAATCCACATTTTTCACATTTAATAATTGGGATTGGTTCTCCCCAATATCTTTGTCTAGAAAAAACCCAATCTCTTAATTTATAACGCACTGTTTTTGTTCCGCCTACATAAAGAGCTATCTTTTCTTGAGCTCTTTTATAAGGCATGCCATCAAAAGGACCAGAATTAATCAAAGTGCCATTAGCTGCTACCACTTCTTTAACTGGCAGATAAAACTGCTGAGCAAATGCCAAATCTCTTTCATCATGAGCTGGCACACCCATTACTGCACCTGTGCCATAACTAATTAAAGCATAATCAGAAACCCAAACAGGCACTCTTTCTCTATTAGCTGGATTAATCACATAAGCACCTGTAAAAACACCTGTTTTTTCTTTATTCACAGATTGTCTTTCAAAATCTGATTTTTGCAATGCTTGTTTGATATAATCTTGAACTTCATTTCTTTGACTATCTTCAGTGATTTTTTCAAGCAAAGGATGTTCTGGTGCTAAAATCAAATAGGTTACTCCAAAGATAGTATCTATTCTTGTAGTAAAAGTTTTTAAATATTCATCTTGACCCACAATCTTAAACTCCACATCATAACCTTCTGAACGACCAATCCAATTTTTTTGCATTGTTTTTACTCTGGCAGGCCAATCTAATAAATCCAGATCTTCTAATAACCTATCAGCCATGGCTGTAATTCTTAAAACCCATTGTTTTAAGTTTTTCCTAGTAACTTCTTTACCACAACGATCACACTTGCCTTCAACCACTTCTTCATCTGCTAAAACTGTTTTACATGAAGGACACCAATTAACTGGCACCTCAGCTTCATAAGCCAATCCTTTTTTATAAAGTTGGAGAAAAATCCATTGAGTCCATTTATAATAATTAGGATCTGTTGTATCCACCTCTCTTTGCCAATCATAACTAAACCCCATTTCTTGAAGTTGTTTACGAAAACGCTTAATGTTTTTCTTAACCACTTCTTTAGGATTTCTTTTTGTCTGAATAGCATAATTTTCTGCTGGCAAACCAAAAGCATCCCAACCCATTGGATGCAAAACCTCTAAACCTTTCATCCGATAATATCGAGATAAAATATCAGAAGCCGTATAGCCTTCTACATGACCAACATGCAATCCTTCTCCTGAAGGATAAGGAAACATATCTAGAATATAAATATGTTTTTTCTTTGGCTTATCTGATGTATGCCAATTTTTATAATTATTTTTGGCCCAAAATTTTTGCCATTTGGGCTCTATTTTACTAGGTTGATAAGACATAAATATTTAAGAATTATCTTCTGGCAAGACCACGCCTCCTGGCGGAGATTGAGGCAATTTATCTGGTGAAATTAAAGGAAGGTTTTCTTCTATTTGCTCAATCTCAGGGTAAACAGGTAGATCAGATTCTCTTGTTTGAAACATATAGCCATAAATCAAAATACCAAGGCCTAGAATTAAAACAAAAAGGATCAAAGCTAAAATTGTTTTATTCATAAAGATATTAAAATTTATTCAAGTTCTTTTGTAATAATATCATAAAACTTAGCAATTGTCATCTCTCCTAAATCTCCTTTTTTTCTTTTTCTAACAGCTATTTTCTGATTTTTTTCTTCTTTATCACCCACAATTAAGACATAGGGAATTTTCTGTTCTTCTGCTTTTTTAATATTTTTAGATAAAGCTTCTTCTCCTGACCAAACCTCAACTCTTAAATCCTTAGCTTGCATCATCTTAAAAACTTTTTGAGCAAACTTTGTATTTTTTTCTTTAATAGGAATAACCACTACTTGAACAGGAGCTAACCATAAAGGAAATTCCCCTCCATAATTCTCTATCAAAATTCCCATAAATCTTTCTAAACTACCTAAAATAGTTCGATGCAACATTACTGGTCTTTGTTTTTTGCCTTTCTTATCTATATAAAAAAGATCAAACTTTTCTGGCATTATAAAATCCAATTGAATTGTTCCACATTGCCAAGTCCGCCCTAAACAATCTTTTAAATGAAAATCAATCTTTGGTCCATAAAAAGCCCCTTGTCCTTTATTAACAACAAAATCAATGTTTTTTTGTTTTAAAGCTTGTTTTAAACCTAAGGTTGCTTTTTGCCACATTTTATCAGAACCCATGGCTTTTTCTGGCTTAGTGCTTAATTCAACATGATATGGAAAACCAAACTTCTTATAAATACGATCACTTAAATCAATCACTCCTAGAATTTCATCTGTAATCTGTTCAGGGGTCATATAAATATGAGCATCATCTTGAGTAAAGCTCCTTACTCTAAAAAGCCCTTGCAAGACTCCAGAAAGCTCATGGCGATGAACTAAGCCTAATTCAGCTATTCTTAAGGGCAATTCCCGATAACTATGAAGTGAGTTTTTATAAACTAAAATTCCTCCTGGGCAATTCATGGGCTTAATTGCATAATCTTTATCATCTATTTTAGTAAAATACATATTTTCCTTGTAATGATCCCAATGACCTGATTGCATCCATAATGATTTGCTTAATAAAATAGGAGTTTTTATTTCTTCATATCCATTTTTCTGATGTTCTTTTTTCCAATAATCTTCAAGTAAATTTCTTAAAACCATTCCCTTAGGATGGAAAAAAGGGAAACCAACACCTTCATTATGAAAACTAAACAAATCTAAATCTTTACCAAGCTTACGATGATCTCTTTTTTCTGCTTCTTCTATTTGACATAGGTAATCTTGTAATTCTTTTTCTTTAGCAAAGGCAACACCCATAATTCTTTGCAACATTGAATTAGTTTCTTTGCCTCGCCAATAAGCACCAGACACCTTAACTAATTTAAAGCTCAAGGGAAGCTCTTTTGTATTTTTTACATGAGGCCCACGACATAAATCAATAAAGTCACCTAATTGATAAAGAGAAACTGATTTTATTTTTTTAGACTTAACTTTATCTTTCTCATCTTCTACTGTGGTACCATATTTTTCTAAATCCTTAATCAATTCTACCTTATAGGTTTGATTTAAATCCTTAAATACCTTGCTCGCTTGTTTTAATGAAACATTGCTTTTTTTAAAAGACAATTCTTTTTTAATAATCTCTCTCATTTCTTTTTCTATTTTTGGTAAATCTTCTAAAGATAAAGTCTTACCAATATCAATATCATAATAAAAACCATTTTCAATTATTGGCCCAATACCAAATTTAGCCTTTGGATAAAAATTTTTTACAGCTAAAGCTAAGACATGGGCTAAAGAATGACGGACCTTTTCCAAGCTGTCTTTTTGTTTCATTATTTTTATTATTAAACTAATGCCGTTATTAAACGGATTGAAAGTATTTTACTATAATTATTGCTCAAAAACAAATAATTTCTAAGCTTCTAAATGCTTAATTTCTTCTAATTTTTCACCAATAATTTGATAAGTCCCATTACGCTTATCCATTCTACCTTCAACCATTAAAACTCTATCTTCTCTCAGAACATCCATATAATGATTTAATATTGCTGGATAAAGAACCACCTCAATTGAATTATCATAATCTGCTAAATGAGTAAAAGCCATGGGTTTGCCTACTTTAGTTCTCACTTGCTGAATTTTAGAAATAAATCCACAAACTTTAATTCTTTTACCTAAGTGATAAGGATTTAACTGAGTCGCTGTTAAGGCGATTTTACCTAAAATATTCTTGTAATTATCTAAAGGATGACTAGTTAAATAAAGTCCTAAAAATTCCCTTTCCCAATTCATTCTTCTTTCCTTGTCTAATGAAGAATTAGGAGATTTATTTCTTAGGTTTTTTAATAAATCCTCTCCAGTATCTTCTTGGAAAAGACACATTTGATTACTATTTTTTGAATTATTGTATTGAGTGATCCATTTTAGAATTTCTTCTAAATTATCTGCCATTAATTCTCTTTCACCAAAACAATCTAAAGCTCCTCCTTTGATTAAACTTTCCAAAGCTTTCTTGTTTAATGCTTGCTTAGGAACTCTTTTCAGAAAATCTGCCAGATCTTTATAAACACCATTCTTTTGTCTTTCTTCTTGAATAGCCAAAGCTACTCCTTCTCCAACATTTTTAATTGCTGCTAAGCTAAAGAAAATATCTCCAGTTTGCTTATCAATCCCAAATTCAGCAAAAGAAGTGTTAACTGAAGGTGGATTAACTTTAATCTTCATTCTTTTACATTCAGCTATTTCTGTTGCTATTCTATCCAAATTACCAAAATCAGAAGTTAATAAAGCAGCCATAAACGCATTTGGATAATGAGCTTTTAACCAAGCGGTCTGATAAGTAATCCTCGCATAAGAAGCTGCATGGCTTTTATTAAAACCATAACGCGCAAAAGGAATTACCCAATTCCATATTTTTTCTGCAGTTTTCCTATCTATCTTATTCTTAACCATCCCCTCTACTAATAATTCTTGTTGTGCTTCTAATAATGATTTTATCTTCTTACCCACAGCTTTTCTTAAAACATCTGCCTGAGCTAAAGATAAGCCAGCTAAATCATGAGCAATCTGCATTAATTGTTCTTGATAAATGCAAACTCCATAGGTATTTTTCAAAATTGGCTCTAATTTAGGATGAAGATAATCAATTTTTTCTTTACCATGTTTCCTATTAATAAATTGTGGAATCAATTCCATTGGTCCTGGACGATACAAAGCTAACATGGCAACTAAATCCTCAAACTTTGTTGGTTTTAATTCTTGTAAATATCTTCTCATGCCTCCAGATTCAACTTGAAACAACCCAGTCGTATTCCCACTAGATAATAATTGATAAACTTTTGCATCATCATATTTCAAATCATCCAAATCAATCTCTTTTCCATAAACTTTCTTAATAATCCTAATGGTATTTTTAATAATTGTCAGATTAGCTAATCCTAAAACATCAATTTTAAGCAAGCCGATTTTCTCCAAAGAATACATATCATATTGCGTAATTACCTCCTGGTCATTACGACTTGAATGTTGTAAAGGCGAATAAGTAACCAATGGTTCACGGGAAATAACCACTCCAGCTGCATGAGTAGAGCCATGACGAGCCACGCCTTCAAGCTGTTTAGCTAATTCCATTACTTCTCGAGCATCAGCATTAATGCTTACTAATTGTTTTAATTCTGGAATTGTTTTTATAGCTCTATCTATTGAATAATCAAAAGGAATCAATTTAGCTATCTGATCCCCTAGAGCATATGGATGACCTAGGGCCCTGGTAACATCACGAACCGCCATGCGTGATTTCATAATCCCAAAAGTAATGATTTGGGCTACATGCTCTTGACCATATTTTTGAGTAATATATCCTAATAGCTCTGCTCTTTTATCATCAGCAATATCAATATCTATATCTGGTGGTTGAATTCTCTCAGGATTAAGAAATCTTTCAAAAAACAAACCATGCTCTAAAGGATCAACAGAAGTAATGTCTAAGATATAGGCAACAAAGCTACCCGCAGCTGACCCTCGAGTATTAGTTAAAATACCTTGTTCTTTAGTGAATTGAATTAAATCATGAATAATTAAAAAATAATCAGCAAAACCTGTTTTCTTTATTACTTCTAATTCATAAGTTAATCTTTTTTTTGCTATTGGGTTTTTATTAGAATATTCTTTTTCATAATTATCCCAAACTATTTTTTCTAAATACTCAAAAGAATCTTCTTTGTTCTCTCTTTCAAAATGAGGCAAGATAATATTATCTAAATCTAATTCTAAATTACATTCATTAACTATTTTTTCAATATTACTAAATAGATCAGGTCGCTGAAGAAAATCTTTTGCAATTTCTTGCCCAGATTTAAAATGTAAATCTGCCTGCTCCATGGTAAAACGATCTTCATCTTCTATTACTGCTCCAGTTTGAATAGCTAATAGAACATCCTGAATTCTTTTATCTTCTTTCTTGATATAATGTACATCAGAAGTAACCACTGCAGGAATCTTATGCTCATCAACAATTTTTAATAAATTATTATTTATTTCTTCTTGTTCTGGAATTTCAGGATGATGTTGTAATTCAAGATAAAAATTTTCTTTACCAAAAATTTCCTGATATTCTTTTGCCAGCTGAACAGCTTTTTCATAATTACCAGATAAAAGAGCAATGGGAATATCTCCTCGTGAACAACCTGAAAGAGCAATCAATCCTTCACTATGTTCTCTTAAAACTTTCTTATCAATCCGTGGCTTATAATAAAAACCTTCTAATTCGCCAATGGTGACTAACTTTAGAAGGTTTTGATAACCAGTAAGATTTTTTGCTAATAAAACTAAGTGATAAAATCTAATTTCTTTACTTGGGCTTTTCTCTTCTAATGAATGAGGGGCCAAATAAACCTCACAACCAATAATTGGTTTGATTCCCATCTTCTTTGCCAATGAATAAAACTCAATTGCCCCATGCATTACTCCATGATCAGTCAGCGCCAAAGCCTTAAGACCATCTTTTTTAGCCTGATTTAAAAGCTGCTCTGGCCTGGCTAATCCGTCTAATAAAGAATAGTGGCTATGGACATGAAGATGAGTAAAATACATAAAAAAATTTAATGATATAATGATATTGTATCATGGACTCAAAAAAATACAAACCTATCTTTTAATCTACATTAAATTATTAAATGAATTTAACAAAAGAAAAATATTATTCACAAAAAAACTATCAAATAATCATTGGGCTAGATGAAGCTGGTCGTGGTTCTTTAGCTGGACCTGTTAGTGCAGCTGCGGTTATAGTAAATCCTAAAATTTATTCTTTTAAAACACCTAAAGAAAGATCAAGGTATCAAAAAGATAAAATTTTCCAAGATATCTTAAAAAGAACTAATGATTCTAAAAAATTAACTCCTACAGAAAGAGAATCTATCTTTAAATTGATTAAAAAATCCCCGAACATAAAATTCTCTTATTCTTTTATCCAGCCTCAAACAATCGATAAGATAAATATCAATCAAGCTATTCAAAAAGCCATGCTCAATTGTCTTAAAAAAATCTTAACTCCTAAAACCAAAAACAAGAGAATATTAATTCTCATTGATGGAAACCAACCTTTAACCCTTAGTGGTATATTTTTCAAAAACAGAAACATTATTCAAAAAACCATTATCAAAGGTGATAATAAAGTTTTTTCCATTGCCTTAGCTTCAATTATTGCCAAGGTCAAACGTGACCAAACAATGAAAAATCTTTCTTTAAAATATCCTCAATATAATTTTGCCAAACATAAAGGATATGGCACTCAAGAACACTGCCAGCTTTTAAAAAAATATGGTTTTTGTAAAATACATCGGCAAAGTTTTAAACTTAAGTCCTAAAAACTAATAATGAAATCTTCTAAATACAAGATTAAAAACAAATTACTAGTTATTCTTGGACCTACTGCTTCTGGTAAATCTGATTTAGCAATTTATTTAGCTAAACTTTTTAATGGAGAAATTGTTTCTGCTGATTCACGTCAAATTTACCAAGAAATGAATATTGGTACTGGTAAAGTTAAAATTGAAAAAAGAAATGATAAAACCTATTCTCAAGATATTAGACATCATTTAATTGATATTCTTAATCCTCAAGAATCTTTTTCTGCTTCCCAATATCAAAAACTAGCTATTAAAACCATTAAAGACATTCAAAAAAGAGGCAAATTACCCATTCTTTGCGGTGGCACTGGCCTTTACATCTCAGCGGTTATAGAAAACTGGCAATTTCCAACAATTCCACCTCAGAATGAATTTCGTAAACAATTAGAAGAAAAAACCACCGTCGATTTGTATCAAATGTATAAAAAACTAGATCCTCAGGGAGCTAAGGTTATAGATTCACATAATAGAAGAAGATTAATCAGAGCCATTGAAGTTTGTCATTTTACTCAAAAACCTTTTTGGCAACAAAGAAAACAAAACAAATCTCTTTTTCAAACATTACTTATTGAAATAAAATTACCAAAAGAAAAATTACATCAAAATATTCTTCAAAGAATTAAAAAAATGATTGATAATAATTTAGAAAAAGAAACTAAAACTTTAATTGAGAAATATGGCTGGACTTCATCTCTCCAAAGCATTGGCTATCAGGAATGGAAAGAATATTTTGAAAAGAAAATTAATAAAAAAGAAGTTCAAGAATTAATTGAACTTCATACTCTTAATTATGCTAAACGACAAAACACTTGGTTTAAAAAATATTTCAAAACACATCAGATAACTAATAAAAAAGAATCCCAAGAATTAGTTTGTCAATTCCTCTTCAAATAATTTTTCCAAAACAACTGGATTGGCTGCGCCCTTGGTTTTTGCCATTGCCTGGCCAACTAAAAATTTAATAGCATTTGTTTTTCCTTTTTCATAATCTGCTATTGCTGCTGGATTGTTTTGTATTATTTCTTTAACTATTTCTTTTAATTCAGATTCTCCACTCACTTGCTCTAATCCTTTTTCTTTTATCAATTGACTAGGCTTACCACCATTTTTCACTATCTCTACTAAAAGATCCTTTGCTACTCGAGAAGATATTTTCTCTTCCAGTAAAAGCAACATTAATTGAGCAAAGCTTTCAGGAGTAATCTTAATTTCTTTCCAAGATATTGATTCTGCATCTATCAATCCTTTTAAGTCACTGATTAAATAATTCTTAGCTAAATTAATTGCCTTATCTTTTATCTGTTTATCATTAAATGCCATCACTGTTTGCTCAAAAAAATTCAACAGCTCCTCATCCTGAATAAAAACATTTGCTTCTTCAATAACAAATCCATATCTTTCTTTTATTCTTTCTTGCTTTAACCAAGGCATTTCTGGCATTTGTTTCTTTAATTCATCCAAGTCAAAAGCCCCATCTGCCTTGTCTTTAGAATAAATATGCAAAAGAGGTAAATCTGGTTCTGGAAAATAACGATATTCTGTAGCTTCTTCTTTTAATCTTTGGCTATAGGTAATTTCTTTTTCTGCATCCCAGCCTCTTGTTTCTTGAATAACTTTTTCTCCTTGTTCTAAAACATCTTTTTGTCTTTGAATTTCAAAATCAATAGCTTTTTCTATTGCTCTAAATGAATTAAGGTTTTTAATTTCAACTTTAGTTCCTAATTTTTCTTTAGGGTTTTTAGATAAAGAAATATTAACCTCACATCGCATTAATCCTTTTTCCATATCTGCTTCTGAAATATCTAAAGTCCGTAAAACAAGTTGTAACCCTTGAGCAAATAACCTTGCTTCTTTACCTGTATGCATTACTGGCTCAGTAACCAATTCCATTAAAGGCACGCCCGCACGATTAAAATCTATTAAGGTTGATTTTTTATCTTGAGAATGAATTAAACGAGCAGTATCTTCTTCTAAATGAATCCTCTTTACCTGAATCTTTTTTTTATTTTCAGCTAAATCATTACTTAAAAACAATTGTAAAAGACCTCCCTCGCATAGAGGTTCATCATATTGAGATATTTGATATCCTTTTGGTAAATCAGGATAGAAATAGTTTTTTCGATCAAACTTAGAATATTCTAAGATCTCTGATCCCAAGGCTAAGCCAGCTAATAATACAGATTGGACTGCTTTTTTATTAATTGTTGGCAAAGCTCCTGGATGGGCTAAACAAATAGGACAAATATTTGTATTAGGAATCTCTTCATCTAAATTATTTAAACAATCGCAGAACATTTTTGTATTGGTTTTCAGTTCTGCGTGTATTTCTAACCCAATGACTGGTTGAAATTCCATAATATTTTTTATTACCCCTCTACTTCTATGCCCATGCTCCTTGCTGTTCCTGCAATCATTTGTATTGCTGCTTCAATATCATTAGTATTTAAATCAGGCATTTTTCTCTTAGCAATTTCTTCCAATTGCTTTCTATTAACCTTGCCTGTTTTCTTTTTTAAAGGATCGCCTGATCCTTTTTCTATACCTGCAGCTTTACGTAATAAATCAGAAACTGGTGGTTGTTTTAATTTAAAATCAAAACTTCTATCTTGATAGATAGTAATCTCCACTGGGATTAAATCCCCGGCTTGCTCTTTTGTTCTTTCATTAAACTGAGAACAAAACTCTTGGATATTCAATCCATGTTGACCTAGAGCTGGTCCTACTGGTGGTGCTGGATTTGCTTGTCCAGCAGGAATTTGTAAAGTTAATGTTGTTTTTATTGCTTTTGCCATAAATATGTTATTTAACCTTTTTTAACTTGAAGAAAATCCAAATCTACTGGTGTGTCCCGACCAAATAAAGAAACCAAAACTTTAACTCGGCCTCTTTTTTCATCAATTTCATCTACCTTACCTTCTTTATCTCTAAAAGGACCATCAATAATTTTAACTAAATCACCAACAGTAAATTCTATCTTGTATTTTGGTTCTTCTTCTTTATCTTTTTCTAAAATTCCTTTCATCTCTTCATCTAAGACTGGCCTTGGTGTGGTTCCAGCACCAATAAAGCCAGTCACCATTGGTGTATTCCTAACCACATACCAAGAATCATCAGTTACCACCATATCAACAAATACATAACCTGGATATATCTTTTCTTCTACCACCTTTCTTTTACCATGCTTTATTTTAATCTTTTTTTCTTTAGGCACCAAGACATTAAAAACTTTATCCCCCATTTCTAAGGATTCAATTCTTTGCTTTAAGCTACGCGCCACTGCATCTTCATATCCAGAATAAGTATGAATCACATACCAATTCCTTCCTAAATTTATTAATTGTTTAGCCATACTTACTTATAATTAACAATACTTCCAATCATTAAAGCTATCTTTGGATGATAAGATTAAATGCTCTTAATAATCCAAAATCAATAAAACCTAAGATAATCGCCACAATAAAAGCTAAAACCAATACCCCGAGGGTATATCTTGTAGTTTCCTGACGAGTAGGCCAATTGACTTTTTTAAGCTCAACAATTGACTGTTTGATATAATCTATTATTTTACTCATTTTTTCTTTTTTAAAAATGCCCCTGCGGGCACTCTTTTATTTTAACAAAATAATCATTCATTTGTCAACAAGGCTTATAAACCTATATCTTCAGCCACTGATTGCATGCCTTTAAGAACTATCCTAACAAATTCTTCTAAAGTTAATCCTAAAAGAGTTTCGCATTGTTGAATTATCTCACGATTAGCTCCACGAGCAAATCCTTTTTCTTTAAAGCGATTTAAAATATTATCTACACTGACTTCTTTTATCTTTTTACAAGGCAAAACTAAAGTGGTGGCTACAATCAAACCAGTTAATGGATCAACACAAAACAAAGCTTTAGCCATTCTAGTTTCTGGTACTAAACCATGGATTTCATTATGGGTTTTTACTGCAGCCACAACTTCCTTATCAATATTTTCTTCTTCTAAATACTTAGCGCCTAATAAAGAATGCTCTTTGGGATTATCTTTGGTTTCTTCATAATCAATATCATGCAATAATCCAGCCAAGCCCCATTTTTCCTCATCTTCTTGAAAATAACAAGCTAATTCTCTCATTGCAGCTTCACAAGCAAAACAATGCTTAATTAAGTTAAGCGTTTTAACCTTATCTTTTAATAAAATAACTGCTTGTTCTCTTTCCATATTTAATAATCTTCTTCAAATTCTTCTCCAAAATCTTCATCTTCATCTTCTTGTTCTAAGAAATCTTCATCATCTTCATCCATTAAATCCTTATCATCTTTTTCAAAAAAACTATCAAAATCACTTACCTCAGGATCTGTTTCTTGTTCCATTAATTCAAAATCTAATTTTGGCATACCACATTCTGGACAAATCCATTCTGCATTCAAATCATTAAAACCAAGAAACTCTTTTTCTTCATCATAGATATAACCGCAATTTAAACACTTATATCTCATATTTTTGAATTTAAAAAATTAAATATCATTATAAAGCAGCTATGGATAATGTCAACCCCTAATACAATATACCTTAAAACTAACAGAATCAACCAACTTGACAAATTCTATTTTCTATGTATAATGATAATGCTCAAGGTGAATTTTGTGGTTCCTCCTTGATGTTGCAACATCAACAGCCACAAGTTTTTTGCCCAATCACCTTGAGCGCCATAAATTTAGTACTTTGAAAAAATAAAAGAAAGGAGAAGAAAAAATAAAACAGAAAGGAATTAACTAATGACTAAGATAATGAAGGAGATATTGTTTAATGATAACAATACCAGAATGAAGAAAAAAATACTTATGAGACTGTTAAAATTATCAACCCTAAAGAAAGAAATAGAAGAAAAGGAGAGAGCATAAAATGAAAATCAAAATAGATTGTAAGTATTTAACCAATAAAGGTAATGGCAAAAAGTGTAGAATAGGCATAAAAAATAAAAACAAACTGCCTGAATGTGTTTTTTTACAAAACGGCATACCAGAAAATATGCCCTTTGAGGAAAAAGAAAGGCATATTAATAATTTACTTTATTGGTGCAAGAAGCTACATGAGAGGACAAATGAATTAACTTACTTCTTGCATAATATTTGCCCTCAAGTTGAAAAAAAAATTGGGCAAATATATAAAAAATCTCCTTTGTAATAAGTAATAAACGTATTTATAAAAAGTTTAGGGGAATAAAATATTCCCCTTTTTTATTTAAAAATCCCCTTGTTTTTTAATCCAAGGGGATTTTAAGTTTGATCTACCTTTTCTAATAACATCCTTATCATTTCTTCTTCTTTATCTTTTCTTAATAAATTTTGATTAATTAATTCTTCTAATTGTTCAATGAAAATTGGTTCACCAATCCTTAATTCAATTTTAACTTTTCTTAAAACATAGTCTTGCCATTTTCCTTTAGGTTTTCCATATTGCCCTTGAATTATTTTAATATTCAAAGGGAAAATAGGAATTGCCTTATTGGTTCTTTGTTCTGCTTTCTTAATGATAAGCAAAACTCCTCTTTTCATTGCTTTAAATTCAGGAATGGTTGTCCCTTCAGGAAAAATCCCAATATTTATCCCTTTTTCTAGTAAATTAATTACTTTTTCTATAACACTCTTTTGTGGTTTTTTCCGATTAACAAAAGTAAAATATGTTTGAAAAAAAGGAATAAATCTAAAAAAACAACTCAACTCTTCTTTAGTAACATAATTCATCATTGTTTCTTTCAATCCACCAAAGGCAATAGGCATAAAAACTGCATCCCATAAACTTCGATGCCTAGCTACTGCAATAAAAGGTGCATTGTTTTTCTTTTTCCATTCAAGGACTTTTTCTCTTCCAAAAATCTTAATTCTAAAAAAGAAAAAACAAACATGATAAGCAATCCAAACAACTGTTTTATAAAAAAGAAATGATAAGCAATCTCTTGTTTTCAAAGAACCCATCTTAAAAACCTCCTTTTCTAAGATATTATTTCTTCTTTAGTAAAACACTAATAATAAAATATGTCAATAATTAAAAATCCCCATTAGGGTTTGGGGATTTTTAATTTTCTCTATCAGTCTTTTTATTGAGTAATTAATGAATAACGAATTTTATCAAATTGCTCTATAAGCACATCCTTATCGAATTCTCTTACTTCTTCTTCAGGATAATTCTCTATTGCCATATAATGAATGAAATAACGTACACCAATACAAGAATGAATTGTTGGTATTGCCCAAACTTGTTCTTCATAACGATTACCTACTGCTGCTTCAGCGCTTGAAGCAAAAGAGTAAATATTTCCATTTTCTTCTTTTTCTTGAATTTCAGCATTTTCTCCTAAGAAAAGACCAGCATTGCAATTTTCAATTTCTGAAATAGTCTCGATTGAAACTCCTGTATCAGCACTTGATAAATTTGTGCCTTCAGTAAAATCTGGTGAAACTATAAACTTAACTCCTTTGATTTCTTTTTCAGGACCAAGTGCTGTGTATTTATATGCTGCATCTACCCTGTAATCAGCTGGATAACGAACTACAAAGCCTGTGTCATTATCTAAATAAACATTAGGCAATCCTTCTGGATCAGTTGGTAACACAATACATCCAGAATAAGTTTCTTCATCATTTTCTAAAAGAAAAGCTCCATTTCCTTTGCTCCAAAAGATAATTGATTCATCATCATTAGCATAACGCACCCCAGAAGCAGAAATAGTTTGCGGTAATTCTAATTCCCGTCCATCACTTAAAACAACTTTCACTTGCCCTGCAGGAGTTAGCATTTCACCTGGCTCTACAGGAATCAATTCTCCTTCAAAATAAGATGCTTCAATGGTTTTATCATCTTTGCATATATATTCTATTTTATTTATTAAATATGGCAGCTCTGTTTCTCCTCCTTCTTTATCACTAAAATACCAAATTCCTGCCCCTATAAGGATAATTAATAGCAATATAAAGATATAATTTTGTTTCATTTTTTATTATTTTATTATTTTTTTAACCTTTTTAAGGATTTAGTAGATAAAACTTATCTTTGTTTCAAATCAACTAATTCTACTCAGTGGTCACTCCATCAAAATGATCATCTTCATCATTTAAAGCATCTTCTCTGGTTTTATGTATTATCTTATCTTTATGTTCTGGAGGTGAATAAACAGTATAGAGCTTTAAAGGCTTTTCTTTAGAAGTATTTATAATATTATGATTAGCTCCAGCAGGAACAACAATAGCAAAATCATCTTTTACTTCATGCTCTACTCCATCAAGAATTGCCTTGCCTTCTCCTTGCTCTATTCTTATGAATTGATCTAAATCATGAACTTCTTCACCAATCTCATCACCAGGCTCAATACTCATGACCACTAATTGACTATTTTTTCCTGTATAAAGAACCTCTCTAAAATTATTATTCTCTTTAGTAGTTTCTTCAATATTAGTTATATATCCTTTCATATTTTTTATTAGTTAATATTTACCTTATTTTAACAATTTTTCCCTTTAATTGCAATTATCTTTTTTCTAAAAACCTTTTCCTTTCATTTAAATTAAATCTCTCTATTGAGTATCTTAAAGTTGTGCGTGGCATCTTTTTGTAATTCTTTTCAATAAAATCTATCAAAGCTTTTTTATCTTTTTTTCCAGCCTCTCTTAGCATCCAACCAACTGCCTTATGAATAAGATCATGCTCTTCTCCTAATAATATCTTCGCATATTTAAAGGTTGTTTTTGTATCTCCTTTTTGAATAAACCCATAAGTTGAAACCATGGCAATTCTTTTTTCCCAAATACTATCTGAATAAAGAAGAGCTTCTAATTCTTTCTTATCTTTTTCAAAAAAGAAATCTCCTAAAATCTTATAAGCAGATAAATCAACTAAATCCCAATTATTAATATATTTAATATTCTTAAAATAGAATTTTACTGCTTTTTCTTTATCTTGTTTTTGATAATAATTAACTAAAAGAAAAAGAGCACACATCCTATGCTCATGAATCTTACTTGCTAATAATTTTTCTATATCAGATAAAGAAAGAGAATAATATTTTGAAACAATCTTACGCTGATCTGGAATAGAAATACCTAAAAAAATATCTCCTTCTGCATATTCTCCTTTACCAGTTTTAAAATATCTTTCATAATCCTTAGCCTTTTGTGTATTTGCTAATTTATTTAAATCTTTTTTTAAATTTTCTAAAGTCATATTTCTTTTAAAAAATCTCATCTATTCAAGCAAGTATATCATAATATCTTAAAACACCCTTATTAAAAGGGTGTTTCAATTGTCTTAAGACTATTTCTAATTAATTGACCAATTAGAGCTAAAGCCTAAAAAAACCTTAAATTAATCTTTTTTCTTTAAAGATCTCTTAGAAAAAGAGACTCCCAATCAAGAATTTCTGTCTATCTCTAATATCAATTAAGACTACTCTTCTTCTCTGTCAGCAGGATGACTGCGGTATGACTCCACAGAAAACCACTCATTGTTCTCATTCAACTTAAGAAAAATACTCTTGCTAATAGATGGTTGAGCTGTCATTGGTTCATCCTCAGCTCTTTCAGCATAATTAACTTCAATGACTCCACCACCTATCTCTTCTATTGCCTGAGGGGCTATCCTGTCTCCAATGAAATAAGCATTAGAGCCAATATAGCCGTCTTCGCTATTCACTGCAGCAACTACATAGTAAAACGTTCCCGTTCCACCAGTCTGCTGGGTTATAAAAAAGACAATATCCTCTAATCCATCACCATTAAGATCAGTAACTAAATCATTTCCAAAGTATACTGTTAATATCTTTGAGGCAGAATTTGGAATTGCCTCTTCTGCATAACCATCTTTTAATCTCACCTCACTACCATTAATAGTATAGGTAATACTTAATGGATTACTTCTATCATCTATCTCAATAATCTCCTCCTGCTTACTTTGAATAGTAAGAAAGATAGTTACTCCTGCAATAGCAACCCCAATTAAAAGAACTGTATATATAAATTTCTTTTTCATCGATTTAATTTTAATTTAATTGGCTGCGGGGCAGGGACTCGAACCCCGATCTTCTCCTCCAAAGGGAGACGTGCTACCTTTACACCACCCCGCAATCTTTATGCTTTCAAATATTTATTCATTGCCCAAAAACCTGCAATCATTCCTAAACCAATACCAAATAAAGTCTGAATACCAAAAATAAACCAAAAATGTGACCAAAAATATGAACTAATGCTAATTTCTGAAACAAAGGTTTCTAATTTTGGACTTACCCATAATACTAAAGGCATGAAAATAACTATAGCTAAAACACTAGCAGTTAATCCATAAATTGCTCCTTCTAAAAGAAATGGCCCTCTGATAAACCAATTAGAAGCTCCAACTAATTTCATTATCTCTATCTCTCCTCTTAAAGAATAAATTGCCATTCTAATTGTATTAAAACTAATTAAAACACTTAAAATAGCAGCAATGATAATAATAAAGAAAGAACCAAATTTTATTCCTTTAGACAAAGCATTAATTCTTTCAATTACTCTCTGATTTTCCGCTAAGCCCACAGTCATTAATTTATCTTTAAAAGAAGAATTATTAACTTCTTCAATAATTTCTGAATAATAAGAAGTATCCTTAGCTTTAATACTTAAAAAGGCTACTAAAGGATTTTCTCCTAATTCTTCTAAAGCTTTCATAATGGTTTGATTCTGACCACTCTTTTCTTCAAATCTTTTTAAAGCTTCTTCTTGAGAAACATATTCAATTTTAGCAATCTTGTCATTACCAATAAGTTCATTTCTAATTTTTAAAATATCTTCTTCAGGTACTTCTCGATTAAAGTAAATGCTCACATCCATCTTCTCTTCTAAAACATCAATTAAATTATGGCTAACATTATTAAAGATTAAAATTGATCCTAATATTATCAAGCTTATTGTCAACATTGAAATACAAGCAATAGAAAGCCAATTGTTTCTGATTAAACCTTGCCAAGCAGTACGAAAAATTCTTTTTAAGATTACAAACATAATTAAAAAATTATTAAATTAGATATCTCCCTTCTTCTTCATCTCGAATGATTTTACCACTATCTATGCTAATTACCCTTTTATTTAAAGTATTAATGACTTCTTTATTGTGTGTCGCTAAAATTATAGCTGTGCCTAATTCATTTATCTTAGTAATGAGCTTTATTATCTCCCAAGTATTAATTGGGTCTAAGTCTCCAGTTGGTTCATCAGCTAAAATTAATTCTGGCCTTTGAGCAAGAACCCGAGCAATAACCACTCTTTGTTTTTCTCCAGCAGAAAGTTGAAAAGGAAAATTATTAGCTCGTCCTTCTAGATTTACCAATTTTAATAACTCAGGCGCATCTTTTTTAATCATACTTTCAGGATAACCAGCTACTTCCATAGCAAAAGCCACATTTTCATATGCTGTTTTTTGAGTTAAAAGCTTAAAATCCTGAAAGACCATTCCTATCTTACGACGCAATAATGTAACCTCAGTTGGCTTAATTTTATTAATATCCTTCTCATTAAAAAAGATTCTTCCTTTAGTAGGTGTTTCTTCTTTAATTAACATTTTTAAAAGAGTTGTCTTGCCCACTCCTGATCTACCAACCAAAGACACAAATTCACCTGGCTCTATCTTAAAACTAACATTATCTAAAATCAAAGATCCGTTATAGGCTTTAGAAACATTTTTGAAATAAACCAAGGACATAAATTAAATATTATAGATTAAATCTAAATCACCTTCTAATACATCTTCTACTATATTAGACCATTTTTTACCAGTTTTTTCATCTCTGATAATTTTATATGGATGAAGAACATAAGAACGAATCTGACTGCCCCATTCAATTTTTATCTTTTTACCCTTTAATTCAGCTAAGGTCTTTACTTTTTCTTGCTCAGCTAATTGATGCAATTTAGTTCTTAAAATTGCCATTGCTTTTTCTTTATTCCTTGATTGCAATCTTTCTGCCTGACAACTAGCAACCATTCCTGTTGGTTTATGAGTAATCCTAACAGCAGTTTCTACTTTATTAACATTTTGTCCACCTGGACCTGAAGAACGAAAAGTTTCAATTTCTAAATCATTTTCATCCAAAGGCAATTCCCTAGCTTCTATTATTGGCAAAACTTCAATTAAAGCAAATGAGGTATGACGTAATTTTGCTGCAGAAAAAGGAGAAATTCTTACTAAACGATGCACTCCATTTTCATTTTTAAAAATCTGATAAATATTCTTTCCTATTATCTCTGCTATTGCATGTTTAATACCGCCAAATTCATTTTCTTTCTTATCTAATAAAATGAATTTCCATCCTTTCTTTTCTGCATATCTTTGATACATCCGCAGTAACATCAATGCCCAATCTTCAGCATCACGACCACCAGCACCTGCATAAACTGATAAAGTAATATTGCGAGAATCAAAAGGAATACTGTATTTATCTTTATTAATATCTAACACCATAAAATTTTAGCAAATTTAATACTTAAAAACAACTGGATTCTTTATCATCAGAAATCAAAGGTACAAAACTAAATCCTTTAAAAAATTCTTTTTTAAAAGTATTTTTATCTTGTTTAACCCAGAGCTGAATTTCTCCAAGAAAAGGAGCCACTATCTTTCCTCCTAGTTTTAATAAATCTGTCCATTCTTGAGGCATTTGTTCTAATGTTGCTGAGCAAAGAATTTTATCAAACCCTTCTTTTAAATCAAGTTGTTGACTGATTTTTAATATGTCTTTAGAGCCATCAGCACAAAAGAATTTCACAATATTTTTTTCCACAAAATTGTATTTTGTCACATTTTTCTCACCAAATTCTTTCAATTCTGGAATTCTTTCAATAGCAACTACCTTTGCTTTTTTATTCTTTCCGCCATCACTCACTAAATATGAAAGTAGGGCACTAGTCCACCCAGAACCAGAGCCAATGTCCAAAACCACATCCCCAACCTTGGGTTGTAATAATTCCAGCATAAAGGCAACGGTTAAGGGCTGAGAAATTGTTTGACCAAAACCTATTGATAAAGGAATGTTTAAATAAGCTTTATCCTGATTTTCAGGAATAACAAAATCTTTTCGGTCTATAGCTAAAAATGCCTCTATAATCTGAGGGGATTTTAAATAACCAAGATCAATTGTTTCTTGAATCAATTCTTTTTTAAGAGACATATATATTAATAGTATAACATAAAAATTAAAAAGCCCTTCTGGATAACAGCAAGGGCTTTGTTTTATCTAATAATATCTTGGGAGATAATCTTTTGTATTAATTTTAAGCTTTTTTAATTCTTTGAAGGACTTAATATCTGTTTTTATCAAACACCACTCCTTTTCCCATTGCAGATCTGGGTAACAAACCACACTAAATCTATCTAGCCTAATCCGAACATCTTGTTTCCTAAGACTAGGCCCCAGTTCCTCCAAAAACATATACCAACTATCGTTTTTTCCTTTAAATGGGTGGCTAATAATTTTATATAACCCACTAACCCCAGAAAAAACATTAAAACTCAATATATTTCTTCCCCAATTATAATTATTTAGCTCAAACACACTCCTTACCTGATCACTTTCTAATCCTCCAAAATACGGCCGGTTTCTCAATATATCTCTTTCTAAATGATTCTTTAGCATTTCTACATCCTTTCTCCTAAATATTTATATAAATTAAATGGAAGCAAAGAAACAACTATTTCCCTAATTTTATAAACCATTTTCCAAAAAGAATTTGCAATCTTGATTGTTTTAATTCCCACATGCAAGTCTTTCCTTTTACTCTTAAACACAAGGGAAAAATCTCGTAAAATCCTAGAAAGATGTATATCAGAACTAATAATCATCAAATTAGTAATTCCGGCAACTACTAAATAAGTCTTTACTTCTTCCCAATATTTAAAAGTAAATTCATTAGCAGTAATCAAACATTGATTTTCAGCAATCTCTGGTTGGCTATCTATCAAAGCATTTGGAGAACAAATAATTAAATCCCTTGAGCTCATTTTTTTTGTAATATCAAGCCAAAAAGCTTTATCTGGTACTAAAAGCTTTTTCTGATTATAAGGGAAAATGATATGAGCACTGTTTAAAATATTATGAGCTTTAATCTTTTGTACATTTCTTTCATATATTTCTGTTTTACTAAATAATTCTTTTTCCTGATCTTCTTTCACCTAAATCACCTCCTTTCTTCATATTTTTTTGTCAAAGTTCTTCCTTTTTAAGACTATTTTTATCTTAAAGAGTATTTATATAATAACACTATAATATAAATTAGTCAATTAATAAAATCCCAATCATAAAACTGATCTATTATAAAGGCTTTTTAAAATCTCTTATCTAAGCTCTTATGGTGCCATATTAAAGAAAACAAGAACAATAAAATCGTAAAAACAAAAAGAATTAAAATATTAACAAAGGGGGAAAACAAACTAACTCCTTGCATAGAATATCTGGCTAAATCTGTATAATAAGTTAAAGGGGAAAAAAAAGATAAAATTTTAAGTTTTCCCATTTCAGTAATTGGAACAAATACTCCACTTATAAAAATCAAAGGAAATTTAATTAAAGAAGCAATGAGCATAATATCAGAAGGTTTATCAGCTGGTGGCGCTGAAATTAAAGTCCCTAAACTAGAAAAACAAAAAGCAGCAACAATTGTTCCTAAAATTAAAGGAAAACTAATAATTTCCACACCTAATAATAAAATACCAGCTAGCATAATAAAAGAAACCACAAAAAGACCAAATAAAACCGAGGCCACAATATCCCCTAAAATAATTGTCCAAAGATAAATTGGTGAAGAAACTAATCTTTCAAAAGTTCTCATCCTTGTTTCCCAAGGAGTAATTACTGGTGTAATAGCAGAAACAGTAAAAAACAAAGCCATGCCTAATAAACCAGGAATTATCGAATCAATAGGCATTTCTCTTCTAAAAATAAAAGAAATAAAAACAAACCCTGGAATTAATAATCCCTGAATAACAACTGATCCTTTTAAATAATAAATAGATAAATCTTTTTTAGTAATCGCAAAAGATCTTTTCAATTGTTCAAGAATTTTCATTTTTATTTGTTAATTTTACAAAAATATCTTCTAAACTTGGCTCTATCATTCTTAAAGAAATAATTTCATTTTCAGATTTTTTAGAATATTTTATTAAAGAGAGAATGATCTCTAATGTTTTTTCTCCAAACACACGAAACTTATCTCCCATCTTATTAACTTTTTCAACTCCTTTAAAATATAAATCTTCCTCTTTTAAATCTTTTTTAAAAGCCACTTCTATAGAAGAAATCTTTTTCATAATGCTTTTTAATAATTCAGGACGATCTATGGCTATAATTTTCCCTTGATTCATTATTGCCACTCGGTCACAAAGTAAATCTGCTTCTTCTATATTATGAGTGGTAAGAAAAATAGTAACTCCATCTTTATTAAATTGCCTGATAAGTTGCCTAATTAATCTTGTGCTTTCTACATCTAATCCAGAAGTGGGTTCATCTAAAAACAAAATCTCTGCATCATTCATTAAAGCCATGGCCAAAATCAATCTCTGTCTCATTCCTTTTGAAAAAGTTTTTACTTTTTGATTTCTTTTGTCATATAATTCAAACTTTTTTAATAAAGATACAGCTCTTTCAATACTTCTCTTTCTTTCTATTCCATATAATTCTCCAGTTAATAAAAGATTTCTCAAGGCAGATAAATCTGTATAAGCATCAGCAAATTCAGGAACAATTCCCATTATTTGCTTTACTTTAATTGGTTCTTTCCTAACATTGTATTCCCTTATGAAAACCTCACCTTGAGTTGGTTTTAATATTCCTATCAACATCCTTATGGTTGTAGTTTTACCAGCTCCATTAGGCCCTAACAAACCAAAAACCTCACCTTTTTTCACATTAAAGGTGACATTATTCACTGCCTCAAAGCCATCAAAGTCTTTCTTTAATTGCTTAACTTCAATAATATTTTCCATGTATTTAGGTATTATGTCTCTATTTTATCATAAACTTCATGACTTTGTAATTCTAAATTAAAAAGCCTTTAAGTAAGGCTTTTTAAAAGCAGGGTCTAATGGACGAAGTTCGAGCCTTTGAGTGGATAAAAAATTACGAACTTGAAGTTTTTTTAGAAAAAAATGAAACTATCAAACAAGATAAATAATAAAGAAAAGTTAAAATAACTAATGCAGAAAACACACCTAACCATATATTACACATAAATGCTAAACCAATTACCAGCACTAAAGGAAAACCTAGAATAATACGCCCTAAGATTAAAGGAGCAGAAATATATTCAATAAACTTTGGAACCGGTTGATCAGCAAAAGCTGACATAAGTCCAATTATTGGTGCAAAAACAAACAATAATAATGCTATAAAAACTAAAATTTTCCGCCAATCGGGTTTTAACAATTTACTTGTACTTTTTTTCATATTATTTAATTAAAACAAAAATAAACTTTTTGTCCCGGATTTTGCTAGCCCTCCCAGTTGGACGATATTAGAACCTATTTTATCATCTAATCTTGAGCTTTTATTGCAGTAGTAATGTTATAGCTCATAATAGTTATTGCTGTTTTTTAATTATTGATTTATTTAAAGTGTTCATAACACCATTCTTTGTCTGTAAAACCATTAAAGGTAGATTCAACACCATTGTGAATCTCATTTTGAATCTTGTCACAAATAGATTTATCTTTCATATATATAGCAATTTTTTCATAACAATGATTTTTGGTACTTTGTTGTTGAATTTTATCACAAATAGCCAAGCTTTGTTCTAGAGACAATAAATCAAGTTTCATATTATTATAACAGTCAACATCTCTAAAAAACTGCTCTTGAATCTTATCGCAAATAGATGGATCTTGTTTGGATACAGCTATATATTGATAGCAAATATCTTTTGTGCTGAGATTTGGGTACCTTATTTCTTCCTGCCCATCAATCTTGTCACAGATAGATGGATCTTGTTTTAATGTAGCAATTTCTAAATAACAATAATCTTTTCTTTTTTGATCTTGTATCTTATCGCAAATAGATGAATCTTGCCTAGATCGAGCAACACGCCAATAACAAGAATCTTTTCTTTTTTGATCTTGTATCAACTTACAGATAGAAAAGTTTTGCCTAGACTCAGCAACTTTTAAATAGCAATAATCTTTTCTTTCTTGATCTTGTATTTTATCACAAGTATTCTCATCGTATAATTCAACAATTGAAGCTTTTTTAACACAACGAACGGAAATCTTCAAGTCTGATTCAAAAAGCTGTGGAGATGTAATGTAACCAAAAATCCCCCACCCAGAAAACCCACACCTTGGATCTCCAAATCTAGAAGACGACCAATAGTAATGACCTGATGGACTCGATGGGTAGCAAACATTAGAATCCCAATTGTTTTTAAAATTAAAATTCCCAAAAAGATCCCTACTATCACAAACTACATAAAGATAGTTCTCGGTGTATAAATCCTCTAAAGTAGTAATATCAGGAAGCTCCCAACCTCCTGTTTTTGCATAGACTAAGTCTTGGCATGCACTAACAGCTTCTTCTTGATAATAGCCCCCCGGCAAAGTATAACTCCACATATTTCCTTCATGGTCGCAATAGACTTTATTTCTTCCAATAGTAATTGAAAATCCTTTGTTTCTACTGCAGTCTCCGCTAAGTTTATTCTTGTCCGCTGATGCCCAAAACAATAGTCCACCCATTATAACGAACAAAATAAAAGATATTATAATTGCTTTTTTCATATTTATATTATTAATTATTACAATTTTATTATATCACATGCTTGAACATTCTCCGCCATCAATTAAAAAAGCCTTTCTAATAAAGGCTTTTTAGGTCTGCAGGGCCTAGTGGATGAAGTTCGAACCTATTTTATAGGTTAATCTATATTATCCTTTTATATATTTATGACTACTCTGGAACACAAAGAATATGGCTTGGGGTACCAAAAAAAAGAGCCTCAAGATCAGAAGTCCAAATTTCTCTGTTTGCATATTGATAACAAATATCTCTATTTGTTTTATTCTTTATTTGCTCACAAATATAGTTTTTTTCTTTATTACCAACAAAATAATTATAGTTATTAGTAATAGAAGAAGAATATCTTTCCTCCCTTCCGATTATTCCTACATAACAAAAATCTTTAAGATTTTGATCTTTTATTTTATTACAAAGTTTTATATTTTTTGCAAAACTTGTAGCCCTGAAATCACGACAAGATTCATTAATTTCTAAATAACAATAATCTCTGTATTTTCTTATCGGTATTTGCTCACAAATAGTAAAATCTTCTTGAATTTTTTGAATTTCTTTATGACATTCATCTTTTATATATTCATCTTTAATTCTTTCACATAAAGAGGAGTCGTATTGTGATATGGCCAACTGTTTATTACAATAATCTTTGTTAATTTCTTCTTTTACATTTTTGCAAAGAGATAATGGATTTTCATAAGCTGAAATATTTATCCTAAATTCAATAAGACTAGAAAAACAATACTCTTTTGTAGATTCACTCGGGAGTTTTTCACAAATAGATAGATCTCCTAAGGTAGCTTTGGCAATATCAATATAACAATTGTAATATTGATATTGGTTAATAGATACTTTCTTGCAAAGAGAAAAATCTAGTTTTTTAATGGCTATCCTGAAATAACAATTATCTCTATCTCCCGGTAGTTCTATTTTTTCACAAACAGAGAGATTCATGTTAAGGATGCCAAGTTTTCTATAACATGCACTTTCATAATATCTTTCAAATATCTTATCACAAATAGATAAGTCATTTTTTAGCTCTGCTAAGTCTACATAACACTCGCCCTTACGATCTCGGCCTTTTATTTTATCACAAATAGATAAGTCTTCTTGAAGCTTAGCTAAATGTCTAAAACAATAATCTTTATCTTCTTGATATTCTATCTTATCACAAAAAGACAAGTCATTTATTTGTCTAACGAAATATCGATAACAATTACTTTTATATTCTGGGGTTAATATTTTTTCACAAAAAGAAAAATCTTCCTGTAAGGTAACTACATCTTGATAGCAACTACCTTTATATTCTTCAACTGTTATCTTGTCGCAAATAGATAAATCATTTTTAAATTTAGCAAGGTGCTTATAACAATCATATTTATATCTTGGTGATGTTTTCTCACAAAGAGATAAATCATTTTTTATTATGGCCATATCATGATAGCAAATATCTTTAAGTTCAATTACAGCATATGGAATTATTTGTGTGCTTGATATCTTGTCACAAATAGATGAATCTTCCTCTACAATAGCAACATCAAAATAACATTGATCTTTATAAAATTCATTCATTATTTGATCACAATCATTCAAAGTTATTTCTTTATTTAATTTGTTTTTTGTAACAAAATGATAACTTATAAAGATGAAAAATAAAAAAACCAACGCTAGTAGAATAGTTATGGATGTTTTTATGTTAAATATTTTCATGTATTTATATACTATATCTTTATTTTATCATAAACTTTACTACTTTGTAATTCTAAATTAAAAAGCCTTATTTTAAGGCTTTTAAAAAGCAGGGGCGACAGGACTCGAACCTGCAACCAACGGTTTTGGAGACCGCTACTCTGCCAATTGAGCTACGCCCCTTCTAGAATATATTTTATCAAATATTGTTATTTTTTGCCTTCTTTGTGAATTGTATGTTTACGACACCAAGGACAATATTTTTTAAATTCTAACTTACGCTCAACTAATTTCTTATTACGTCGAGTATAGTAATTTATTTGTTTGCATTCTGTGCATTGTAATTTAACAATATGTTCTTTTTTCATAACTGATTTTTACTGTTTATTATTGCTCTGAGCCGAAGGTGGGAATTGAACCCACGACCTCTTTCTTACCAAGAAAGCGTTCTGCCACTGAACTACTTCGGCTTAGGTTCTAGTGGGCAGGATAGGATTCGAACCTATGTAGGCCTAAGGCCGCGAGATTTACAGTCTCGTGCAATTGTCCACTCTGCCACCTGCCCAAATTAAGAGCCGAGGAGAGGATTCGAACCTCCAACCTACGGTTTACAAAACCGTTGCTCTGCCGTTGAGCTACCTCGGCATTAAAGATAATTATCTAGCACCACCTCTTTTTTCATACAGCTCAATTAATAAATCCTGCACCACATTATCTTCTTTATTCAAATGATAAGCTTGTAGTAGGGCCCAACGAGCAGAAGAAAAATCCTCTCGCCAGAGATAAATACGAGCTAAGTTTTTAAAAGCAGCTAAATTCTCTGGGCTCTTACTGATTTTTTTTAATAATTTCTTTTCTTCTTGTAAACTATCAAGCTTTGTATCTATTTCTGCATTATTTTCCAAAGATGTTTTTTCAGCAAAAGATTTTATAATATCTTCACTTCCTTTAAAATTAGGTGTTTTTCTCCTAATCCTTATCTTTGTTAAATTTGCTGAAATTGTTTTATCAATTCTTAATACTATTATCCGAGAACGAACTAGTACTTTTTCTGTTAAAGAATAAATACCACTACCAACTTTTTTATAACTTAACTTTGTCTGTAGTTTTTCCAGCAGTTTTTTCTTTTCTTTTTTTATTTTTGCTAATTCCTCTTCTCCCTTAATAATAGATTCTTTGTTTTGTCTGTATTGAAATATGTAAACCAATCCAGCAATTCCTAAAATAATAAGAAGGGAAGGAATAATATTAAACATATCTTAGATTTGGAAACGAATAAAACGACTAATTTCTATTTTCTCACCAAATTTAGCTGTTGCTTCCTTAATCAATTGTTCAATAGTTTTTGTTTCATCTTTGATATATGCTTGCTGCTCTAGACAAAGTTCTAAGAAATCCTTTTCTAACTTGCCTTTTATTATCTTCTCTACAATCTCAGGTGGTTTTTTTGAACCTTTTAATTCTTCAGTATATTCTTTTCTCTGTGCCTCAATGATTTCCTGAGGCATTTTATCAAAAGAAACATATTTTGGGTTTAAAGCAGTAACCTGCATGGCTAAATTATAAGCCAATTGTTTAAATTCTGTGTTCTTAGCTACAAAATCTGTTTCACAACGTAATTCTATTAAAGCTCCTACCTGATGATTTGAATGAATATAAGCTTCAACCACTCCACTCTTAGTGCGACTCTCTCCTTTTTCTTCTGCCCTTAATTCTCCTCTTTTTTTTAAAATTTCACCAGCTTTTTCTAAATTACCTTCAGCTTCTTCTAAAGCTTTTTTACATTCTACTACTGGTGATTGAGTTTGTTCTCTTAATTTTTGAATATCTTGTATTTTAGCTTTCATTGTATTTGTATAGTTATTAATTATAATTTAAGGTTTTTCTATTATTGCATCAATTTTAGATAAAATATATTTTATTGAAGATCTAGCACTATCATTTGCTGGAATTGGATAATCCACTAGTGTAGGATCATCATCAGTATCAAGGATTGAAATAATAGGAATCTCTTTTTTCTGAGCTTCTCTAATTGCTGTTTTATGAATCTTAGGATCAACAATAAACAAAGCGTCTGGTAATTGAGACATCTTTTTTAAACCAATAAACTTCTGCTCTAAATCATAAATCTCTTCTTCTAATTTCTTTTTTTCTTGTTTAGTATAATTACTCCATTCACCTGATTTTTGCTTCTCCTCTAATTCTTGCAAGTGCTTAATCCTATCACTAAGTGTTTGAAAATTTGTCAAAGTTCCTCCTAACCATCGATTTATCACATAAGGAAAATCATGCTTTTTGCTTAATTCCTCTACTGCCTTTTGTGCTCCTCCTGTAGTGCCAACAAAAAGAATCATCCCTTTCTTCTTAATTATTTCTTTAATAAAATCTATTGCTGCCTGAAGCCCCTTCTTTGTTTCATTCAAATCAATTAAAGCAATTTCTGCTGATGATTTTAAGGTAAAATAACCAGCCCGAGGGTGATTATAAGTTCTCTTATGACCATAATGCAAACCTGCTTTTTTCATTTCTTCCAAATCATTGTCTTTTTGATTCTTTTCAGCATCTAGTATCTCTTCAGGGTCAATTATTTGTGAGTTTTTATTTTCTGTCATAGTGTGTTTTAATTTACCATAAAAAGTACCTAGAATCAAGAAAAACAAATAATTTAAATAAAAAAAACGCTGTGATCGTTAAAAATCACAGCGTTCCAGTGGGGTTGCTCTCTTTAGAAGAGAGCACTGACATATTAGCATATTCTAAATTATAAGTCAAGTCTTAATTGATTTTAAAAATGTTTTCTGTTATTATAGATTTGCTATGAAAAAGAACATTCATCCCCCATATTATAACAAAGCAAAAGCAACTTGTACTTGCGGTGCTGAGTTTTCTGTGAGGGCAACAACAGAAAAAATAGAAGTGGAAATCTGTTCTCAGTGTCATCCTTTTTATACTGGACAAAAAAAATTAGTTGACACCACAGGACAAGTACAAAAATTTAAAAAACGTCTTGAAAAGACAGAAACTCTAGCTGTTAAAAAACCCCCAAAGAAAAGAATCAAAAAAGATAAAGAAACAAGCCGAAAATCAAAAACCAAACAAGAAGCTAAATGAATTTGAATACACTACAAAAGAAAAAAGAAGAACTTTTAAAGAAACTCAGCAACCCTGAGTTTCTTTCTGATAAGGCAAAATTTGAACAAGCTTCTCGTGAATTAAAAAAAATTGAAAAAGAGCTTCATATTCAAAAAGAAATAGCCCGGGCAGAAAAAAAGATAAAAGAAGCAGAGGAAATCTTAGCTGAAGAAACTGATAGTGAGCTCTTGGACCTAGCTAAAGAAGAATTACAAAAAAACACATCTTTAAAGGAAACTTTATTCCAAAAACTCCAAGCTGAAGAAGATTCTAATAATAGCTTAAATAATATTAAAAGCATTATCCTTGAAATTAGAGCTGGTACTGGAGGTGAAGAAGCAGCTTTATTTGCCCTAGATTTATTCACAATGTATAATCGTTATGCTAATATCCAAGGCTGGCCAATAAAAGTAATTGATATTAGCAAAACTTCTCTTGGGGGATTAAAAGAAGGTATCTTAGAAATAGATAACAAAGAATCTTTTAATGAATTAAAACAAGAAGCTGGTGTTCATCGAGTACAAAGAGTACCTATTACAGAAAAATCAGGACGAATTCATACTTCCACAGCTACAGTGGCTGTCTTGCCCCAAATAAAAAATATTGAAATAAAAATTAAACCAGAAGAAATCGAGGAAACTTTTTTCAGGTCTTCTGGGCCTGGTGGTCAAAATGTCAATAAAGTAGAAACTGCTGTTCGCATTCTTCATAAGCCAACTGGTATATTTGTTGCCTGCCAAAGTGAAAGACATCAAAACCAAAACAGAGAAAAAGCTCTTGAGATTTTGAAAAATAAATTACATGACCTTCAAGAAGAAGAACAGATTGGTAAAGCAAAAAAAGAAAGGCGCAGCCAAATAGGCAGCGCCGAAAGAAGCGAAAAAATACGCACCTATAACTTCCCTCAAGACCGTATTACTGACCACCGCTTAAAAAAATCATGGCATCATATTGATGAAGTTTTAAGCGGAGAAGGATTAAAAGATATTATACAAGCATTTAAAAAGGAATATCATCAGACATAATCTCTCCTGAATCTTCTTCTAAAACTGGTAAGTCTTCAATTCCTGCCTCTGGTTGTTCTGGAGGCATTTTAAATTGATCTTCTTCTTGCATTCTCCTTGGACCAAATCTAACATTTTCAGCCACAATTTCTGTTCTAGTTCTTTTTTGTTCATTTGTATCAACCCAGCTTCTTGTTCTTATCCTTCCCTCAACTAATACTGAGCGTCCTTTTGCAAGATATTGATTACAAAGTTCAGCCATTTTCCCCCAAACAACTACATTATGAAACTCTGCTTCTTGTTGCCTTTGTCCACTCGCATCATTCCAAACTCGATTAGTTGCTACTCCAAAATTAGCCACTGAACGCCCTGAAGGAGTGGTTCGAAGATCAACATCTCGAGTTAAATTTCCAATAATAAAAACTTTATTTAAATACATGGTTTTTTATTGTTAATTTTCGACCAAAGCCACCATTATTTGTTCAAAATTTCATTTAGCTTTTTATCTAATTCCTCTACACTAATTTCTGTTTCTGGTTTTTTATCTACTAAAGTTTCTTTTGATTCTTTATCTTCTTTTAATAATAAATCATCTTTTGTTTGTGATTTTAATAATGATTTTTTAAAAGTAGAAGGAGAAATTTTAATTGTTTTCTTTATTTCCTTGCGCACAATAATAAAACGAATCAAATCAGTATTAAGATTTAATTTTTTCTGTAAAGCATTAATTAAGTTTTTTGCTAATCCAAATTGAATAAAGGCAAAATAGGCATTCAAATGAATGGCCTTACTTTTCCTTATTGGATAACCTAAAGGTTTTAATTGAGGTAATTGAGAAACATTTATAATTGCACCCATCCCTTCTAATTCTTTTAACAAGCTATTAAACTTTAATTCAGCTTCCTTTTCATTAAACTCTGGAGAAAGCCAAAGAGTTAATTCATAATTGAAAATATTTTTTTCTTTTTTCACCATAATGCTATGTTTTTATTATTTGTTGCCAAAGATTCTTTGCTATCTTTGGGTTTTCTTTTAAGAAATTTCTTGCTACTTCAAAACCAACTCCTAATTTTATATCTCCAAAACTAAAGGTTAGTCCAGATTTTTTCACTATCTCTTTTTTTAATCCTAAATTTAATAAATCTCCACTAAAAGATATTCCTTCATTATAAAGAATATCAAATTCTGTTTCTCTGAATGGAGGAGCTACTTTATTCTTAACCACTTTTACTTTAATTCGCGAACCAATAATCTCTTCGCTTTTTTTAATCTGGGCTGTTCTCCTTAATTCAATCCTCACTGAGCTATAAAACTTTAATGCCTTGCCTCCTGGTGTTGTGGTTGGATTACCAAACATAACCATTCCTATCTGCATTCTTGTCTGATTAGTAAAAATGATTGCTGTATTAGTTTTTGCAGCAATGCCAGTTAATTTCCTTAAAGCTCGACTCATTAAGCGTGCTTGTAAACCTATGGTCTGATCTCCCATTTCTCCTTCAATCTCTGCTTGTGGTGTTAAAGCAGCTACAGAATCCACAATAATCAAATTAATAACTCCTGAACGAACTAAAGATTCCACAATATCTAAGGCTTGCTCTCCATTATCTGGTTGGGAAATTAATAAATCTTTAACTTTAACCCCTATCTTTTGAGCATAATCTGGATCTAAGGCATGTTCTGAATCAATAAATGCAGCCTTGCCTCCTTTTTTTTGCACCTCAGCAACAATATGAAGAACTAATGTTGTTTTTCCTGAAGACTCAGCACCATAAATTTCTGTAATCCTGCCACGAGGAATTCCACCAACTCCAAGGGCTAAATCTAAAGAAGGAGAACCAGTAGGAATAACATCAACATTAACTTTTTTAACCCCTCCTAATTTCATTATCGCCCCTTCTCCAAATTTATCTTGTAAATCTTTTAAGGTTTGTTCTAAAACCTGATCTTCTTTTGTTCCTTTATTCTCTAATTTACTTTTTGTTGTTTTTAATGATTTTTTTGCCATATTGATAAAAATTATATTAACAATTATTAAAAAGTTCTGCAACTTACATATTTTTATTCATTAGATAAATCAATTGGGGTATAAATAATTTGTCGTTCAATTGAGCTAATATGATTTAAAATATTTATCGCCTTAAATTCAATATTATTAAGCCCAGGTAAAAGCATAATCCTATCATTAAATTCACCATTTTTCTCTAAAAATATTTCCTTGTCTTTAACAAAAAATCCTTTAGCGCGAATAACCCTACCTGATATTTCAAGCTCTGGCTGAATCGTAGTAAAATCTTCTAATGGGGAGTAGAGAGTTATCTTTGCTGGTAGAATGAAAAAACTTGCTTCGTAAATAAAGTAAGATAAAATCAAAAACCAAAACATCCATCTTAAAAATTGCGGTAAAACATTTTTAAAAAACAAGAAAAATTTTGACTCATTGATAAAGAACCTGTTTTCAGGTGGTAAATCATTTTTACCAGAAGACAAATTCCTACCATTGCTTTTCTGATAAAGAGCTAATATTTCCTCTTCGTCTAGTTTTAAAAAATTCGCATATTTTTTAATAATGCCTCTTAAATAAACTGGGGGTGGCAAGTTTTCATAAGCATTATTTTCTATATCTCTAATAATAGAAGCTAAAATCTTTGTTTCTTCAGCAGTTTTTTCTATACTATATCCTTTATCTAAACGTATTTGTTTTAAAAACTCTCCACAAGATTTCATTTCCTCAACTCCTCCAATAGTATTCTTATCTTCAGTGTTTGTTTTTTTATTCTCTGCCATAATCATCTTCTTGACTTTGTTTTACAAAAACTTCTCGCGGTTTTGCTCCATCAACAGGACCAATAATCCCATTTTCTTCTAAAACATCTAAAAGACGTGCTGCCCTAGCATAACCAATTCTTAATCTCCTTTGCAGCAATGAAGCTGAGGCTTTTCCTGCCTTAACAACTATTTCATATGCCTCAGGATACAACTCATCTTCTTCTATGTTACTCCACTGATCCAAATCTATTTCCTTAAAAGACGAAGGTGTTTTTACAAATTCCTCTAAATCACCTGCTAATCCATTTTCTTCTGTTTCCATTTGCTTGCTTGATTCTTTAATAAATCCAATTAATTTACTCACTTCTTGTTCTGAAACATATGGGCTTTGTACTCGAATTGGCTTGGATGAATCAGGAGCCAAATAAAGCATATCTCCACTGCCTAATAATTTTTCTGCACCACCCATATCTAAAATGGTCCTAGAATCAACTTGAGAAGCTACTTGAAAAGCAATACGTGTAGTAATATTTGCTTTTATCAAACCAGTTATTACTTCAACTGAAGGTCTTTGAGTAGATAAAACTAAATGAATTCCAGTTGCCCGAGCCATCTGAGCAATCCTAATAATCAAAGCTTCTAAATCACGACCATAACTAACCATTAAATCTGCTAATTCATCTATAAATATCACCATATATGGCAAAGTTGATTCTTTTTGAGCAATTGCCTTAGAATTAAATCTCTCTATATCCCGCACTTTATAATCAGCTAATAAAGCATATCTTTTCTCCATTTCATTTACCACCCAGCGAAGAACTGGTAGAACTTTTTTATTATCAGTAATTACTGGCGTAATTAAATGACTGATATCATTATAAGAAGATAGCTCAACTCTTTTAGGATCTATTAAAACCAGCCTTAAGGTTTCTGGAGAATTCTTAAAAAGAAAAGAAGAAAGAATGCTATGAATACAAACAGACTTTCCAGCTCCAGTGGCTCCAGCAATCAATAGATGAGGCATTTTACTTAAATCAGCTAATAAAGGCTCTCCTTTTACATTTCTACCTAAGATAAATGACAAAGGGTCAGCTGTTTTTTGAAAATCAGTTTCTTTAAATAAACTTCCTAATCTAACTAGAGATATTGATTTATTAGGCACCTCAATGCCCACCAAAGATCTGCCAGGAATTGGGGCTTCTATTCTTAAAGGATGAGCTGCTAAGGCTAAGGCCAAGTCATTTTGAAGTGTAGTAATATTTGAAAGCTTTACTCCTTCAACTGGCTTTAAAGTATATTGAGTCACTGTTGGCCCTACATTAACCTCTCCCATTTCAACTTCTATACCAAAACTTTGAAGAGTTCTTTTTATGATATTAGCATTTATCTTAATATCGCCAACTCTTGGCTGAGTATATTCAGTATCTAAAAGAGATAAGGAAGGAAACTTGTATTTGCCTTTTAACTTTAATGGACTAATAACAGCTTTTTCCTCTTTTATTTTTACAGGCTCTTTAATTTCTTCTTTAAGTTTTTCTTGTTTTTGAGCTTCTTTATTTAAAACTTCAGCTTCAAAAATTGCTGCTTCTTCAGCTTTAGAAAGTGCAGGGGATAAAGTCGCTTCTGGTTCTTTTTCTCTTTTTTGAAAAAACTTAAGAGGGATGTTTAATATTAACAAAAACCCAGAAACCAAAACTGCTAAATAGATAATCAAAGTAGCCCAAGGTCCTAAAAAGCGCTCTAAAGAACCACCAAATAAACCAATTAAACCTCCTTTTTCTTTTAAGAAAACTTCTGAGATAGATAACAAAGATAAAAGAATGAGGAAACAACCTAAAAAAGTAAAAAAATTCAAATTAATTTTTTTTGTTAAAGAGCGTAAATAATTAATAGCAATGATAATCAATAAACCTGGAAGAATAAAATAACCCCAACCTAAAAGATAATCTAAAACCTTAAAAATATTTTTCCCAAAAGGACCAGCTAAATCAAAAGCACTTAATAACAATATTAAAGAAATGGCTAAAAAAAGAACAGCTAAAAGACTGTTTTTTACCTCAGTATCTAAAGTTTCTTCTGGGATAATTCTTCTAAAGAAATTTTTTCCAGAATTTAAAAAATTAATCTTTAAATCCTTTCTTTTTTTTCTAGCCATTTTATTAAATCACACTAGGTATTTTAACATAAAAAGGGGCTTTAATAAACCCCCGTTTTAAAACCTTCTTTTTTAAATTTTAGGTATATCTATCTGCCACTTTAGTTGCTCCATATGATTCAGGCTTGGTTTTAACCTGAAAACCATAACCCCTTACCATACCAATAATTTCTTGAAGCATATCTCTAGTGGCTCCTTTACTGCCAATATCAACATGAACTTCAAAATCAAAAACAATATCTTTGTTTTGTGACAAATTTAATAAAACTTCTCCAGCTAATTTTAAAGACATCATCACTTCTTGATAGATTCTTGCCCTTAAACTATCTATCTTTTTCTGATTGAGTCGTCGCCAAAAAAACCTTCCTCCATGTCCTTCTCGATAAACTACAATTGCGCTTACAAAATCTGTGGTGCCATGATTAGCAGAATCAGTACCAATAACAATCTTGTATTTCTCTTGAGGTTCTTCTTTAATATAAAAAAGCACTTCTTTTAAAAGTTCTTTATAAGTAAAAGTTTTCCCACTAGGAGAATGAAATTGTTTATCAATATTTTTCATTAACTAACTTAGTAATTCATAAAAGGAAGCAATCCAGCCACTCGAGCTCTTTTAACTGCTTTCTTTAATAAACGTTGATGTTTAGCACATAGATTAGTTTTTCTTCTAGGAAGAATCTTCATCTGGCTTGAGATAAAACGTTTTAAGGATTCAACATCTTTATAATCTATTTCTTTTTTATTCTGAAGACAGAAATAACATTGATTCATAAACTTTAAAATTAATATTACTGTTTAGCCACACTTTTAAGATAAGAAATATCTTGTGCATATCTATCAGCAATAGCTAAGACACTATCACCATAAAAACGATATTTTGTATTTGTACTTCCAGAGAAATAAATCATTGCTGCTCTCCATTCTGCATCTCTTGTTTGTTGTGTTGCTCCCCATTTAGCAAGATACAAACCAGCAGCAACAAAAGCATCTTTAATGTCCCAAGGATTTGCTGGATAATTACCTGTAATACTAGAAACTTGGTCTTTGTATGACATCCAAGTTGAAGGGATGAACTGCGCTGGTCCCATTGCTCCACCCCAACCCATTTGTTGTCCTCCTTGATACATTGGGCAAGATACAGGAGTTGTATCAGGATCTATTCCTAATTCTTGGCAAATTTTCAAAAATGGTGCTTGATCTCTATCAGGCTTCATTACCTCACGCCAGCTTTTATATGCTGGGTCTCCAGCACGATTACAAGTGCCAACATTTTGCCCTAAATTAGATTCCTGAGTTAATACAGCCAAGAGCAAAGCTGGTCTCACGCCAAGGCGACTACTAACCCAATTAGCTATGTCTAAAGCCTCGCCAAAAGTAACTTGAGTTTTAACTCCTAGCAATTGATAAATTCTGCCTTTAATTTCTGTAGCTTTTTGTCTAGATTCAGCTAACATTTGCTGATATCTTTGTTCATTGCCTTTGGTTACTTCTAATAAATTACCTTGTTCTTTTCTTGTTTTTTCCAAGTCTTGTTGTTGAAGCATTTGCATTGCTAATAATAACTGCGTTTCTTCCTTGTTGCTTGTTAATTCTTGACTCTGGTTATTTAAAGTAACTCTTAATTCCCCTAATTCTTTAATATTCTCTAAAATCTTTTCTTGAATACTATGCAAGGCATTTGAATAATCAAAAAACTCACTAATTGTTTCTGAGCCAAGTAATATTTCTACTAGGGAAGTTTGGTCTAATTGAGAATAAGTTTGAAGCAAATTAGATAAATTATTCTTAGTGGTATTGATTTTATCATTTGTCTGAACAATTGAAGTTGTTGTTTCATCAATCCTAACATTAAGATATTCCAAATTAAGATTAGTAGACTTAATTTGTAAATTAATTTTATCTGCTCTGTTCTTTAACTCATTAATCTTATTTTGTAAAGCAGCTTTTTCCTGCTGAGTTGTAGCTACCAATCCCTCATATTGTGCAATTTCTTTTTCCACTGCTTCTAACTCTTTTTGTAGCCTTGCCCTTTCTTCATCATTAGAAGCAATTGCTTCTCGAGACTGAAAGAAAATAGGCGCCATTACATTATTTTGAATAACAGAAGTTAAAAGAAAAAATAAAACTATAAAAGAAATCGTCTTTTGTTGAATTATTTTTTTATTCCAAGAAGAAAAACAAAAAGTATTCTTCTTTTTTTCTACAATCTTATTTGCCTTGCCTAAAGAAGAAATATCTCTGACTTTTTTTCTAGTAATTGATTTGATATGCATTAGAATAAAATTAATCTTTTTTTTCCTCTTGCTGCTCTTCTTCCTCGCTTTCTTCTTTCTTTTCTTCTTCTTTATCAACTTTTTCAGCCTCACCTTCTACCTCAACATCTTCTACTGTCTTAGCTTCTCCTAACTCTTTCTCTAATTCTTCTTCTGAGATAGGCTCACTAATACTAGCTATTGGCGTCTCTTCATCCACTAACACTTTAACCTCTGAAGGAAATTTAATATCTTTAATATAGATTGTCTGATTAAAATCAATTAATTTAGAAATATCAACTGGAATTTCATGAGGCAAATCTTTTGGTAATGCTTCTACTTCTATTTCATTCATTGATTTAACTAAAATTCCACCTTTAGCAATTGCTGGAGATTCACCAAAGAAATTTACTGGAACATGAGCTTTTATTAACTTATCCATCTCCACTTCATAAAAATCAATATGTATTGGTTGACCATTTAAAAAATGATAACTTACATCTTGCACTAAAACATTTCTTACTTGTTTCTTGCCTTGTTCTTCAAATTCTAAATCTATAATGTTTGTATCTCCTGATTTTTTATAAATTGTATGAAAATCCTGCGCCTTGATTTCTAAGGGATAACTTTCTATTTTTTTACCATAAAGAATGGCTGGAATTAATCCTTTTTTCCTTAAGTTTTTATTTTTTTTGCCAAAAATATTTCTTTTTTCAGCTTTTAAAATTAGTTTTTCCATGTTATTCCTGCTTATTGTAGCGAAAAATCATCTAAAAAGCAAATTAATTACTTTCTGAATCTGCTAAGATATTTTGAAAATACATAATTCTTTCTAAGGGATCTTTATCTTTAAAAATAGCTGACCCAATAGCTACAAAATCCACTCCAGATTTTTTCACCTCTCTTATATTTTCTTCATTAATACCTCCGTCTATCTCACATCTAATATGCGGAAGCTTAGATTTAATTTTTTTTATTCTATCTAATACAAACCACTGAAATTTTTGCCCTGAAGGCCCAGGCGAAACTCCTAGAATTGTTACAAAATTAATCTTACTTAAATACTGATCAAGGTTTTCAAAAGGAGTTTCTGGATTAATAGCTATCCCTAACTCAGTTTCTTTCTCCTTACACAAACTTAAAAGTAAATCAAAATCTTTTATAGCCTCAAGATGAATTATTACTCTCTTAGGAGCTACTTCTAACCAATAGGGAAGTACTAATTCTGGATTATGAACCATTAAGTGAAGTTCAAATTTCTTTTCTATTTTCTTAATTTTTTTTAAAACTTCTGGACTATTCCATGTTTTCCAAGCTGTAAATTTACCATCAGCAATGTCAATTTGAAACAAACCATCAAGCTCTTGAAGTAAACGGATTCTTTCCTTTAACTTCTGAATTGTTTTTGTATTAATAACTGGAATAAGATTAGCCATAATAATAAAACAATAAATTTATTTTATTTAGGTAATTCATTAATTTTTTTAATTCTTCTTAAGTAGCGAGGCTCTTGTTTAAAATTAGCTTTAAGCCATTGAGAAACAATTAATTTAGCCTTTGCTGGTTCTGTAGAATCAGCAGCTAAACATAAAATATTAATATCTATAGCTTTTTTAGCTTCTTTTGCTATTAAATCAGAAAGGCAAAGACCTGCTCTAATACCTTTAAACTTATTAGCCACAATACTCATCCCGATCCCAGAGCCACAAATTAAAATTCCCTGATTCTTCTTGCCCTCAGAAACTTTTAAAGCAACCTTAATTGCAAAATCAGGATAATCATCTTCTAAGTCATATTTTGAATTTCCTAAATCAACAAATTCTATTTTCTCTTTATTCAAGAAATCTTTAATTTCTTCTTTCAGATAAAAACCTCGATGATCTGCTCCTAAATATAGCATGTTATGATTTTTTAATCTGCTGTAATAAAGTTGAAGAATAGGCCCATTCATTATCATACCAAATAAGAATTTTTACTAAATCTTTATCAATTACTTTAGTAAAACTCAAATCTATAATTGCCGGTACTAAAGTTCCAATTATATCAGAGGAAACTACTGACTGTTCTGTTGCTTCAACAATTCCCTGCCATTTTTTTTCTTTTATTGCTTGTTTTAAAACCTCATTAATTTCTTCTACTGAAGTTGGTTTTTTAGAAACAAAAGTAATATCAGCAATTGAACCACAAATTACAGGCACTCTTAAGGCAATGCCATCAAATTTATCTTTAAGATTTTTTATGACCTTAGTTACGCATTTAGCTGCTCCAGTAGTTGAAGGTATTATATTCTGACCAGCTGCCCTTCCTCGACGCCAGTCTTTTAAATCAGGACCATCAACAGAACGTTGAGAAGAAGTATAAGCATGAACCGTATTCAAAACAGCTTTTTTAATACCAATAGTTTCTTCTAATATCTGAATAACTGGTGCAACCGCATTAGTGGTGCAAGAACCATTAGAGATTACATCAAATTTTGTAAAATCTTCATCATTAATACCTAAAAGCACTGTTCTCCCTTCTTGTTCTTCTCCTTGCCCAGCTGGAGCAGTAATAATAACTTTTTTAGCCCCAGCTTTAATATGAGCTTGGGCTTTAGAATAATCAGTAAAAACACCAGTTGCCTCTATAACCACATCTATTCTTAATTCTTTCCAAGGAAGGTTTTTGGGATCTTTTTCCTGAAAAAATGCAATGTTTTTATCTTCTACTTTTAATTTTCCTTTTGTTCCTTCAAAAACAGGTATCACTTCTTTATCATATCTTCCATAAACAGTATCATGTTTTAAAAGATAAGTTAGGTTTTCTATTTCTGCCAAATCATTAATAGCAACAATTTCTATCATTGGGTCTTCAAAAGCTAAACGAAAAAAAGATCTTCCAATCCTGCCAAAACCATTAATTGCAATACGCATATTTTTAAATAAAAATTAATTTTTTAATAACTCAATAATTGTTTCTCCAAACTTTTTAGCTGCTTCAGGTCCATTAGCTGTAACAATTTGTCCACTAACCACTATTGGTTCATCTTTGTACATCGCCCCTTTTTCTTTTAAAATTTCAATATATTCTTTATTTAAAGCTGATGACCAAACTGTTGCTTCTTTGTCTTTAAGAACCCCTGCTTTAGCCAAAAGAGCTGGAGCAACACAAATTGCCGTTATTAATTTATTTTCTTTATGAAAATCTTTTGCTAAATTCTGAAACATTTCATTATCTAATTTTTCAGCCATTCCAGAGCCTCCACAAAAAACTACTGCTTCATATTTTGCTACCTGGACATCTTTAACTATTAAATCAACAACCGCTTCACCACCTAAAACACCTTTGGCTATTCCTTTTTCTAGACTTGTTGTCTCTGTTTCAAAACCTGCCTGTTCAAATATCTCTTTAGGGATAAAATATTCTTCATCCCGAAAATCATCAAAAGAAACTACCATTAAAATTTTCTTTTTTTCTTTCATTGTTTCTAGTAATTTTTTTAAAAGATTCTTTATTTAAAAGATTTTCTGAATTTTTCTTAAATACTCTAGGAGTAAAAGAAAGATTCTACATAATTAATCTCCTAATTACAAAATCAAAATTACAAGATAATAAGATTTTCTTATCATCTACCTAATTATAACATAAACAAGCTAGCCTTCAAAAACAGCGCTTTATCCAGCGCTGTTTTCTTAATTTTATGATTCATTAAGTGCCAGTATTTCTTCTATTAATGGCTTATTGAAACCAATAATAACCTTATCTCCCATTTCTATCACTGGAACTCCTGTTTGACCGCTTTTCTCTATCATTAACTGAGCAGCTTTTTCATCAAGACTAACATCTATATCCTCAAAAGGCATATCTAGTGACTTGAAAAAATCTTTCGCAGCAACACACCAAGGACAATTTGGGGTTGAATAAATTTTAATCGTCATGTTTTTTATTCACAATTAGCATTACCTCCTATTAAATCCAAGTCTTCATAAGAAGGAGAAAATCCTGCTGCTGCTTGTTCTTCTGTTAATACTTGAGAGCAAAACTCTGGTGCTGTATTAAAACCACAACAGATTACTGTTTTTACCGCTTCTGCTGTTCGGCCACCAAAATCAAATTCACTAACATTCTCTTCATTAAGAATCAATGTTGGTGAACCAGTCACCTCATATTTATCTTGATCGTCAAAATCTCCTTGAGCATATTTTATTCCTTTAAATTCATCTTGCATACATTGTTCTAAAGCATTAGTATCTACAGAAGCTGACACTAAGCATTCTTGTGCTTCACCTTCTTTCAGAAAACAATCAATATACTGCCAATATTTATCTTTTTGTTCATCCCTAATACAAATCTGTCTTAAATTTTCTTCAGCTTCTTCATCTCCATGCATGGCTGCAATTTGCCCATTTTGAATTTCTCCCATATAAGCAACCTTAATATAATTACTTAATTCAGGAATATTTTTTACTATTTCATTTAAAATTCTCAACATTTGAGTACCAAATGGACAATAGCTAACAACAAAAGCTTTTAAAACCGGTTGTTCTTTTTTACTTAAATCTTCACAAGTCTGAGCCACCTCTTGTTCTTCTTCTTGCATTGTAATTCCTTCAGGGAAAAGAATTTTTCCATCTTTAGTTACAAAAGAATCATATTCTATATCATCAATCTTCATTTTGAATTTATAAACTCCGCTTTCTTCGACAACAGAAACTAAAGTTGCTCCGCCTTCTTCTTCTGTTAGTCCAAAAAAATTAAAGTTGATATAATCAACAGCTTTTTGTGCTAAGGTTTCTGCCTTTTTGTTATTAAATAACTTAGCTGAAATCCCATTTTTACTGCCATAGCCAACTAAAAAAGCAACTACCATTAAAATGATTAAGAGAAAAGAAATATTTATTTTCTTCATATTTTTATTATTGATTTGTTATTTATTTTATTTAACTCATTCAAGATAAAGTCAATGAAAAAAGCTTATCAAATTTTTCTTACTTCCACAAGACAAAGTAATAATTCTTCTTACCTTTCTTGATTATCAAATATTTATTATAAAAAGAATCTTCTTGCCTAATTATCATTTCACTGTCTTTCCAAACTTTGTCATTAATAAATATTATTCCATTTTTAACATCTTCCCTTGCCTGTCTTTTTGAAGAACAAACCTGAGCCTTAACTAAAAGTTCAATTAAATTAATGTTCTTAATTTCTTCAATTACTGTTAAGGGAATATTTTTAAATATCATTTCCAACTCTTTTTGAGAAAAATTCTTAAAATCATTATAAAATAATTTTTGAGAAATCGTTTCTGCCATTAAAGACATTTCTTTCCCATGAACTAAAGCGGTAACCTCTTTAGCTAAAGCTTTTTGTGGCTCTCTTTTTTCTGGATTTTTTTGAAAACTTTTTTCTAGATCATCAATTTCCTCTTTAGATAAAAAGGTAAAATATTTTAAAAATTGCACCACATCTCTATCATCAGTATTTACCCAAAATTGATAAAACTGATAGGGAGATGTTTTCTGGCCATCTAACCAAATAGTACCTGCTTCTGTTTTTCCAAATTTTTCTCCACTAGCTTTAGAAACCAAGGGTACAGTTAATCCAAAAACCTCTTTTTCTTCTTTTTTCCGTATTAAATCTATTCCTGCAGTAATATTGCCCCATTGATCACTACCTCCTATTTGCATCTGACAATTGTATTTTTTAAACAAACATAAAAAATCATAAGCTTGTAAAACCATATAATTGAATTCTGTAAAAGAAATCCCGCTTTCTAATCGCATCTTTACTGCATCCTTAGCTAACATATAAGAAACAGTAAAATATTTACCAATATCTCTTAGAAAATCTATGGTTTTTATCTTAGCTAACCAATTATAATTATCATCTATCAAAGCTGGATTATCTTTTTTCTTAAAATCTATTAATCCTTCTATTTGTTTTTTAAATAAAGAACCCCATTTCTTAACTGTTTTTTCAGGATTTAAAATTCTTTCATCTTTTTTTCCACTTGGATCACCAATTAAACCAGTGCCACCGCCTATTAAAACAATTATTTGATGTCCTGCTTCTTGAAATCTTTTTAAAGTCAATAAAGGCACTAAATTCCCAACTTGGAGGCTATCTGCTGTTGGATCAAATCCACAATATAAAACAAGTCGCCCTTTTTTAAGCGCTTTCTTTAATTCTTCTAAATTACTAACTTGATAGACTAATCCCCTATATTGTAAATCATCTAAAATATCCATCTTTTCATTATATTACTACATCAAAATAATAAAAACAAATTAAATATAAAAGGAGGATATTTTTTATCCTCCTTGTTTTAACTACCTCCTGTTCTTATTTTTTCTTCCCCAAAAAACCTTTCTCTTTTTTGAAAAATTATTTCTTGGTAAATATCTAGGAAAGGGGTAGCTTTCTGATAAATCCCCCCAACATGTTTTGCATAACTGCCCCCATCCTTCTACATGCCTTACCCTATTCTGTTCATTATATTGCGTTCTACCTCCACAAGCAGAACATTTAGTTTTAACTTCCATTTTCTTTCTCCTTTCTTTTTTATTTTTTTCTCCTAATCTTAAGAAAGAGGCCAGGTCAAAATAATCATTTTCAATGCCTTATTCCTAAAAACTTCTGAGGGAACTAGGTTTTCAATAATAAGTTTTGTAGAAACCATTATGTTCCGATTCAAAATCAAAATCTCAGAATTATAATCAATTAAAGAAAAAACCCAAAACACTTGATCCCCTTGAAAAACTACTTCAATTTCTTTATTTCTAGGGCACCAACGAACAAATCCTCCCATAATTCTTACTAAGTCTTTCAAAGGAAGAAAAATATCCCAGTCCTTTCCTTCTACTAGCAGAGGAGTTACTTTTAGTGTTTCATTATAAGAGAGTTCTCCTAAAGGATCTCTAAGCTTTACTACACAATTACTGTCATTAGCACAAAACGTAAAACTTATCTTGTATTTTTCTACCCCTTTGGCCTCTGCTTGTAAAACTATAAATAGCAGCACTGCAAGTAAAATTATTAAAAACTTTGATTTCTTCATTCTTATCATCACCTCCTTTGTTTTCTAAAAATTCATTCTAAATTCCTTTCCCCAATGCATAAACCCCAGCCCTTGATACAATTTATGTACTGCAGGCCTAGAATACCTGCTAGTAGCAATCAATTTATAACATAAGGGCTTGGCCTCTTTTATGACTGCTTTTGTTAAAGATGTTCCTATCCCTTTACCTCTAAATCCTTCTTCAACAAATACATCTTCTAGTAGCCCAAAAGGCTTGGAATGCAAATCATTAAAGAGAATGTAAAGATAAGCTCTGCCTACTTCTCTTCCATTAATTTGAGCTGAAAACCTTACTCCATCGCCTTTTACTAATCTTTTCTTAATTAACATCATTGCCCCTCCTTTCTTTTATATATTTTTTAAAGAACAAAAATACTCACAATTAAGTGTGTATACTATATCACTAAATTAAAATAAAGTCAATATGGTTTTTTTGATAAAAACACCCTAGAAATCTATAGGTAGAATATGAAAAAGAGTTATTTTAGGTATTTCTGATAATAAACCAACAGAATCCTTAGCCTTAATACCAAAAAAAACATCAAGAGGAACCCCAGGCAATCTTCTATTATTAATATAGTATATATCTTCTGTTGATACTTGAAGCTGGAATCTATTTATCTGGGAATTAAATATTGGCTCCCCAATAACATTTTGTGATTGAGACCATTGCCAAGTTTGTCTTGTTAAATCATTATTGTCTAAACTATCTCCTTGCTTAGCAAAAACATAATGAATTTCATATTTTAAAACATCTTTTGGATCTTGATCAGAAGCAGGGGTCCAAGAAAAAATCAAGTCATCACATGTTCTATTACTACATTCAATCTCAAAGTTTTTAATATTAGTTGGCGGATGAAAATACCTTAAGGGATTAAAATAAAACTTAGTATCATCATAAGCTATTAATTTTAGATAAGATGATGGACTATTAGCCTGGCCATAATATCCTATTGTTACATATTGGTCTGGGGTAAAATCTAAATCCTGTCCTTTAGTAGTTCCAGTAATTTCAATAACAAAGTAATTATCTTCAGGTAATGAATCAATCTTATAAGCTAATTTTCTTGGTACTGAAGAATAAATATCTACACTAGTATCTGTTGTAAAGATAACACTTTTTACCTGCCGCGTATTACTAACATATGTTGGATAAGTTAAAATTAAACCTGAGGCTTTATTATCAAGTTCCCAATTGTTTTTATCACCTAAATATTCCCAAGGGATACCAAAACTATCTGAAGGATCATCAGAATCTGAATGAAGGTAAAATGCCATTGCGGTAAAAGCATTTTTTGTTTGTTCTGTTGGAGGAATAAAAGGAAAAGAATCAGCTCTAAGCTCTATTACTTTTTTTGAAGAATTTTCTGTAAAAGGATGCCAGGAAAATTCAGTAATATAAGGTATTTTTGGCATAGGGGATTCATCTCTTATTAAAGGCAATAAACAATTATCAGATGAAAAATCCTTAGGATTAGGGCAATTTTGAAGCTCAAAATCATTAAAATTATTATTAGAATCTAAAAATTTATTATTAATATATTTCCTTTGAATACTTTGACCTGGTTCAGGATGCAAAGCACAGCCCCCTGTACAATCATTTGCTTCACCAAAACCAACTTTATCAACTATCTCTCTATTAGGATCTTTTAAAACAATTGTATTATTATCTGTAATTGTATAATTAGAAGTCACAACATCTGCAATTTGAGTATAAGAACTTGAAGCATGAGCAATTAAGAAAAAATTATTTGGAGCAATAACTTGTCCTTCTAGCAAGCTTGCTGGCACTAAAGAAGAAAAGCTCTCAGCTTCTTTTGTCTTTTTTTGAAGATACCAACCACTTAAATCAACAAGCTCATCATTTGGATTAAAAAGCTCAATAAACTCATCATAAGCATTTATTTTTCCATCTGAAGATAAGCCAGCGACTTTAATTTCAGTGATTAAAATTTTTGGATAAACTGGCAAAGAAGGTTTTGTTGTTGTGGTAGAAGGTTTTGTAGTTGTCGTTGGGGAAGAACCTCCTGGGGAAGAATCATTATCTTTAGGAGAAACAATATACCCAGTACTATTTTCTTTTTTAGGAGTTCCGTTTATTATAGCGCTGGTTTGCCAAGTTAAATCTGATTTTCTTTCCATTGTTCTTTTTTCCTGGTTATCGCCAGCTGGCCAATCTGGATTAGCTAAAACTTCATCTTGGAGCTTACAATTATCATCAAATAAACGAAGTCCTTCTTCTGTGTTATTTAAAACTCCAGTATAAATATAATCAGCTGCAATACCAGGAACAGATTCATCACTAGTTCTTTCTAATAAATAAAAACCAAAGGCAGGAATTTTACTTCCTGGTTCAAATGCAATCTTGATTTGTTTATCTTTATCTAGTAATTGCCAATTACTTATATCAATCACCTTGGAAGAAATATTTTTTAATTCTATCCATTCTGCATTAGCACTTCTTTCTGTTCCCATCCAAGCAACTTCATTAATGATCACCTTATCCTGACTTGGTGATTGAAAAGTAATAAAATCACAAAAAGAAATTTCTTTTAGTTGTTTGGTGGTAGTCGTGGTAGGTTTTAAAGTTGTGGTGGTTGTTTTTTTAAGAGTGGTTGTTGTCGTTTTAGGCTTAGTAGTCGTAGTCGGAACAGTAGAAGCTTTAGTTGTTGTTGTATTTTGAGAAGCAGTTGGTAAATTAATAAAATAATCATCATCTGATGTATTGTCCGAAGAGCTATAAGAAGAATCCTCAAGAATTATAAAATCTGAATCTTTTTGAAAAATACCATTAATAAACTTGGTTATTCCCCCAATGGCTGCTAGTAAAAAATTACTCTCATTTTTAGAAATGAATCCAGAGTCTAATTTAGCTTTTGCAACCTCTTTAAAAAATAAATTAATTACCCCTACCCCATTTAAAACAGCCTGTCGGGATAGTCTTTCCCAATAATCATTTAAAACTTGCTCATCCTCAAGAGAAAAAACTGTTGGGCCTGAAACTAATCGCCAACCAATATTGTTTTTTAACATTAAAGCCAGGTGAAATAAATCATTGTTTTCATCTCTTCCCATTGCATAAAAAACTTGTTTTCCATTCTGGATTTCAGGAAATTCAGAATATATAGGCTGAGGCAATTTATACTTTGAATTAGAAATTGTATCAGGGCTGTAAAAATAATTATTAGAATAAAAAGCCATTGTGTCAAAGTATTCATTCAGATTTCTCTTTTCTCTTATTGACAAATTTTTTACTTGTTCTTCTGTTCTTGTATAAAAACTTTTTACACTCTGGGCCGTATATAATTCATAAGGGCTATTAGCACTATTAATAAAGAAAATATGAACATTAGCCCTTGTATGCTCTGGCACACTCAAGTCTTGAATCAAATGCAAAATATGGCCTAATGATTTAAAAGCTATCTCTTTATTACCTTTTACATATTCATAAATAGCTCTCTGCCAAGTAAAATTAGTTCTTGAATATACTGGGCTTTTAACTATTGGTCCGATAAGAGCTAGATACAAAGGATCATAAACAGCCTGAGCAAATGGATTTTGTCCCCATTCTTTAGCGGTTAATGATGGAAATAAATAATCAATGCCTCCAAATTCCCATGTTTCATTAAAAACCGGGTCATAAAAATGATTAATACATCTTATTCCTTGATCTTCTTCAATGCTGCCTGAAATTATCCATTGTTTTTCTAAATTATTTATCAAATACTGAATTGAGTTTTGATTATAAAGATTTACTGTAATCTCTGATAAAATTGGATGGGTTGTTTTTGCATCATAAGCAGAAACAAAAACAAAAGGTAAAAGAGTTAAAAAAATAATTAAAAAAAACAGTGGGGCTTTTTTCATAATTAAAAAAATTAAAGATTTAAAATTCTGTAATTTTCCAAATATTACTTATTCCTTCTTCTTGTTCTGAAAAAATAGGCTGTCTTAATGCTACTTGAGCAATTAAATAATCATCTTCACTGTATACGCGTATAACATAAGAACCATTAGCTGTTATTTCTCCTCTTTGATTTTCTGGATTTAATAAATCATTCATCATCTTCTCCCACTGGTTATTATTTTTTATATCTAGAAAAAAATCCTTGTATAATTCTTGCTTATCATAAATGAAATACCTTATTGCTAAATCTATATTTTTACTTTCCAAAGCTTCTAAGAACATTTGATATGTTGATTCAGGAGTTGTTGCCCCATATATATCATTCAAATATTTATTTCTTTCTTCCTGGATTTTTTCATTAAATACCTCTACTTGTTGTTTGTATTGTTTAGCCTTTTGTATTTCTGGATTTAAATACCAAGACTTTATTAAAAGCCCTCCGATAACAACAATAAAGATTAAAAAGAATAACAAAAACTTCTTAAAGAATGATTTTTTAACTTGAGAAGTTGTTTTTTCCATTTTTTAATAAAGACCCTTTTTTAGGGTCCGGAAAAGAAAAAACGGTGGGGTAAACTTTTCCGGACCCTAAAAAAAGATCCTTCACCCACCGTTTTAAATATGTAATATTTTCTTAAATTTAATCTTAGCGATAAAATTTTTAAAAGTCAAGTCCTAAATGTGGATAACTTTTTTTCTTTATTTTTCTAAATTTTCCACGTCAGATTTTTCTTTTTCATCTACCATTTCTTTTTTCTCTTCTTGTGTTTCTGTTTTCTCTGGGGATAATTTTTCTTTTGTTTCTTCTTTTGTTTCTTCTTTTATTTCTGAATCAGTTTTTTCTTTTTCAGAAACTTCTGCTTGAGGTTCTGTTTCTGATTTGGCTTCTTCTTTTATATCTTCTGTTAATTGCTCTTGTCCTGTTTGCTCTATCGCTTCAGTTGGTTCGTCTTTTTTAACTTTCTTTTTACTGATTTTAATTGGCCTCTTCTTGCCCTGAATAACTTTGTTTTGAATTAGAAAATTAAAACAGGTGTCTGAAACTTGAGCTCCTTGATCAAGCCAATAAAGAATTCGTTCTTTTTTTAATTCTGATTGCTTTGTCTTAGGATTATACCAACCTAAAATCTCTTTTGCTTTTCCACTGTTTACTGCCACTCTAGAATCAACTGCTATAATGCGAAAAACAAAATCTTTCTTTTTTCCTTGTTTTTGAAATCTTAATATTAACATAATTTTTGATATAACATTATTACTGAATTTATTACCAAATGTCAAATATATTGATTTGGTATTTTTAAGTTTATTTTTTAAACATCTAAGTTTTGAACTTTTTGAGCATAGGCTTGAATAAATTTCTTACGCGGCAAAACTTCTTTCCCCATTAAAATATCAAACAATCTATCAGCATTTTCAGCATTTTCAATAGTGACTAACTTTAAAACTCTTTGTGCTGGGTCCATAGTTGTCTCCCATAATTGATCTGGGTTCATTTCTCCCAAGCCTTTATAGCGCTGAATTGATATTCCTTTTAATTCAGCTAATTCATCTGTCTTTGATTCAGGTATTGGCTCTTCTACAGCTAAAATAGATTCTTCTTTACTTTCAGAAACTATTTTTAATTTTCTTACCTTTGATTTTGAAACTTCCTTTTCTTTTGCCTTGCCTTGAATTTTATCTAAAACTTCCTGTTTTTCTGCTTCATTATAAGCATAATGAATTTCCTTACCTTTTTGAATACGATAAAGAGGCGGTTGAGCAATATAAAGATAACCATGGTCTATAATCGGGCGAAAATATCTAAAGAAAAGCGTTAATAAAAGAGTCCTAATATGAGCACCATCAGAATCTGCATCAGTCATAATAACAACCTTATGATAGCGAAGCTTGTTCAAATTAAAATCTTCACTTATAGCTGTGCCTAAGGCAACAATTAAAGCCCTTATTTCTTCTGAGGACATCATCCTATCAAAACGACTTTTTTCTATATTCAAAATCTTCCCTCTTAAGGGAAGGATTGCTTGGGTATTACGATCTCTTCCAGTTTTAGCACTCCCTCCAGCACTATCTCCTTCAACAATAAATAATTCTGATTCTTCAGCTCGACGGGAAATGCAATCAGCTAATTTTCCAGGCAAAGTCATTCCTTCTAAAATTCCTTTTCTTAAAATATTCTCCCGAGCTTTTTTTGCTGCTTCCCGCGCCTTAGCACTTAATAATGATTTTTCAATAATCCTCTTTGCATCTTCTTTATTAATCTCTAAGAATTCTTTAAAACTTTCACCAACTACCTGCTCTACTGCAGTCCTGACTTCTGGATTACCTAACTTAGCTTTGGTCTGACCTTCAAATTGAGGCTCTTGTAATTTAACACTAATTACTGCTATTAAGCCTTCACGTGTATCCTCTCCTGTGAAGCTGCCATTACCATTTTTAAAAATCTCTTGTTCTTTTGCATAGTCATTTAAGCTTCTTGTTAAAGCTGAACGAAAACCAGTTAAATGCATCCCTCCTTCAGGTGTATAAATATTATTAGCAAAAGATGCTTCAGTACTTTCATTATCATCTATATAAGCTAAGGCTACTTCTACTAAAATATTTTCTTTTTCTTGACTAATATAAAACACATTTCTAGTTAATCTTTTATAATCTCTAGCTAAGTATCTTATTAAAGCAATGATTCCACTTTCAAAATGAAAAGTATAAGAAGAAAGCTTGGTTCCTTCACGATAATCCTTAAACCTAATTGTTGTCCCTGGGGTTAAATAAGCTTGTTGGCGTAAATGATCTAATATTTTCTTTGTATCAAACTTAATGTCTTTAAAAATTTCTGGATCTGGTTTGAAAACAATCTTTGTTCCTTCTTGCTTAGATTTACCTGCTTTTTTTAATTTAGTAATTGCTTTTCCTCGACTGTATTCTTGTTGATATAAAATTCCTTCACGACAAATCTCTGCTTGTAGGTGCTCTGAAAGGGCATTGACTACTGAAACTCCAACTCCATGTAAACCACCAGCTACTTTATATGACTTGCCTCCAAATTTACCTCCAGCATGAAGGGTAGTTAAAACAATTTCCAAAGCTGATTTTTTAGTCTTTTTATGAACATCAACTGGAATCCCTCTTCCATCATCAGTTATGGCGACTTCATTTTCTGCTAAGATTTCAATTAAGATATTTTTAGCAAATCCAGCCATTGCCTCATCAATGCTATTATCCACTACTTCCCAAATTAAATGATGAAGGCCATCAACTCCAGTAGAACCAATATACATTCCTGGTCTTTTTCGAACCGGATCTAATCCTTCTAAAACATAAATATCCTTAGCTGTATATGAATTGTTATCATTTAAGGTTTCTTTTTTTTCTGTTGGTTTTTGTTTTATTTTTTTTACCATAGTTATAGTTAAAGTATTTTATCTAATTTTTGCGCCTAGAGATTTTAAGGCTTTGTAAATCTTTTCCATTTCTTTATCAATCTCAATATTAGTTAAGGTGTGTTTTGGTGATCTAAAAACAAGATGGAAAGATAGGCTTTTACTTCCTAAAGGTAAGTTTTTACCCATATAAACATCAAATAAATCTATTTCTTTTAAGAAAGAAGAAGAGGTTTTTTGCAAAATATTGAAAATCTCACCAATAAGAATATCTTTTGAAATTACAAAAGAAATATCTCTAATAACAGCTGGGTATTTAGGTAAGGCTTGAAATTCTTTTTCCTTTTTAGCTAAATCAAACAAAGGCCTTAATTTAATTTCCCAAAACATTGTTTCTCCTTGACAATCATAATGTTTTTTTAAAAAATCTTGAGGTTTACCTAAGGCACCAATGAGTTTTTGATTAATAAAAATCCCTGCTCCTTGTTCTAATAAATCTGAATACTCTGTCTTTTTTAAGTCTTGAAAAATACAATCATGTTGATTAATACCAAGAATAATTAATAAATCCTCAATCATGCCTTTAGCTTGATAGAATAATTGATTATTATCTAAATTGGTTTTTTGAGCCAAAATTCCACTAAAAACATATTCTTCTTTTTTAGGAAAATAGATATTCCCTAATTCAAAAAACCTAATTTTATCAACAAAGCGAAAATTATCTCTAGCATTCTTTAAAAGATTGATTAAAAGAGTTGGTCTTAAATATTGAGTTAAAGAACTAGTTGGGTTTTCTATTTCAATCATCTTTTGTTGCCATTGTTGAGGTAAGATATTTTTATCTTTATTAGAAATAAAAGAATAGTTATAGGTTTCATATAATCTGTATTCTTTGAATTGGTCTTTAATTTTTTCACGAAATAGCCAAAATTCATTTTTAGTAGGAGGTTTTAATTCTTCTTTGGGCAAAATAGGCTCAATCAAATCAATACCTTCTAATCTAGCTACCTCTCCCATAACATCTTCTTTAATTAAGATATCATTGCGGAATCTAGGTTGAATAACTAAAAGATGATTTTTATGTTTTGTAAATGAAAAACCTAATAAATCAAGATTTTTTAAGATTCTTTCTTTTTTTATTGACCAGCCTAGAAACTTTTCCCAATCTTCCCATTTGATAGAAATGGGTTTTTTAACACTTTTCCAACTATTAATATCTTTTATTTTTTCTACTCTTCCTTTTATAATATTACCTCCGGCTATTTGTTGGATTAACTCTGCTAAGCGATCTAAGGCATAAGAAGTTAATTCCAAAGGCACATTATGTTCAAATCTCCAAGAAGCATCTGTAGCCAAGCCTAGGGATTTAGAAGTTAAACGAATATTACTCCCTTTAAAATTAGCACTTTCCAAAATTATATTCTGGGTTTTTTTGCTAACAGCTGTTTCCTGGCCTCCTTTAATACCAGCTAAAGCAATGGGCATTTTACTATCAGCAATCACCATCATTTCTTTATTTAGGAGATATTTTTGATCATCAAGAGCATTAAGTATTTCTTTATCTTTTGCCTGCCTGATAATAATCTTTTTTTTAGAATTTTCAGGATCAATTGTATCAAAATCAAATACATGAAGAGGTTGCCCAGTTTCTATCATTACATAATTAGCAACATCAACTAAATTATTAATTGGTCGAATGCCACAATCTTTTAATCTCTGTTTTAACCATAGAGGAGATTCTTTAACCTTAACTCCTTGTAATATCCTTGCTGCATAATACCTGCAATTTATTGTTTTAATATCTAAAGATAATAAATCATTAATTGAATTTTTTTTATCTTCTTTAAAAACAGGCTCTGGAGAATTAAAACGTTGATTTAAGCAAGCACTTATTTCTCTTGCTAAACTGAGATGACCAGAAGCCCAACCAATTTGATTAGATAATAATTCAACTTCTAGAATAGGTCTTTTACCCAAACTCTTAACTGTGGTTTCAGCAAAATACATTGTTAAAATCTCTGCCAATTGCTTTGGCGTTTGTTTTAATTTTAATAAATCTTTTAACCAATTAAACGAAACTTTCATTATGTGAATATTTTAAAATTGTTCAAGAAATCTAATATCTGAATTAAAAAACAACCTAATATCATTAATTTTATACTTAATCATAGCAATTCTTTCTATTCCTAAGCCAAAAGCAAATCCTTGCCATTGATTATTTTTATAACCTGCTTTTTTAAATAATTCAGGATGCACCATACCTGCTCCCATAATTTCTAACCAATCACCATTTTTTAACCTTATATCCACTTCTACTCCTGGAGCTACAAAAGGAAAATAACTAGGTCTAAAACGCACTTCAACTTCTTGTTGGAAAATATTTTTCATTAATTCATTAATAACTGCTTTAAAATTAGCTAAGGTAATATTTTCTCCAACCATTAATCCTTCTATCTGAAAAAACTGAATTTCATGAGAAGCATCAGTGGCCTCATAACGAAAGCACTTTCCAGGTACAATAATACGAAATGGAGGTTGATGTTTTTCCATATAACGCATTTGCATTGGACTAGTATGTGTTCTTAATAACAATCTTGATTTTTCTTTTGTGGATTTTGATTTAATCCAAAGCGTATCCCACATTTCTCTTGCTGGATGATCTTCAGGAATATTTAAAGCATCAAAATTATAATACTCAGTTTCTATCTCTGGTCCTTCAATAATTGAAAAACCCATTTGTTCAAAGGAAGCAATAATCTCTCTAGCTGTTAAGGTTAGGGGGTGTAAATGTCCTAAGAATTGTTTTTCCCCTGGCTGGGTAATATCTAAAAAACTATCCTTTTTTTTAAAAATATTCTTTTCTATTTCTTCTTTTTTATCCTTATACAATGTTATTAATTCCTTATGAACCTTATTAGCTTTCTCTCCTAAATGTTTTTTTTCTTCAGGAGATAATTGAGCTAAAGAATTAAAAAATAAAGAAAGGGCGCTTTTCCTCCCTAAATATTGAATCCGCCATTGTTCTAATTCTGATGATTCTTCTATTAAAGAAATACTTTTTTTAGCTTGTTGCGCTAATTTTTCTAAATCCATTTCTTTTCTTATATCTATAAGTTTACGCTAAAATGATGCTTTTTTCAACCCCTAAAAATTAGATAAATTGCGAAAATCCCTAAAAAGAGATATACTAATTTTAATTCAATAATATTTCATTTTTATTTATTATGGCTGGACATTCTAAATGGGCAAAAGTAAAATATCAAAAAGCTATTAAAGACCCAAAAAGAAGTAAAGCTTTTTCTAAACTATCTGCTTTAATAACGGTTGCTGCTAGAGATAGTGGCGACATTGAGTCAAATCCAAAATTAAGAATGGCTGTTGATAAAGCTAAGGAAATAGGCATGCCTAAAGAGAATATAGAAAAAGCCATTAAAAGAGGCTCTGGAGAGATAAAAGAAGGAGAAAAATTAGAAGAAATTATGTGTGAAGCTTATGCTCCTGGAGGTTCAGCCTTATTAATTCAAGCTATTACTAATAATAAAAATCGCACTATTGCCGAGATAAAACATATTTTACAAAAAAATCAGGCTAAAATGGCTGATACCGGAAGTGTCTTATGGTCATTTAAGGAAATGGGAAAAATCATTTTGCCAAAAAAATTCTGGAATGATGAAATTTCCTTAGCGGCAATAGAAAAAGGAGCAGAAGAAATCAAGGAAGAAGATAATCAAGTAATTATTTACACTGCTTTTCAAAATTTCTCCCAGATGAAAAATTTCCTTTTAGAGCATATAGATGATGAATTTCTTAAAACAGAAATTGATTTTATCAGCCAACAACCAATTGATATTACTGACCCTGAAATAAAAAACAAATTAGAGCAATTATTTAACGAATTAGATGAACACAATGATGTGGAAGAAATTTACTCTAATATACAATAATTAATTTATGATTATCTTAGGCATTGACCCAGGCACTACTCGTATTGGTTGGGCTGTATTAAAGGCAACTAAAAACAATGTAAAACCAATTGATTATGGCTGTTGGGAAACAACTAAAACAACCCAGGGTCAAAGATTATTAAAAATATCTAAAAATCTAAATCAAGCTATAAAAAAACACCAACCATCTATAGTGGCTATTGAAAAGGTTTTCTTTTTTAAAAACGCTAAAACTGTAATGAGTGTTAGTGAAGCTATTGGTGTTATTATCTTAATTCTTGAAAAACATCATTTACCATATATTGAATTAACCCCATTAGAGATTAAGCGAAATCTAGTTGGTTATGGCCGAGCAGATAAAAAAGATGTTCAAAAAACTATTCAATGCTTCTTTTCTTTAGAGGTAATGCCTAAGCCTGATGATATAGCTGATGCCTTAGCTGTTGCCTTAGCCGGTATTAATAAACTCAATGATTCAAAAACAAAACATAAAAATGACTAAAAAAACTTTTTCCCTTATTGGATTAATATTAATCATTGCCTGTGTTTTTGCTGGTTTGTTTGTATTTTTCCTTGCCCAGGGATTACCTGATCCTTCTGCTTTTGATGATCGAGTTGTACCCCAATCAACTAAAATCTATGACCGCACAGGAAAGATTTTACTTTATGAAATTCATGGTGGTGAAAAAAGAACTGTAGTTAGCTTAGAAAAAATTTCTCCTTATGTTCTTAAAGCTGTTTTAGCAGCTGAAGACCATAATTTTTACAAACACCATGGTTTTTCAATCAAAGGCTTTGCTCGAGCAATGATTCAAAACTTATTAAACCCTTCTCAGCTTCGCGGAGGCTCTACAATTACCCAACAATTAGCCCGAAATGCTTTCCTAACTCTTGATAAAACAATGGTTAGAAAGATTCGTGAAGCGCTTTTAACAATAAAAATTGAAAAAAACTATTCCAAAGATGAAATTATAGAACTCTATCTTAATCAAATAAATTTTGGCCATAATGTTTATGGCATTGAATCTGCCAGTAAATTTTATTTTAATAAAGAAGCAGAAAGCCTTACCTTAGCAGAAGCCACTTATTTAATCGCCCTTATCCAATCCCCTAACTACTTATCTCCTTTTGGTAATCATCTTGAAGATTTAGAATCAAGAAAAGAATGGATCTTATCCAGAATTGAACTTCTAAAATATTATCCTAAAGAAGAAATAGAGAATGCCCGTGAAGAAAAAGTTGTTTTCAGTCCTTCAGAAAAAGGAGAGTTTTTAGCGCCTCATTTTGTAATGTATGTTCGTGGTTTACTTTATGAAAAATTCAGTGAGGAAGAATTAGAAAAAGGAGGCTATACCATTATTACTACTTTAGATATGAATCTTCAGAATTTAGCTGAAGATTTAGTAGAAAAATATGGTGATTTTAATGAAACACAAGTAGGGGCTAAAAATATGGGCTTTCTTGCTGAAGACCCAAATACTGGTCAGATTTTAGCCATGGTGGGCTCAAGAGATTATTGGGATATAGAAGCTGAAGGAAATGTTAATACAACCCTGAGCACTCGTCAACCTGGTTCTTCTTTTAAACCAATTGTTTATGCTACTCTTTTTGAAAAAGGATTTTTACCAGAAAATATTGTTTTTGATGTAGCTATTGATGGCCGCACTGCTAATTTCTCTACCAACCCTCAATCACCATATCTAGTTACTAATTATGATAGTAAAACTAGAGGCCCAGTAAGTTTACGCACTGCTTTAGCTGAATCCTTAAATATCCCTGCAGTTAAAGTATTGTATTTGGCTGGTGTTCAAAATACTATTGATAGTGCAAAAAAATTTGGCATTACTACTCTTACTGATTCTCCTCAGCATTATGGGTTAAGTTTGGTTTTAGGTGGTGGTGGTATTAAGTTAACTGAATTAGTCCATGCTTATTCAGTTTTTAATCAAGATGGAATTTTTCATCCCCAAAGCTCTATTCTTCAAATAAAAGATAGCCATGGAGTGATTATTGAAGAATTTACACTAGAACAAAAACAAGTTATCAATCTTCAAACTGCTCGCTTAATCACTGATGTCCTTTCAGATAATAGTGCTCGAGCCCCTACCTTTGGTTGGGATAATCCATTACATTTTAATAATTTTCAAGTAGCGGCTAAAACTGGTACTGATTCTGAATATCGTGATGCTTGGACTGTTGGCTACACTACTTCATTAACTGCTGGGGTTTGGGTTGGTAATAATGATCGGTCAATTGTAAGTCAAATTGGAGCTCCTGGTGCTATGTTAGCTGCTCCTTGTTGGCATGAATTTATGGAAAAGGCAGTTCAATTTTATCCCCCAGGAACCTTTAATAAACCCTTGCCTTATACTTCTGAAGATATTATTAGATCTTCTACTCCCATGCTTAATGGACAATACATCAGTTCTCAAGAATACAAAAACATCAACACTGAAGAAACTATCATTAAAAAAGAAGTTCATAATATTCTTTATTATGTAAATAAAAACAATCTTTTAGATTCTCCCCCTCTTAATCCTTTAGGTGATTCTCAATTTTGGGTCTGGGAAACTCCAGTTCTTTTATGGGCTCAGAGAAATATTCCTAATTTTGATACAGAATATAATCAAAACTTAGGACCAGAATACATTCCTCTTAAACCCATTCAAGAAAATGAAGAAATTATTGAATTCCCAGATCTCCCTCAAATAGAATTTATCTCCCCAGACAATGGTGTTTTTGTTAGTTCAGATTTTAATATTGAAATAGAAATTAATAGTACTGATGGAATTATTGATACTAAAATCTATCTTAATCAAAAACTCTTAGGTTCTTTAAATAAAATAGAAGAGAATAAATATATCTATAGAATTAACTGGCATGAATTAATTAGTCAAAATGAAATTAAAATTGAAGCCTTTGATAGCTTCAATCAAAAAGGTACAAATTCTATTATTATCTTTAAATAGAATTATTTAATTTTGTAGAAAATTTTATTAATTTTAATTTCTGGAACTTTTTCCTCTAAATATTTCCTAAAGTTCAATTCATCTAAACGTAACTCTGATGAAATGACATTTTGAAAACATTGAATAGTTAAACGCCCTTTATCAAAAGAAATGGCCCGAATTGCATTAGAAGGCCATTTTTTAATATCCCTAAAATATTGATTAGCTAAACTAACTACCTGACGTCCAGAAATAACTGATTTAAATTTATCAGCTTCTAGCCAAGAATTTAAAATATTTTTAATTGGAATAAAAACCACAGATTTAAATCTTTATTGGCATTAAGATATATACAAAGGTATCATCATCTTTATCTCTAATTAATCCAGGATTTGATTCTTTATTTAAGCCAATAAAAACTTCTTCATTTTTTACAGCATTTAATCCATCTAATAGAAATCTGTAATTAAAACTAATTTCTAAAGCATTCCCTGATATTTCTTTTGGTATTAATACAGTCTGACTCTTGCCTAAAGTTAAATCCTGGGCTTCAAGAATAATTTCTTTTTTATCAGGATTAAAACTGAATTTAACATCATTAACCCGACCGCTGAATAAACCTACTATCTTCACTGCTTCAGCTAATTCTTTTTTCTCAAAGACAATTTTATTCTCAAAATCCTTAGGAATAATTGAAGAATATTTTGGATAATCAGCATTGATTAAACGTGAAATAACTCGAATATTAGAAAAAGAAAATTGAATTTGATTTGATTCAGGAGTTATCCTGATTAAAGATTCATCACTTTCCATATTTTCTTGAACTAATCTTAAAACTTCTTGAGCTGTTCTTAAAGGAATAATTACTTCAATATCATTTTTAATATTTGTTTTTACTTGAGAAGAAGGAAATACTTTTTCTGATAAACGAAAACTATCTGTACCTACTAGTTTTAATGTATTTTTACTTCCTGAGGTTTCTAATTTAAACAAAACCCCATTTAACTCAGCTTTTGGAGAAGAATAGCTCACACTGGGTAAAATTTGAATTAAAGCTTGTTCAAAATCACTTTTCCCTATTTCTATATATTTATCTGCTTTTGTTTCTGGAATAATAGGAAATTCTTCAGGATTAAATCCTTGAAAAGTTGTATTGTATTTCCCACTTTTAACAATTAGATTATTATTCTTTTCTTCTAAGCTTATCTTTTCTTCTGAAAGATTACTCAAGAAATTAGAAAAAGTTTTAGCTGGAATAACAAACTTACCTTCTTTTTCAGTTTTTCCAGTGATCACTAACTCAATTCCAATTTCCAAATCAGTAGCAAAGACATGAAGTTTATTAGTATTTGTTTTTAAAAGGATATTGCTTAAAACAGGAAGAGTTAAATTTTTTCCAGTTATTTTCTCAGCAGAATTAATTGCTTTTTTAATTGTTTCCACCAAAGTAGTAAATTTCATATTTTTAATTATTTTAAATTTTTAATAATAAATTAATATATAATATAAATTATTGTTATAATTAGGGGCTTGTTTTTCTGGGGATAAACCTTTTTAATGTCTTTATTGAGTCTTTTCTCATGAATTAATATAGGGATAAAATGTTGAAAACTAATGGATATTTTGAGAACAATAAGTGGATTAAAACAGGTGAAAAGGATTTATTAAATTTATACAACAAAAGATTCACTTCTAAAACACAATTTATTCACTAATTATCAACAAGGAATTATTTGTTATAAATCATCTCTTTTAGGATATTTACTTCCTGAGCAAATACTGGATTTTCTTCTATTTCTTTATTAATTTTTTTATAAGCATGAATAATTGTAGTATGATCTCGGTTCCCTATTTTTTCAGCAATATTAGTGTAAGAATATTTAAATTCTTCTCTTAAGAGATACATTACAATTTGCCTTGGTTTTACTAGTTCTTTCTTTTTTGAATGTCCTAAAATTTCACTTTCACTTAAGTCATAAAAAGAAGCAATCTTTTTTATAACCTCCTTAGGTGGGATATATTGATTAGTTTTATTTAAAATTAAAGATAAGATTTTCTTTACTTCATCAATAGTAATCATTCCATTTTTTAATCGGGCATGAACGATAACTCTATTGAGGGCTCCTTCTAATTCTCTAATATTACGAGAAATAGTTTCAGCAATATATTTTAAAACATCATCTCCAATTAAATGGCTTACTTCCTGGCTCTTGGCTTTTAAAATAGCTAAACGAGTTTCAAAATCAGGATAACCAATATCAGCAATCATCCCTCCTTCAAAACGAGACCTCAAACGTTCTTCAATTGAAGGAATGGATTTTGGTGGCCGATCAGAAGTAAAAACAATTTGTTTATTTTTTCCATGCAGATTATTAAAAGTATGAAAGAGTTCTTCTTGAGTTTTATCTTTCCCAGCAATAAATTGAATATCATCTATTAAAAGTAAGTCTAAATTACGAAAACTTTTTTTAAAATCAGTCATTTTCTGATTACGAATAGCATTAATAAGCTCATCAGTAAATTTCTCAGAAGAAGCATATTTAATTTTAAGTTTTTTATTTTCTGATTTTAATCGGTTACCAATGGCCTGTAATAAATGAGTTTTACCTAGCCCAACACCACCATAAATAAATAAAGGATTATATTTACTACCTAGGTTTTCTGTGATTGCTAAAGCAGCAGCATTAGCCAATTCATTATTAGTACCCACAATGAAATTTTCAAAAGTATATTTAGGATTTAAATTAGTGTCAGGATCAATATTAAATTCTAAGGGTTCATCCAGGACTGATGTTTTCTTTGATTGGATGGATTGTTTTTTCTTAACCTGACTAATTTTCTTAAGAGCGGTTTTATCTGTAGTTACAATGTATTCGATTTGTTTTATTGTGGGCTCTAAGTTATAAAGAGCACCTAAGATTTGTTTATTATATTTATTTTTTAACCACTCTTTTGTAAAATTAGAAGGCACTCCTAAAAAAACAGTGCTTTCTTTAAAGTCCACAATAAAAGCGTCTTTAAACCAAGTTAAATAATTAGCCTTAGAAATATTTAATTTTATTTCTCCTAAAGCTGATTCCCAGAGTTCTTGAAAATTCATAAAATAAATTTAAATAACAATAATAATTAGTAGAAGTTAATATAAGTATAAAACAAATTAATTCTTCTTCCAAATTTTACAACCGGTTTAGTGGATAAAGTGTTGATAATTAGTGAATTTGATATTATATAAAGATTTTGTTATGCTGTTTAGTACTGAAGAAATATTCCTAAATAAATACAATTTAATTAATTCAAAATGTCTGTTACTTATCAACCTAAAAAGAAAAAAAGAGCCCGAAAGCATGGATTTTTAAAAAGAATGTCCTCTTCTGGTGGTAAAAGAATTATCACTCATCGACGTAGAAAGAAAAGAAAAAAACTCAGTCCTTAAAATTGAGCTACTTTTAATAGCTCAAATTTTTTTATAATAAAATAATCAATGTTGCCTAAGAGTAATAGAATTAATTCTTCTATTATTTTCAAAGAAATTTTGCAACGAGGCCAAAGAAAAGAACATCTATATTTTAGAGTTTTGTTTCTAAAGAACAATCTTAAAAAATCTCGTTTTGCAGTTATTGTTAGTTCAAAAAATTATCGTTTGGCAGTAAAAAGAAATTTAATAAAAAGAAGAGTAAAAAATATTTTAAGAGAATTAATAAACTCTCTTCCCAAAGGTTTTGATGTTCTTATTTTCATTAAAAAAGATTGCCTTAATATAAGTTTCCAAGAGTTACAAACTCAGTTAAAAGAACTTTTACTAAGAATATTATAAAAAATGATTCAATTATTAATTTATCAACCTCTGTACAATATTTTAACTGTTTTCCTAAATATCTTTCAGGGCGAATTAGGATGGGCGATTTTAGTTTTAGCAGCTTTAATTCGTTTTATTATTTGGCCTTGGCATCAAAAAGCAATGGATAATCAAAAAAAAATATCTCAATTACAGCCAAAAGTCAAAGATATTCAGAATAAATACAAGCAAGATCCAGTAAAAGCCAATCAAGAAGTGATGAAGATATTTCAGGAAGAAAACGTTAGCTTAGGAGGGGCTTATATTTTTTTGATCACTCAGCTCTTTATCTTTTTAAGTTTATTTGCATTTTTTAACCAAGCCATTAATAGTGATTGGTCCTCATTTCTTTATCCATTTATTAAGTTAAATACGGAAATAAACTATTTATTTCTAGGATTAATTGATTTAAAAATGCCTAGTTTAATTTTAGCTATTGTATCTGCTTCTTTAAATTCAACCTTAGCTTTTTCTCAATCTTCAGTTGGGCAAAACAAAACGATGATGCTTCTTTTGCCTTTTATTATCTTGCTTTTTTATCAAAAATTCTCTGCAGTTGTTATTCTTTATTGGATAGGTTTTAGCTTAGTTAATATTTCACAAGAGTTTTTTATGAAATCCAGGAAAAAACAAGACATTGCTACAAGTAATAATAAAATCTAATAAAGTTTTTATTTAAATGAAAACAATAGAAATTAAACAATTTTTAGAAAATATTTTATCTATTATTGGGTTTTCAGATTTTGAAATTAATATTCAAGAAAATCCTCAAGATAATTTAATACAAGTTTTTTTAAAAACTGATTCTCGAATTGATGACAGTGGTTTATTAATAGGTAGAGATGGAGAGAATTTACAAGTTTTTGAATATCTTTTAAACATGTTTGTAAGAAAAAACGCCACAGAGATACAATGGCGTATTATTTTAGATATTAATAATTATCGGGCAATTCAAGAAGAGAAATTAAGAGAATTTGCTAGGAAAATAGCTCATCAAGTAGCTTTAACTAATCAGATAATGGAATTACCTCCAATGAGAGCTCGAGACAGGAGAATTATTCATTTAGAAATTGCTTTAAGGAGTGATGTTATCACTGAAAGCATTGGTGAAAACAAAGAAAGACATATTGTAATTAGGCCTCAAGATAAATAATTTTTTTATTAAGAACAAAAGAAGGCTCCACCAGTTTTACAATTAGGCATATTAATCTCAAGATGAAAACCACTTCCATATTGAGATCCTTCTGGGGAGTATTCATCTATAACATCAAAGCCAGATGCATTAGCAGCTTTAATAAAGGCTGTTCTTGTTGTAATGCCTGGGTCTTTACCAAATCCCACATCAACACAAGTACCAATTTTATGACAATTTGATACATGATGAACTGTGGTAATGCATTCATTTCCAATAACTGAGACACAAGCTTCTGTGACCTGCCATCCCTTTGGAGCATTACTATTAACTAATTTTAATAAACTTTCAGCAACACTTTCTTCAATATAAGCTCCATTAGGAAATTCCCAACTCAATGGGATATTAGAATATTTTCCAGAACCTGCTCCAATTAAAACAAAATCACCTACAATTACCGGCAATTGTTCCGTTTCTATTGGTGGCTTAACTGTTGTTGGTTTTGGCTCAGGTGTTGTTTTGAGAAGATTTGGATTAATTGTGTTTAGGATAAGCCAAAAAGAAAACAATAAAACAATTCCAATAAAAGTATTAATAATTCTTTCCTGGGCTTCTTTTTGTTGTTCAACATTTCCACCAGCAGTAAGATATTGAAATCCAGCATAAATAATCATAATAAAAGCGAATAATCCAGCTAATCTAAAAGCCCATAGAACTAGGTATTTAACTAACTCTTCTATTGCATTTTTAGTTTGAAATTCAATTACCTCATAAGAATTAGTGACAGCTTCAACAACTAATCCTTGGCTAAAATTTAAACAACAAGCGAATACAATCAATAACAGAGTGATATTCTTAAAATTACAATACTGATTTAAAGACAGAAACATTTATTGTTTTATTTAAATTTTAATATTTGTCCTGGTTTAAAAAATCCAGGTAAACCAACCTCCCATTCAAAAAATCGAAATGTAGGCACAGGTATTGTTTGCACCAATTCTTCTACAGTTTGTTTTGTTGAATAAGCACCTAAAGAAGCTAATAACTCTTTTAGGATTATGGGGCAAGCTTGACCAATAGCCATGGAAACAGGAACTCCTAATCCCCAAGGAAGAGCAGTAGCTGCATTTGATAACATTCCACAAATCCAATCAACATCTAAACCAACGCCTAATAAATCTAAGAACTTATCCTGAACTAAATCACCTATATCACCAAATTGAAGTGCTGCCTCAAGAAAATCTGAACGCAAGTTTTCAGGAATTGGCGATCCTTGATTGATAACATTTTTTAATATGTTTTTATCAGTAACAGAAAAATTACCTTTATCTGCTATTTTATTAAAATATCCTTGTAGCTTTTCTGGAATGTCTTTTCCTTTTTGAATAACATCTTCTACTTCATCATATAATTCTGTTGTAATCCCAGAAACATCTGCCAAGTCTTGTAAGGTTTTAATATTTTTAGCAGCTTCAGTTTGAGCAGCAGATTGCTCTACTGAGCCCACAATATAAACAGGTTGTGCTTCGCCTCCACCACAACCACATCCTGGATTTAAAGGCAAAGGGTCAGTAAGAGCTGGAGATTCTCCAGAACATTTATTCTTACAGAGAGCTTTACAAGTATATTCTCCATTTTCATCATCTCGATAACATTCTTTGGTTTCTGAATTACAAGAATAACGAGCTTGGGAAGCAGCCAAAGCTTCTTTGGTTATTAATAAGTTCCAAAAAAACAAATTCACAACAAACACAATTAGAAAAAATACAGATATCTTATTATAAAAATTTGTTTGTTTCATATTTTTATTTATTTATTTTTAAAATTATTTTTATGCTTTAGAAGATTTTTTAGTAATTTTTTCAACAACTCCTTGTGATAAATAAGCAAAAATAACAGTTCCAGTGGTAATTGGCAAAATACTAGCAATAGGCAATAAGTCTATTAATTGACCACTTAGGATTAATTTTGTTCTCATGCCAGTGATAATACTAATAAATAATATATAAGCGGAAAAAGGAAGAGCTATTAACCAAACAAAAAACTGAATTCCTGGAATTAAGCCCAAAACTACTTCTATAATATCCTTCATTATAGCAGGGATAAGAAGCAAAAGAAAGATAATAATATCCATCTTTTTTTCCTTTGGCTTTGTTTCTGGTGCTTTCTCTTCAGGGGAGGTTTCTTTTTCCTCAAGTCCTGTTGGTTGTTGTTCTATCAAAGATTCTTCTTTATTTGGTGTTTGTTCTGTCATTAATATTTAATTAAGACTCAGATTTTAATTGCTTTTTCGCTTCTTTAATAGCTAAAAGCTGAGCAGGATTTGAAGTGATAATTTGGTCCTCAGCATAAGAAGCTACAATTTGAATAGCCGCATGTTTTTCTTGGGCAAAAAATAAACCAGTGCCCACAGGAGATTGCAAGAGAATTGTTTTTTCTTGCTCAGTAAGATTTAAAGCTTTACCGATTATTTCTATATTTGCTGGAGATTGGCGAAGCAATAATGACAGGGAAGAATTAGTAATAATAGGTTTACCATAAGGAGAAGCCAAGGCATCTTCAATGTCTTGAGTAATAAAGGTAACTCCTAAATAATATTTTCTAGCTCTTTTTATTAAACTAAATAAGAAAGAAGCACTTTCCTCATGATTTAAGAGCCACCAACCTTCATCAATAATAGCAATTCTTTTTCTAAGATCTTTCTTTATCATTGTCCAGATATAGTTCAAAACAACATACATGGCAATAGGTCTTAATTCATCTGCCAATTCCCTAATGCCAAAAACAACTAGTCGGTTATTAATATCAATATTTGATTGTTTATTAAGAAAACCAGCATAAGTTCCTTTAGTGAATTTATAAAGTTTAGCTGCTAAATCTTCTCCCCCCTCAATATTTTCAAGAACATTTTCTAAATCTTCCATTAAAGGTGGTGCTTTTTGTTCAGTCATGTTTTCAGGAAAAATATCCCGACTGGCATAAGTTTGAATAATGGCTTGATCTAAAATTAATTCTTCTTGAGGGGTTAATCCGCCAAGCATTAATTTAATAAGTCCAATAAGACTCAAGACATGATTTCTAAAAACTTCTTCATTTGTTTCCTCTTCTTCTTTTACCAGAGGCAATTCAAAAGGATTAATATTATCTTCAGAAGCCACAGCAATATTAAAATAGCTGCCACCAATTGATTCAGCTAAATATTGATATTCATTTTCCGGATCAATAATTAAAATATTAGTACCTAATAAAAGAGAGCGGAGAATTTCTAATTTAATAGCATAGCTTTTCCCAGCTCCAGTTTGAGCAAAAACTACCATATTTGCATTTGGAAGAGAAAAGCGGTCAAAAATTATTAGACTATTATTATGGATATTAATGCCATAAAGAATTCCTTTATTATCTGAAAGATCTAAAGAAGAAAAAGGGAAAAGTGTAGATGCTGGTTGAGAATTTAAAGGCGTAGTTAAAAGCAATCTATTAACCCCAAGAGGCATAGTGCTTTCTAATCCTTCAAATTCTCTAAAAACAGCAGGTTTAGCATAAATAAGTTGTTGCTCTAATATGTTTCGGATTTTACTCTCTACTTTTGAAAGCCCTTCTTGGCTGTTAGAATAAAAAGTGATATAAACACCAACATCAAATAATCTCTCACTGCCTTGTTGAATTGTATCTCTTAATTTCTCAACATTAGATAAAGCTGCTTCTAATAAAGGATTACGAACTAATCCTCTTTCAGCTTCAATATTAATCTGAGCTTGAATTTCCGCAGATTTTTTCCTTAAATTTCTTAAAACTTTATTAATATCAAGAGGATGGAAAAAGATAGAAATATTAAAAGATTCATCAAGATTAACAATCGAAGAAAACCAATTAGAGGCTAAATAATCTGGATAAGTTAAAACAAAAAGAGTAGCACAATATTGCTCTCCTAATTTAAGGTAATTTGTGTTTATTTCTAATCCAGCTGGAGCAATTAAGTTCTGAAGTGTAGAAAAAGCTTCAGTATAAATAGCTTCCTGAGGTTTTATTTGTTTTTTCCGTGAGAAGAAAGGTAATTTCATAATAGTATTATTTATTCATTAAGTTCTGAAGGGATAGGAATAGATTCTCTTTCAAAAGTTTCTGGATTGTATAAATTAAAAAACAATTCTATCAATTCTTTAGTTGTTAAAGGTTGAGCTTGTAAGTTCATACGATTGAAATTATTTATAACATTGCTTTGGCGAATCATTAGTTGCTGATAATATTGGTTAAATTCATCATTAGATAAAGAAAGAGTTTTAGAAAAAGCCTGATGTTTTAAATTAAGCAGGTTTTTATATGCCTCTACTATTTGTCCAAAAATGTCTTTTGGTTTAAGGATAATAGGATCATAAGGAATCACCACATAGAATTTTTTCTTCATAATATTGCTTTCAGTAACTAATCCTTTAATAAAAGAATGATAGTCCTCTCCTTGTAATTTAAGTAAAGTATTTGTTTCTTGATTAATTTTTTCCTGAAGAAAATTTAAATAAGAAGCAATATGAACACGGCGTGAATGGGCAATAACTTCTAATGTAAAATCTAAGTTATTTAATAAATTACGCCAATTAGTTAAAATACTAAGTTGTTCTTGTTCTGATTTTAAATCTAAATTTATTCCAGAAACAGCTAAAACAGAACGCAAGGATCCGTTTTTTAATATAACAACTCCTTTTTTAATTTGATGAATAGAAAGAAGTGATTGACTACTAAAACTTTCTTTTTGTTTTTGAGGCATTTTATTTATCTAAAATTTCAGTTAATTTTTGAAGGGTTTCTTTATCTAAAGATTTTTGAGTGGTCACTGTTTCACTTTTCTCATGTTTGGATGAAAGAACTTGAGAAGGTTTTTTTATAACTTGTTCTTTTTGCCAAAGATAATATTTTGGTAGCCAAAAATGACGAAAAGCAGATAGAATCAGAGCATAAATTGGTTGATTATGTAATTGGCCAAACGTAAGAAATAATCCAAATGGGGCTATAAATGCAAAAACAATAAACCAAAGCCATAATTGTAAAATAAAAAACAAGATAACAAGAATAATAGCAAAACCTAATAAAATCCAAAGCTGGGTAAAGGTAACTAATCCCATTAATTTAGTTTCTTCTTCTATAAATTTTGGTACTTGATAGGCCATAATTAATTATGATGTTTTTCCAAAAGGACTTTCCTTTTTATACTTTTCATATTGAACCGGCTTAGGATCAAATTCTTTTTCCTTTGATCTTTTTTTCATCTCTTGTAATTTAACATCCAGAACATAAGGTTTTTTATCAGGAGATTTTTGAATTGGTTTTTCACTTGTAAATTCTTCACCTCTACCTGTTAAAACAGTAGAAGGTTCTGTTTCTGGTACTTTCTTTCTTTCTAAAGGTTTTTCTTCTACAGCTTCTTTATCTTCTTTTTTAGATTTTAAAACTTTTTTGATTTCCTCTACAATTTTAGGTTGAGCATCTTTTTTAGTTATGGCCTCTAATAGCTTATTACGGATTTTTTCTTGCTTGATTAATGTTGTTTCTGGCACGGTAACTTTTTTAAGCTCTTCTATTTTATTTATTGGTTTTGTTACCTTAACTTCTGTTGGCTCAGGGGCAATGTATTCAGGAATTGGTTCAGGCTTAATGATTTCTGATTCTGGAATCCTTGCTTGAGGTTTTTCTGTTTGTGGCTTAATAGTTTTGGATTGAGGCATAGTAAATTTGTCTAAAGGTTCTTTTAGTGCCTCTGGCTTTATTTTTTCTGCAATAGATTGAATATCAATTTCTGTAATTTGATTTTTTTCAGAAAGTTCTTTTTTAGGCTTTTTTTCAAAACTACCCAAAGCTGGTGTTTTAAATTGTATTGGTGGTTTTTCTTGAGAAATGGTTGGTCTAGATTTAAACTGCAGTAAGTCTTTTTTGTATTGATCAAAGATTTTATCTTGAATTATCTGATTGATAATTTTTAAAGAAGAATCTTTAATTTTTAAATGAGATTTTAGTTTCAATGCAAAGTCATCAGAGGAAATATTTAATAAAAGAACATCAGTAACAATTTCATTTAAGATAAATAGTTCCTCTTCATTTAAACCAGCAAGAGAGCCAGCATCTTGGATAATAGAAATAACTTTATCAGAATAAAGGGCTTCTTGGAGAGATTTTGGCAAAACATCAAACTTTTTTAAAAACTCTTCTTTTTTCATTCTTCTTTAAAAATGTTATCCCATGTTGAAGCATCAGATGTGTTTTCTAAATCAATGCCGCTTTCTTCTCTTAATGCCCGAGAATCTTTAATGTGTTTATTGAATTTTGCTAATGTTGCAGGATCTCTCTTAATAGATTCTATGAAGAGTTTTTGTTTTTCCTCATCAAAATATTTTGGTCCTAAACCTTTCCAAAAAGCAGCCATTTGTGAAGCTGAGAATTTTTTAACCAAAGATTGAAAAACTTTATCATAAGCTTCTTCCATGGCTTTTTCTGTTTCATGGGGCAACCAAGCTCCTTGCTCAATTGATTTTTGATATTCTTTGTCTATAGTTTTTTCAACAAAATCTTTTAATTGGGTTTTATCTTTTAATTTATCAGGTTTTAATGAAGTTAAGGTGGTTACCTTTTCTTCTATAGAATCTGGAGTGTTAATTAATCTTCCTCCTTCTACTCTAAATTCATGAGGGATTGCTTCAGTGATAGCTTTTTTATTAAACCTAATATCATCTTTGTGAAGATTGATGAATTTTGTAGATTCATCTCCTAGTTCTCCCATTTCTGCTAATTTATTAACCAAAGCAATTCTTTTTTCATAGGCATTTTTATCCAATGAAGATGGTAAAGGAGCTTTTTCGAGTTGCTTTAAGCTACCTAAGCTTATATTCTCTAAGCCTTTTTCATATTCTTTAACTCTAGTTGCCTTAGCTTTTTCTCCAGTTACTAGCATTTCTTGGCCAACACCTTTTAATAAAGGAACATGGGTTAAAGCTTCACCTGCTTTTTTATACATTCCAGTTTCCTTAATTCCCTTAATTGTTTTAGCTCCAACAAAGGCTCCAGCTAGCCATCCAGCTCGACTAACTTGTTTTTGAACAACTTTTCCCACAGCACCACTACTTTGAATAGAAACAATTAACCCTCCAATTAAAAACATAGAAAAGAGAACTATTTGAATAATCATTGTAATAATGCCCAATTTCTCCTCTTGGGCGCCAAGATTTGCAAGAAAAACATTCATTTCAGATACAACAACAAGCCCTGCATACAAGGAAACGGCAAAAGTAATAGGAAAAAGACACCATCTAGAAAATTGTCCCCACCATAAATTCCAAAACTTTTCAGTGTTTGGTAACACCCATGCAGCAAAAGCAATAGGTGAAACAGCAAGTAAGATAATAATGAGAAAAGACCGAGCAACCATAACAAAGAAAATAGCGATTAAAGAGATGAAAACAAATAATCCAATTATACCTAAAGCAGCGATAATAAGAAGGAAATTACCCCAAGAAAGACCCCAGCCTTTTGTGCTCATCTTAATGTCTTGTCCTTCTACAGTTATAGTTTTAATTTCAGCTTTATCATCATAAGCAAAATTATATTTTTTAACGCCTGAAATTTCATTAGTAGCAAAATTATCCATAATTGCTTGAGCAATGTCTTTTTGGCCAGTTGCTTCTTGAGCTAGATTCAAAAATACATAAGTAGTAAATTGAGAAAGATCCAGTAATATGCCTGGTAAAATCAAACTAAAGTTAATAAGTAAAGCAATAACTATTAATTTCCAAAGAATATCTTGCCAGCGATATTTTTTAATCCCTAAAATAGTCGCAATAGCTATAATTATTAAGATTAAAACAAGGGCTAAATTCATAAAATTTCTTAAGATGCTCCAAATTGCTACTACCCCAGGATTTTTAACAAATCCTCCATAAGTATCAGGGTTTAAAGCCCAAAGAATATTTCCTGTTAATGTATTAATCATTCCACCGATCATTTTTCCAAGTCCTTCAATAGCTCCTATTTGAACCAAACAAGCTTTATGTGCCCACCAAGTATCGTTTGCGTTTTTGTCTGATAACCATCCGAAAATTTCAGCAAACCTGTTTTTTGGATTTTCATCCCCATAAAAAAGAGCATTACAAATTTTTGCAGCATTTGATTCTTGGGCTGTGCCAACTACATCTTCAACATATCCTTCTCGATGAAACTTATCAGTGGCAATATTCATACAACACATTCGTGGTATATTACGAACTGGACCACAAAGCTCAGCTCCTTGTACTATTTCTTCTCCTGGAAGACAAGCGATTCTGCATATATATCCAGCTTGCTCACAAGCAGATTTTGATTTTAATTTTTGCTGATCTACCCATGATTCATAATTAAATTTCTCAGGGACACAGCAATTGGTATTTAAAAAACTTCCTGTACAGGTAAGCCGTGACTCAAATTTTTCATCATCATTACATCCTGGTCGACATGTTCCCCCAGCTTCAGTGCAAGAATAAGCAGATGCTTGTAAATTATTGAATTTAAAAACAGGGCTTATTAATAAAAACAAAAGGATAGTGCCAAAAATCCCAATTTTAAATACATTTTTTATTTTCATGTTTTTAATAATAAATTTGTATAATATTCAGTATTATTATAACTTATTATTTATTAATAATAAAGATAAACAAGTCCATTGGTTTAAAGAGAGGTTTTGAGCTCTAATATTTAAAGGCAGATTAAGTTTTTTAAAAGATTTTTCAATAATCTTTTTATCAATTTTAAGATTTAAGCAAAGATTGTTAATTAAAAGCTTCCTTGGTTGTTTAAAACCAGCTTTAATAATTTTAAAAAAAGATTGTTCAATAGCCTTTGTCCTTTTATTATCAACAAAGGGAGTGATTTGTATGATTGCTGAATCTATCTTTGGTTTTGGAGAAAAAGCAGTTTTAGGTACATAAGAAATAATTTTAGCATGGGCATAAAATTGAACAGAAGCGGCTAATAAATTCATTTTTGGTGGTTGTTGAATGATTCTTTGGGCAACTTCTTTCTGAATCATTAAAATAATATCCTCTGGTTGTTTTTTCAATTCTAATAAAAGCTTAATCAAATACGAGGTTAGATAATAAGGAATATTGCCTATAACCTTAAAATTAGATTTTAGAATTTGAGAATCAGAAATTAAAAAATCTCTAATATCTCCTTGAATAATTTTTAAATTTAAATTGTTTTCAAATCGTTGTTTAAGGAATTTTACTAACTCTGGATCTTTTTCAATAGCAATGACTTGAGCTTTAGTTTTTAACAATGCTTGGGTTAAAATTCCTTTTCCAGCGCCAATCTCTAAAACTAAATCCTTTTCATTAATTTGTCCTGCCTTGATGATTTTATTAACAAAAGACAGATCTTTGAGAAAAACCTGGCCTAATTTTTTTTGTTTAATAAATGACATAGTGTGTTTTGACAAAATTAGTGGCTGTGTTAAAATATTTACAAGGTTGAGAAAGAATTTTAATAAAATAACAATTAAAATGAATCCAAAATATAAAAAAATAATTATTATTCTTGCTAGTGCACTTTTAATCGGTCTTTTGGTTTTTGTTTTCTTTTTTTCAAAGAGAGGCAAAATCAAGCTTGGCTGGGATTCAGATATTTATACAGGATTTCTATTGCCTGAAAAAGGAGCCTGGTCTGAATTAGTCGTATATGATGAAGAAGGCAATGAGAGCTTGCAAAGATCAATTTACCTTGGAGAATCTTATTTGGAAGGAATGCGAATTTATGGAGTAGAAACAGATCCCAATGTAAATAATAGCACTGGTTCTGTTCTTCAGGTTTGGTATGATTATGCAACTGAAGATATTATAAAAATGGTAAGTAAGGAGAAGCAAGAAAAAGACATAATTTGTATCAATGTTCCTCTAATGGAAACATTATTCCCTACACTTACTAATTACTTACCTACAGTAGTTACTCCGGCCAAATACAGCTCAATAAACAGATACACATATGATACATATACTACAGAAACTGGAAAAACAATTCAAACAGCTAAATTTGTAGATGATTATGAAACAGAAATATGGCTAAGCACAGAAATTCCTTTTGGAATAGTCAAAGGTGTTTATTTACCTAATAATTTAATAGTTGCTTATCTGCGTGATTTTGGTTTATTTGGAGCTACACCTTTAATTTCTGAAATACAAGCAATTAATTGTCAACCAATAAAATTACTAAGCGAATTATCTGAATAAAACACAAATATTTTTCTTAAAATCCTTTTGGCTTTAGGTTTTTAAAAGGGTTGACTTTTGCAATTCTTTTGATAAAATACTGTAAAGCCTTGAAAAAGGCTTTTTAAATAGAACATTTGCTTCTAAATTAACATTTTTACTTGGAAAACACAATTAAATAAAGGAATAGAGATTGTTAAGAATAAACTGAAATTCATAGATAAAAAACAACAAATAATAACCACGCCTCTGTTTCAAGTCGTTGTTGGCTTTTTTGCATTTTCTTTCCTTTTTGGTAATTATTACCTCTCTCCTCAAATTATGGTTGTTCAAAGACAAGGAGAGGGTTTTTTAATTAAGGAGAATATTAACCCAACAATTATTGAAGTCAATCAATTAACAAAAACAGCCTATGCTTATTCAGAAAATATTTGTGTTGATGGTAGTCAAATATTAGAAACTGATTTAAATGAAAAAACTGATGAAGAATTTCCTGATTATTTTATAGTAGTAGATGAGAGTAGTTTTTTAAGCTTAAATGCTCCAACAGAATCTTCAATTCCTTTAATTTCAAGAAATACAACAGTTAGCTATACAGTTAAAGAAGGTGATAGCCCTGGGAAAATAGCTGCCCAATTTGGCATTAGTTTAAATACTGTTCTATCAGCTAATAACCTTAATTCAAAATCAGTTATTAAGCCAGGTCAAGAGCTTGTTATTTTACCTGTTTCTGGAGTTACTCATAAGGTAAAAAGCGGAGAATCTTTATCATCAATTGCTTCAAAATACAAAGCATCAATTGATGATATTATTAGTTTTAATAATTTGAAAGATGAAAAATCTATTCAGTCAGGACAGGAAATTATCATTCCTGGAGGAATTCTTGCTTCTACAGGCTCTTCAGCAAGCACAACAGTGAAAACAACAAGTGCTTCTTCTTCTGGATTAACACCAATGAAAGAAGATACAAGTTCTTGGACTTGCTATGATGACTTTTTTGCTTTTCCAGTTTCTGGTGGTTGGAACAAAGGTGTTCTTCATTACTATAATGCAGTTGACATTATTAGTTCTTGTGGTAGCCCTATTTATGCTTCGGCAGATGGAATTGTAATAGATGCTAAAGGATCAGGTGCTTATAACTTAGGATATGGTAATTTAGTTAAAGTCCAACATAATAATGGCACAATGACAGTTTATGCTCACTTAAGTGAAGTTTTAGTAAAAGCAGGAGATAAGGTTTATCAAGGAAGTTTATTAGGCAGAATGGGTGACACAGGGAATTCTAATGGTTGTCATCTTCATTTTGAAGTTCATGGTGCTCAAAATCCCTTTGTTCAATAAACTAAACAATATTTCTTTTAGGATCAGCTATTATTAGCTGATTTTTTAATCTAATAAATAAAAACAGTGGTATTCTGAATTACCACTGCTTTTTATCAAATATATTAGTAATTATGGCTTATTAGTACATGAAAGACAGGTTTTGGCTGCTGGATTAGCTCTTAGGCGACCTAATTCAATCTCTTTATTGCAATTCTCACAATAACCATAAGTATTGTTTTTAATCCTTTCTAAGGCCTCATTAACCTCTTTTAAGCGAAGCTCTAGGGCATATTCAATAGCTAGGAGGTTTTCATAGGTTTCTACTTCTTTTGCTTCTTCATCTGGAGAAGAAGAGCGCTCGCCAAAGCTTGGAAAACGGGTATCATAATCATCAGCGACTCTCTTATCTTTATCAGCAAATTTTAACAAACTCTCTTTTAAAAGAGTTCTTTCGCTTTCTAATTTTTTCTTTAATTCAGTTAATACTTTTTTATTCATACTTGTTTTTAATTCTTCTCTATTATCTATATTAAAGGTATTTTCTTGAAAGTCAATTGACGTTAATTTAAAAAATTGCTATTATTAAAAAAGATCAAATTAAAAAGATATTTTTTTATTTGCGGCAGTAGTTCAGTGGTAGAACGTCTCCTTGCCAAGGAGAAGGTCGCCGGTTCAAGTCCGGTCTGCCGCTCCAATTATAAGAAGTAAATGATAAAAGAAAAATTCGTTTTCCAACGAATTATTTTTTTATTTCAAGTAGTAATTTTTCTGTTTCCTCAAGCATAATATCATTCAAATCACCTAAATAGTTTTCAAGAAAATCTTTTTTCTCTGTATCATTTTCTGAGTTAAAGATTTTAGCCATCATTGCCTTTTTCTCATCTTCTAGATTTTCATAAGCTCTCATTAAAGAACGTTTCAAAATAGTATCATACAAATCAGTAATTGTTTTTTCAAATTCTGGAGGAAAGTTTTTTAAAAAATTTTGTAGCATTTATTTTTTTAAATAAATTTTGACCTTTAAATATTTCTAATTGTTTAAATTTTTGTTTTACCACCGGCATCAACTAATTTTTCAACAGCTTTTAATTCTATAAGCATAAAAAGGATTAATATTAATAATATTCCTGAGCCTAAAATACCAAAAACTTTTCCTAGTGATTCAATTCCTTTTTTCCCTGCTTTCCCCATTACTTCAAGTCCTTTTTTACTCATTGTTCCGAGTTTTTCAAATCCTTTCTTTCCTTGTCCTTTAATAAATTTAAATGCATTATTTATTGCACGAGGATGCTTTTCAAAAGCATTATCTGTTTCTTCTGCTATCCTTTCAATATCATCTCTTAAGACCATCAGGTCCTTTTGTTTTTCTGGATCATTAAATATATTAGAAGAGTCTTTTATATGTTGCCATACATTATCTGGGTGCCACATATTTTCAATGTCTTTTCCATGCCTAAAAGCTGTTCTTTTAAGCTCTAGTTCTATTTTTTCTATTTCATTGTCTTTTTCCTTTTGCTCAATAGTTTCTGGTTTACTTGTATCTTTTGTTAAGCTTTCTTCTTGGCTTTCTTTATCATCTTGTTCTTCAGGCTCATATATTTCTTCGTGTCTAGGAGCTTCTTGAAGCGTTTTTAAAAGTTCAGCAGATTCTTTAAATTCTTCCTCTGAAGATGGTAAAGGGCTTTCTGGTTTTGGTTTTATCTTTGGTTCTTCTTTTAATTCTTGTTCTAGTTCTTTTACCAAATTAGATAATTTTTGATGTTGTTTTTCTATTACCTTTTGTTCTTCAAAATCTTCAGGGATTTTGTATTCTTTCTTTTCTATTTTTTCATATTCTTGATCTAATTTTTCTCTCCAATTATCTATTTTAGCTATTAGTGCTTGTGTGCTCTCTTTGTCTATTTTTGGTGCTGGTTTTAATGTTGATTCTGGTTTATCTGGCTTAGTATCTTTTAATTCTAGTTCATAGGTCTTAGTTAAATAAGACAGTTTATCATGCTGTTGTTGGATTTTGTCTACTTCATTTTTATCTTCAATAGTTTTGTATTCTTTTTCTTCTATTTCTTCAAATTGCTGATCTAACTCTCTTCTTAATTTATCCATTCCTTGTATATTCCTTTGTACGCTTTCTTTTTCAATTCTTTCGGTTACTTCTTCTTCTGTTTGTCTTCTTAGGTTTTCAAATGATGGAGTCTCAATTGACATGTTTATTATTTTTTAGGTTTTATAATCTCATCTATAATACCGTATTTTTTAGCTTCTTCTGGCACTAACCAAAAATCTCTTTCAGTTTCTTTAGCGATTTTAGTTAATGGTTGTCCAGTATGTTTAGCTAAAAGCTGATTTAATTGTTTTTTAACACGAAGAATCTGCTTAGCAGCAATCTCTATTTCTGTTGCTTGGCCACCTGCTTGTCCCATTACTTGATGAAGAAGAATTTCTGCATTAGGCAAGGCAAATCTTTTTCCTTTAGTGCCAGCAGCTAAGAGGACAGCTGCTCCAGAAGCAGCCATGCCTAAACATAAAGAAGAAACATCACATTTAACATGTTGCATTGTATCATAGATAGCTAAGGCAGAGGTGACAGAGCCACCAGGGGAATTAATATATAAAAGAATATCTTTATTGCTATCTTGATGCTCTAAAAACAGTAATTGAGCAATAATAGTATTAGCTAAGGCATCATCAATAGGTCCACCTAAGAAAATAATTCTTTCTTTTAAAAGACGAGAATAAATATCATAAACCCTTTCCCCAATATTGGTTTTCTCAATTACAGTAGGGATTAAGACCATGTTATTAGAATTTTGATTAGTCATAAATATCACTTATTTAAGTAGTTTTTATTATAACAAATTTGTAAATAGTTGTAAAATAGTTTCTGGCAAAAAAAGAATAAAATTGATATAGTAAAATTATCATGAACACAAAGAAAGAGCAAAAAGAATTAACAATTGTAATTCCTGCTTATCAATCAGAAAAAACCATTAAAAATACAATCTCGTCTTTAATTAAATATTTCCCTCAAGCAGAAATTCTTATTGTTAATGATGGGAGTACAGACAAGACTAAAAAGATCAAAGATATTTTTCAAGAACAAATTGTTTATTTAGAAAATGAAACAAATAAAGGAAAAGGTTATAGTTTGCGAAAAGGATTTGCTCAAGCCCAAGGAAAATATATTATCTTTACAGATGCTGATTTGCCTTTTAAAGTTCAGGATATAGAAAGAGTGTTTCAAAAATTAAAACAAGGCAATGCTATTATTATTGCTCGTCGCGAAGAGTTTTATAATGATGTTTTTTATAAAAAACTATTCAGGCCTTTTCTTTACTTTATGTTATATCTTCTTTTTGGTTTTAAATATCTTGATACCCAATGCGGACTTAAAGGTTTTAACAAGCAAGCTGGAAAGAAAATTCTAGCAGCGTCAATCACTAATGAATTTGCTATTGATATAGAGATTTTGTATTTGGCAAGAAAATTAAATTATCCCATTGCTGAAATTGTAGTCAAACAGGAGCTATTTTCTGCTTCTACTTTTCGCTTAGCTCATATTTTTAGAATGCTCACTGACTTGTTTAAAATTAAATTTCATCATTATGAAATATCTTAAATTACAGAAAATTTTTATTATTTTAATGTTTGTTTTGGTTTATGGATTTTTGATTTATCAGATTCCTTGGAAATTAGTTTTTACTGATACCATGATTGCTGGTGGAGATACAGGTTCGCATAATTATATTGCATATTATGCTCAGGAAATTTTTCCTAAAATAAAATGGTGGTCTCCTGATTGGTATGCTGGTTTTCCTTTTTTATACTTTTATCCTCCTCTCCTCTATTACATAACAGTGATTTTGAGCTTTTTTATCCCTTTAAATATTGCTTTTAAATTAATTACCTTAACAGGAACTTTTCTATTACCTCTGGCAATATTTCTTTGTTTGTATTTGCTTGATTTTAAATTCCCAATTCCATCAATTGGAGCTTTATTGAGTTTAAGTTATCTTTTTTTAGAAGAATTTTCTATTTATGGAGGTAATATACCAAGCACTTTAGCAGGTGAATTCTCTTATTCTTGCGCCTTTGCTCTTTTCTTTATTTTTATTGGTTTATTAATAAAAGGCATTAAAGAAAACAAGTTTTTAATTTTAAATATCTTGATTTTATCTTTAATGGTTCTTATTCATCCTTTTTCAGTAATAGTTTCAGTTTTAATTGGTGTTATTCTTTTTATTCAAAGCATAATACAAAAAGAAACCAAAAGGGTTTTTTGGTATTTAGCAAAAGTATTTGGTCTGGCTTTTGCCTTAACAGCATTTTGGTCTTTGCCTTTTTTAGCGCTTTTACCCTATACCTCAAAAATGCAATGGACAAAAGTAATTAAGCTTAGTGAGATTTTCCCTTCTTCTTTAATAATTTTCCAAGCACTGGCTGTTTTAGGATTTCTCTTAGCTTTAATTAAAAAAGAAAAAAGAATTATTCCTTTTCTTTATATTATCATTAGCTCTTTAATTCCATTTTTGGTTTTAAATCATTCTAGCATTTGGAATACCAGGTTTTTGCCCTTTATTATCATGGGTTATTTAATGCTAGCTGCTTATGGCTTAGGTTCTTTATTGCAAAAAACTAAAAAACTACTTCCTTTTGTCTGTCTTTTAATATGTTCAATTGGTTTTATTTTTTTCTATCTGCCTGAGAATATATCTTATATCCCCTTTTGGTTAACATGGAATTATGAAGGATTTCAAAACAAGGAAACCTGGTTTGAAGTGGAGGATCTGGCTGATTATTTAGTTGATTTACCATATGGTAGAGTAATGTGGGAGTATCGTTCTGAATATGATAAATTTGGCACCCCAAGAGTTTTAGAAAATCTACCGATATGGATTAACAAACCAACTTTTGAAGGTTTATTAATTGAATCTTCTCTTTCTGGATATTTTCATTTTCTTAATCAGGCTGAAACTACAGAAACGCCAACAGCAGCCATAGCTGGAATAAAATATCCACCTTTTGATTTTAAAAAAGGGGTCAGGCATTTACAATATTTTGGTGCTCAATATTTTGTTGCTTTTACCCCAAATATTAAAAACTTAGCAGATGAGCATCTGATTAAATTAAACAATATTGGAGAATTTAATGTTTATAAAGTACCAAATTCAGATTTAGTAGAAGTTTTTGAAGATTTTGACTTAATTTTGAAAAACAAACATTGGCTAGATCAATCTATTGATTGGTATCAAGAAACAGATTTATCAAAACCAATCATTTTTTATAAAAACAAAAAAGAACTTAAAAACATTCAAGATAATCTGAAAAACCTTAAAGAACCAATTAATGAAGAAGCAGGAATAGAGATAATAAGAATAGAAAAAGATTCTTTGTCTTTTAAAACTAATCAATTAGGTAAACCTCATTTAATAAAATATACATATTTTCCTGGTTGGCAAGTAAAAGGAGGTAAGGGTCCTTATTTAATTAGTCCTAGCTTTATGGTAATTATTCCCACAGAGCAAGAGGTGATTTTAAGTTATTCTTATAACCTTTGGGATAAGATAGGTTTTGCAATGTCAATTGCAAGCCTAGTCATTTTAATTTTATTTGCCTTTGCCTTGCTGTCTCTCTAGGAAATTAAAAACTTTTTCATTACGCATAATACTTAAAGCAAATTCTTTTAAATCCTCTTGATTAATCTTTTCTTTTATTTCAGGCGTTGGAATTTGTTTTAATATGTCATTGATTTTATCTTGAATTTCTTTCTCAGTAACTTCAATTTTCTCCAAAGAAGCAATTTCTCTTAAAACTAAAGAAGAAATAACTCTTTTTTTTGCTAATTTTTTTAAATCTTTCTTTAATTCTTCTTCATTTTTTTTAATTTGCTCTAAGTATTTTTCAAAAGGTAATTGGATCTGATTTAATTGATTTCTTAATTCCCCAATCATAATATTTAATTCACTCTCTACAAGTATTTCTGGAACTTCAATTTGAGTTTCAGAAGATATTTTTTCTAAAACTTCAGCTTGCCATTTTTCTTTTTCTTTTTGTTGTTTTTCTATTAACAGCCCATCTTTAATATTTTTCTTCAATTCTTCTATGTTTTTAAATTTACCTACATTTTGGGCAAATTTATCATCCAAATCAGGTAATTCTTTTGTTTTAACTTCTTTTAAGAATACTTCTATACTTAGAGTTTTACTTTGAAGTTGTTTTTCCGGCCAATTTTTAGGAACAATAATTTCAAAATTTTTCTTATCTCCAGATTTCATCTTAATTAAATTGTCTTCAAATCCAGGAATAAAATTTCCCTTTCCAAGAATAAAAGAATAATTCTTATCCTCACCATTAGGAATAGTGTTTTGGTTTTCTTTAATTTGATAATCAATAGTAACAATATCATCAATCCTTGCCTGGCGGTTAACTGTTTGTAAAACAGCGCGAGAGTTTTGAAGCCAAGAAAGAGCTTCAGTTATCTCTTTAGCAGTTACTGTTAGTTTATCCTCATCCTTTTTTAGTGTGTTTTTTGCGATTGTTTGATAATCAGGTAAATGAATTTCAGGGATTACAGTGATCTCAATTTTAAATACCACCTCTTGACTAGGAACGATTTTCGTGATGTAAATATTTGGACGACCTATAGCCTGAATATTATTTTCTAAAATGATTTCAGGATACATTTTCTCTATAGCCAAAGCAGCCATTCTTTCAGATACTTTCATGGGAGAAAGATGGTTTTCAGCAATAGGCAAAGGAGCCTTACCTAAACGATAACCATTAATTTGAAGGTCTTTGTTCAATTCTTTTAAAGCAGTTTCTTTAAAAGGTAAAAGATCTTTATGGTTTAAAGAAACTATAATTTCTTGTTTTGATTCTGGTAAGGAATTAATTTTTAATTTCATCTTTTTTGTTTTTTTCTTTTTTTGAATTTGTTTCTTTGATAGGGTCAAGCTCTGTTTTTGTTTGCTCTTCAGCTAATTCTTCTGCTTCAGCTATTCCATCTTGTATTGTTTCTTCTGGGGCTAAGGCAGAGCGAATATCAATTTTCCATCCTGTAAGTTTTGCTGCTAATCTTACATTTTGTCCATTTTTTCCAATAGCTAAAGATAATTGTTCTGGAGGAACAAAAACCCGAACTTCTCTTTTTTCTGATATAACCTCAGTTTCTGAAATCTTAGCTGGGCCTAAGGCAGCAGCAACATATTTGGTTGGTTCTTCAGAATAAGGAATAATATCAATTTTTTCTCCATTAAGTTCATCAATAATAGTAGTTACCCTTGTTCCTTTTTGTCCTACACAAGCGCCTACAGGGTCAACGCTTTCTTCATTAGAGGCAACAGCTATTTTTGTCCTATTGCCTGGTTCTCGGGCAATAGATTTTATTTCCACAATACCTTCAGATATTTCTGGTACTTCAATTTCAAACAAACCAGAAACAAATTTAGGATGAGAGCGAGATAATAGAATAGTTGGTCCTCTACCTTTTTCTTCTAAGCGGAGAATATAGAATTTCTTTCTTTCACCAACTCGGTAATATTCTCTTGGAATACCTTCATTAATATAAAGAACACCAAAGGTTTTGCCTAAGTCAACATAGATATTTTTTCGTTCAATTCTTTGAATAATACCATTAACTATTTTTCCTTCTTTTTCTTTAAACTCTGAAAGAACAGTTTCTCTTTCAAATTCTTTTAATTTTTGTAAGATAACCTGTTTTGCAGTTTGAGCAGCAATACGACTAAAATCACTTTTGATTTCTAAAGGAAAAATCAATTCTTCATCAACTTTAGAATCTGGTTTTATTTTTTTTGCTTCAGCTAAAAGAATATGTCTTTCTGGATTAAATTTAATTTTACGCATTTCCTCATCCCCATCTTCTTTAATTCCAGTCTTTTTTTCTTCTATTAATTTTTCCTCTTCTTCTGCTGTTAAAACAGAAGCTGGGTCTAAAACAAGTTTAGTTTGCCAGAATTTTAATTCTCCATTTTCAGGATTAATCTTAGCATGAACGATTTGAGTCTTCTTACCATATTCTTTTTTATACGCAGCAGCAAAAGCAATCTCCAAAGCTTCAAAAACACTTTGTTCTGATAGTCCTTTTTCTTCTGCTATTTGGCGGATCAATGGTTTTAATGTTTTTAAATCTATCATTTTTTTAATTTTTATTAAGAAAGACCGCTTGTCGCGATCTCTTCATTAATATTTATTCTACTCTCTTTTTTTAAAAAGTCAACTTTTATAATTAAGCATTAATAGTTTTTTAATTAAAAAATTAAAAATCATAATATATAACCCAAAGAAGAATTTTTAAAATAAGGTTTTATTATATAAAAGAACTTAAATTAGTTTTATCAGTTTTCTAAAGAGAGAATTATTTTTTTATGAAAAACAATAATTTACATTATATTAGATATTCTTAGGATATATTAACATGTATTTTTTACAATTTTAAGCGAAATGTTTCACATGAAACATTGTGTGAAACAAAGTGTGAAACAATTTCAAAGAAATGGCTTGTTTAAGCGCAAACCCGGCATTCTGGCGGGTTTTGGCTCTGTTAAGCCAAAAATAGAAAAATACTCTGATTTATTAGATAAAATGTTTCACATGAAACATTGTGTGAAACAAAGTGTGAAACAATTTTAAAGAAATGGCTTGTTTAAGCGTAAACCCGGTTTTTAAGCATATATTGACTTTATTAGGCTAAAAATAAAATTAATCTTAATTGCTATTAAATTTTGCTTTATTGCAAGGAAAGATAAAAGGTATTAAATTGTAATTAAGAAATTAGGTTTTATATTTAAAATGAAAAATTGACAAAATGTAGTTATGGGTGTATATTCAAAATAAACAAAAAAATGAAAGAAAAAATTGCTTTAGTTTCTATAATATCTAATATTTTTTTAGCTAGTGCAAAGATTAGCATTGGTCTCTTTTCTAATTTAACAGCTGTTTTGGCAGAAGGAATTCATTCCTTAATGGATATTTTTTCCTCAGCTATAGGATTTATTGGTATTAAGATATCAAAGAGACCAGAAGATGAAAAGCATCCTTATGGGTATTATAAATTTGAGGTCTTGGCGGGGATGGTGATTACCTTAATACTTTTAGTCACAGGAATTGGAATTATTTACGAGGCAGTTCAGAGTTTTGTTAATCCCTCTATAATAAAGATTCCAATTTTGGCTTTTGGCATTATGATTATCTCTGCTTTAGTTAACGAAATAATGGCTCGATTAAAAATTCATTTTGGCAAGAAAGAAAACTCAATCGCCTTATTATCTGATGGAGTCCATTCTCGAATAGATGTTTATGCTTCCTTAGTGGTTTTTATAGGATTGTTTTTAACAAAATATTGGATTTACACAGATTCAATTTTAGCTTTTTTAATTGGAATTTATGTTATTAAAGAATCTTTTTCTTTAGGCAAAGAAGCAGCTGATTCTTTATTAGATGTTTCAGCTGATCCAGAAATTGAGACAAGGATAAATGAAATTGCTAAAAAACAAAATATTCTAATTGATTCTTTAAAGACTCAAAAGAAGGGCTCTGTTATAACTGCTAGTTTAGAAATAAACTTACCAAGTAATTTAAAAGTCCAAGAGGCAACTGAAATCTCAGATAATTTAAGAAAAGAATTAATGAAGGAGATTAAAAACCTTACTTATGTAATGATTCAGATTCAAAGCCATGAACTTGAAACAGGGTATTATAAGCCAATGATAGGTCGTGGTTATGGTTGGCAAAGACGTGGCCGATTTAAAAGTAAGATAGAGGAAGCAACTGGGTTAGGGCCAGGTGGTTATTGTGTTTGTCCAGAATGTGGGTATAAAATTCCTCATCAGCGTGGCAAACCTTGCTCAATCTTTAAATGCCCTGATTGTGAAAAAAGCCTAGAGAGAAAATAAAATCTCTGTTTTAGAAACAAAGATTCTGTTAGTGGACTGACCGGGAATCGAACCCGGAATTCGGCAATGCGAATGCCGTGGTATACCATTTACCTACCAGCCCTTTATAAATTTTCTTTTCAAAAGTATATCAAAAAAATAGCATTAATTAAATATTTATTTTTCTTATTTAATTTCTTTGTTATAATTTGTTATAGTAAAAAATAAAGAATCAAAAATGACAGAAAAAGTGAAAATCAAAATTTACTCATCCCCAGATTGTTCTTATTGTTATGTGGTTAAAGATTATTTATCACACCAGGGGATTGAGCTCGAAGAAATTGATTTATATGAACAACCAGAAAAGAGACAGGAAATGGAAGAAATTTCCAAACAAAAAAATATTCCTGTTTTGATAATAAATGATGAAATAATTATTGGTTGGAAAAAAGAAAAAATTGATGAAGCTTTGAAAAAACATGGAGCAATATGATTTAATTATTCTAGGTGGTGGCCCAGCTGGAATTACTGCTGGTATTTATGCTTCCCGAAAAAAATTAAAAACATTATTAATTACTAAAGAGTTTTTAGGTCAAGTTGGCCTGTCTTGGAGAATAGAAAACTATCCTGGTTTTCCAAAAATCAATGGTAGGGATTTATTAAAATTATTTCATAATCATTTGGTTCAAAATGAAATAACTATACAGAATTATGAAGAAGCCATTAAGATAGAAAAACTAAATACAGGCTTTAAATTAAAGACCAAGGAAAAAGAATACAATAGCCTAGCAATAATCATTGCTACAGGCGCAGAATTAAAAAAATTAAATATTAAAAATGAAGATAGGTTTATAGGGAAAGGAATTTCTTATTGCCTTACTTGTGATGAAAAGGCTTTTGAAAATAAAAAAGTAGCAGTGATTGGCGGAGGAAATACTGGGGCTGAAGCAGCAATTAGTCTTTTGAAATTTGCTTCAGAAATCTATTTATTAGAATACTTGGATCATTTGACTTGTGACGAGGTTTTAAAAGAAGAAATTGAAAGTCAGTCAAGAATTCAGGTGATCACTAATGCAGAGACTTTAAGCTTTGAAGGGAATGAAGAATTAAAAAAAATTGTCTATCAGGAACGAAAAACAAGGAAAATTCATGAAATAGAAACAGATGGTTGTTTTATTCAAATTGGTGTTATGCCAAATACAGAATTTGTAAAGGGGTTAATTGATTTAAATAAAAAAGGGGAGATTATTAGTAATTTAAAAACAATGGAAACTTCTCATAAAGGAATTTTTGTTGCTGGTGATGTTTGCGATTTTCCTTTTAAACAAATTATTGTTGCTGCTAGCCAGGGTGCCTCAGCTGCTCTGTCTGCTTATTTATATATCAAAGAATTGAATAATTAATTTCAAAATTAATGAAGAAATATTTTTTATTAGGTTTAATTAGTTTTATTGTAATTTTTGGTTGCGTTGCTGAAAATTCTTTTGCTCAGGAAAATGAAGTTAATCTTTATTTTTTTTGGGGCCATGGTTGCCCCCATTGCACTCAGGAAGAACTATTTTTAAAATCTTTAGGATCAAAATATCCTACTCTTAAAGTTTATAGTTTTGAGATTTATAACAATAAAGCAAATCGTGATTTATTAATTGAGATAGGAAAAAGCCTAGAAATAGATATTCCTGGTGTGCCCATAATGATAATAAATGATGAGCCTTTAATCGGTTATCATCAAGATGACACCACTGGCAAACAAATAGAAGAATTAGTTTTGAATTGCTTAAATAATGTTTGCTCAGATTCAATTAAGGCTATGCTTTTTACTGATCAAACAACCACGACTACACAACAAACTCCGCCCACAAGCACGACAACAACTACTTTAGTCAATCAAGAAGAAATCAATGCCTATCTGTTTTGGACAGATGGTTGTCCGCTATGTGCCCAAGAGAAAAATTATTTAGATAAAATTCAAGATAAATATTCTAACCTTAATATTGTTTATCTTAATACTACTCAGACTAAAAATGCTGATATATTAAAACAAATAATAGAGGAATTTGATATCCAAGATCCAGATTTGCCTCTATTAGTAATTGGAGAAAAAATTATAATAGGTTGGCACAATGAAGAAGTTTCAGGCAAAACAATAGAAGAATCAATAAAATGCTACACAGAGCAAGAATGCCCTGACTTAGTAGGAAGCATTATCACTCGTTTTACTCATTTTGGAGAATCAACAACAGAGAAGCCACTACCAGATAAGATTAAAATTCCTTTAATAGGTGAAGTAAAAACAAAAGATCTTTCTTTGCCAGTCCTATCTATTGTTTTAGGTGGACTGGATGGGTTTAATCCTTGCGCAATGTGGGTATTAGTTTTTTTAATTAGTTTTCTAATTAAAATTAAAGATAGAAAGAAAATGTGGATCTTAGGATTTACCTTTATTATTGCTTCAGCCTTTGTTTACTTTCTTTTTATGGCAGCTTGGCTGAACTTAATTCTTTTCCTAGGGTTTATTTTCTGGATTAGATTATTGATCGGGTTAATAGCTATTGGTAGTGGTATTTATAACCTAAGAGATTATTTTATTAATCCAGATGCTGCTTGTAAGGCGACCAATGTTGAGCAAAAAAAATCTATTCTAGATAAAGTAAAGTCAATTGTTCATAAGAAATCTTTAGCCTTATCCTTGATAGGTATTATTCTTTTAGCGGGTATGGTTAATTTAATAGAATTGGTTTGTTCCATTGGTTTTCCAGTTGTGTTTACTCAAACTTTAGCCCTAAGCAATTTAACTAACTGGCAGTATTATTCTTACATGTTATTGTATATCTTTGTTTTTATGCTTGATGATTTAATTGTTTTTATAGGCGCTATGTTAACTTTGAAAGTAACTGGTTTGACAAATAAATATACACGACTTTCCTATTTAATTGGAGGAATTTTAATGCTCCTTATTGGAATTTTGATGATTTTTAAACCTGAATTACTAATGTTTGCTTAAAATTTTTTAATAAAAATTAAATAAAAGGTCGGATAAAATTAAAATTATTTAACAATATGAGTAAAAATACATATTTAATTCTTGGCTTAATTTTATTAGCAATTTTAATATTAGCAGGTACAGATATTTTCCAAAAACCAATTGATAAAATAGCTGATAAAATAAATGGTTTGATTATGCTAATTGAATTTGAAGGAATTGAAGGAATTCTTCATTGGGAAAAGACTTTGGACGAACAAGGTATTACAGCTTTAATCCAAGCTCAGGAAAATATCTTAAATGAGTTTCCAGATGTTTTTAAAAGACTAGCTGATAAAGGATATGAAATCTCTGGTCTTTATGCAAAAGAACCTCTCTGGGATGTTTCATATGAAAGACAATATGCTTTAATGAAAGAAGCAAAAGAAGCTGTTGAATGCATTACTAATAAGCCAATGCGAGTATTTGCCTCTTGTTATTTTGCTTATGATGAAAATACAGTTAAGGCTGCAGAAGATTTAGGCATAGGCTATATTCTGGCTCGAGGCACAGCAGAAGAAAAAGCAGTTGTTTATAAACCAGAAGGATATAATGTAAAAATTGTTTCTGTGTCTAATGTGCCGTTTGAAGAAATGGGCAGAGGTTCTTTATGTGATTATAGTTTATGGGCTAGAGGAGCTGATGCTGAGAAATTTGGTGAGGTGATAGATTATTGTCTTGATAATGAGCCTTCTGATATGATCTTAGTTTCTCACTCTTATTTAGGAGGCACTCGATTAACTTGGTGGCAAGAATATGAGAAAGCCTTGAATTCAGATAAAATTACTTGGCGAACAGATTTTGATGAGTGGTTAACAAATCTTGAAGTACTAGAAATGCCTTTTGATCAAATACCTCAAAACCGAGAAGTTCAATATACTGTTCCTAAGCCAGCTAAAGGTATAGAAGATTATGAACCAATTCCTGGATTAGAAGAGTATGAAGAATCTCCAGAAAAAGAAATGATTGAAATGATGTGTTTTTAATGACAAGACACTAAGAATAAAACTGCGGGTTAAATCCGCAGTTTTAAATTTAAAAACTTTGTAAATAAGTTTAACAAGGATTATAATAAAAAGATGAAAAGTTTTAAAGTAGATAAGTCAATTTGCGTTGGTTGTGGGGCTTGCGTTCAAGTTTGTCCTTATAATGCAATTAAAATAGGCAAAGACGGAAAATCTTTTATAGATCAAAAGAAATGTAAAAAATGCGGAGAGTGTAAAAAAATATGTCCGCTTGATGCAATAAAGGAATTAGAAAAATAAAAATACTTGCAAAGCAAGTAGAGAAACTTATTAACTTAATCTGGTCGGGGAACCGGGACTTGAACCCGGACTAAATCCTCCCAAAGGACTCGTGCTGCCATTACACTATCCCCCGTATTTAGTCTCCCTGGCAGGACTCGAACCTGCACTTTCCTCCTTAGAAGGGAGGTGCTTTATCCAGTTAAGCTACAGGGAGGACTTATTTAGCTTATCATAATTTTACTTGAAAGAAAAGGTTTTTTGTCTTATAATTAAAAACTGATAATGGTGGCCATGGTGTAGTTGGTTAGCACGGCAGTCTGTGGAACTGCCAGCGAGGGTTCAAATCCCTCTGGTCACCCTTTGTAAATTAAAACCACCCTTAATTATAAGGGTGGTTTTAATTATTCCTGACTATCTTATTTACGATTGCGATAACGAGCAAGGGTAAGATAAGAATCACGAGTTTTTCTTTCTATTGTTGCTAAAGCTAATTTTCCACTAGGATTAAATCTAAGATAATACCAGATGGCAAAAGCTGTCATTAAGCTAAGAATAAAAGATATTAATAATGAACTAGCAGCACCTGTTTTTACTGTAGCGGCTCCAGCAACTAATCCATAAGTGACTGTTGCGCTGTCAGTTACTTTGTTTTGATTATTAGTTGTTGCTTCAGCAGTATTAGTATGACTTAAATACACTGAAGAAGAACCACTTCTTGCTTGAAAAGTAATGACCTTGCTAGTATCTCGATGAATAGTACCAAGAGATAAACCTGTTGTGGTGATGGTATCTGGTTGAGTAACTCCTCCTATTTTTGTAGTGCCAGGCATATAGGTAAGAACTGAAGGCAATGGATCTTTAATAATTACATTATATAAATCAGTATTATTGCCAGCACTCACTGTAAGATGGAATTCAATAACATCATTCTCTAATACCTGAATAACCTTTGAATAAACTCTACCGCCACCAGAGAGATTACGTCCTAATTTTGTGAGGCTTAAACCAGTTTGAGTTGTTGCAGTATAGATAGTAACTGATTGAGATACAGAGCCACAATTACCATATCCATAACAGGTTAAGGTGTATGTTGTATTATTAGTTGGGCTAATTGTTTCAATTCCATTTGTTGATTTATTATTACTCCAGCCGTTTGAGGCAACACAATAGTTGGTGTTACTAGAAGTCCAGCGGAGATAAGTTGTTTCCCCTTGTTGAATACTATATTTATCAGCCCAAAGATTTATGGTTGGAGGATTAGGGCATTGATTACTACTGCTGCTACTAACATAGGCACTACAAGAAGTATTAGCACTTCTGCCTTGTGAATCATAAACAGTTAGAAAAGCTGTATAAGAACCTGGATTGCTGAAGCTTCTTTGGGAATAAGATTGATTACCAGAAGCTGACCCAGACCAAGAATAAGAATAATTCCCTGTTCCTCCAGAAACATTACTATAAAAAGTAATAGTTTGATAAGTTTGTGCTGAGCTAGGTGAGGCATAACAAGAAACATTAAGTGGGATAACAGAAGATTTACAATTATCTTGACAAGACCCTAAAGAAGTATATGGGCCATAAGGATCTTGATAGCATTGCCAAGTATTAGTATTACAAGAGTAACGAGTTACTGGAGCTTTACAGTTAGCCTGACAAGTAGATAGAGAAGTATATGGTCCAGCAGGATCTATAACACATTGCCAAGTATTAGTATTACAAGAATAACGAGTTACTGGAGCTTTACAGTTAGCTTGGCATGTAGATAAAGAAGTGTATGGGCCATAAGGATCAATAACACATTGCCAGGTGTTTGTGTTGCAAGAATAACGAGTTATTGGGGCTTTGCAGTTAGCTTGGCAGTCAGCTAATGAAGCATATTGCCCTGTGCCACATGGGACTTCAACACATTGCCAAGTATTAGTATTGCAATTATAGGTTTGGCAATGAGGAGGTCTGGTAGTACTAGTAGTAGTCGTTGTGCGATAAGGAGGTCTAGTAGTGGTGGTTGTACAATGAGGAGGCCTAGTAGTTGTGGTGCAATGAGGTGGTCGAGTAGTAGGTGTGGTGCAATCAATACAATGAGGGGGTCTATCAACTACTGCTGCTGAGATATAGTTAGCATCATGATTTTCTCTAGTGCCAGTAACTAAAATAGCTGCCTCAGCAAAAAAAGGCATTATATTAAATAACAAAATCCCGCTCAATAAAAGAGAGAAGGTTAAAGCTTTTTGTATTTTTTGTGAATTAATTATTTTCATATTTTTATTTAAGTTATCTTATAATTAATTTATTTTTACTCCAGATCTAATCCTTATTAGTTAAAATTAAATTCTAATAAAGATACGAATATTATAATTTAATATTATCACAAAACTAAAGAAATGTCAAGGAGTTTTAATGATTAGAATATTAAAGTAAATTGATATTATCACAAACCTTAATATATGTCAATGAATAGAAAGTGGGTAAATACTTTTTTGTTTTCTACTTGCCAAGGTACTGATTATTGCATAATCAAATTGATTTTTAGGTAAAAAAGAGTTAAAATATAAAAAGAGATCTGTTTAAGATCTTCTTTTTTGCGGGTATAGTATAGTGGTAGTATGGAACCCTTCCAAGGTTCAGGCACGGGTTCGAATCCCGTTACCCGCTCCACAAGGACTTTAATTTTCAAAAGAATGAGTTTAAAAAATAAAACAAAAATTAGGGTTTTCTCTGGTACTCGGCCAACTGGATTTCTTCATTTAGGTAACTACCTAGGTGGAGTAAAAGGATATTTAGAGCTACAAAATAAAAAAGATTATGATTGTATTTATTCTATCGTTGATCTCCATGGAATTACTTCTCCTTATAATCCAAAAAAATTTCAAGAACAGATATATAAGGTAGTTCTGGATTATTTAGCTTGTGGCTTAGATCCTAAAAAATGTCATTTTTTAATTCAATCACAAGTGCCAGAGCATACTGAACTAGCTTATCTCTTAAGCACTATTTATCCAGTTTCTCGTTTAGAGCAATTACCAACATATAAAGAAAAAAAACAAGAGCAGCCAAAATACATCAATATGGGGCTTTTTTATTATCCTATTTTAATGGCTGCTGATATCTTGCTTTATAAAACTCAGTTTGTGCCTGTGGGTAAAGACCAGTCACCACATTTAGAAGTTACTAGGGAAATAGCGAGAACATTTAATCGTCATTTTGGGCAAACTTTCCCTGAGCCACAGGCATATTTTATGCCTTTAGCTAATATTCCTTCTTTGACTGGGCAAGGCAAGATGTCAAAATCAAAAGAAGGTAGCTATATCAACTTAGTAGATAATTTAAAAGTTATTAAGGACAAATTAGCTAAAGTGCCAACTGATATTGGAAAAGGTAAAAAAATACCTAATAAAGGAGGGGTCTTTGCTTTATTAACTTTTGTAGAATTATTTGAAGGAAAGAAAAAAAGACTAGAATATGAAAAACTTTATCTTAGTAGTCAGGGAATTCAATACAAGTTATTAAAAGAAGAATTAGCCAAGGCAATACATGAAGAATTAAAACCAATTCAAGAAAGAAGAAAATTTTATGAAAAAAGACCAGCATTAGTTAATAGAATTTTAGAACAAGGCAGAAAATATGCTTCTCAAATAGCAAAACAAACAATCCAGGAAGTAAAAGAAAAAATGGGATTAGTTAAAAAATAAACAAAGTGATTTTATATGAGTAGCTTAAAGGCTAAAGAAGAGCAGATTGAAAACAATCAAAACAATATTTCAGAAGTTATTCAGGTAGAAAACCTAAAAAAAAGATATAAACATGTTAAAGCTCTTAATGGAGTGTCTTTTACAGTTAAAAAAGGAGAAGTTTTTGGCCTTTTAGGTCCTAATGGAGCTGGAAAAACAACAGCGATTAATATTCTTTGTACACTTTCACAACCAAGCTCAGGCGTGACTTATGTTAATGGTTATCATATTGTTCATCAGTCAAGTGCAGTTAGGAATTCCATTGGCTTAGTTTTTCAAGAAACTATTTTAGATAATCATTTAACAGCTGAAGAGAATCTATATCTTCACGCAATGCTTTATGGTATAACCAGGAAAGAATATCTTGAACGCAGGAGAGAGCTTTTGAAACTTTGTGAGCTTTGGGACAGAAGAAAAGCCAGAGTAGAAACATTTTCTGGTGGCATGAAAAGAAGACTAGAGCTTGTTAGGTCTTTAATTCATTGGCCACAGATTTTGTTTTTAGATGAACCAACGATTGGCTTAGATCCTCAGACAAGAAGAAAAATTTGGGATTATATCTTTAACCTAAGGAAAAAGAAAAATATTACCATTTTCTTAACCACCCAGTATTTAAGTGAAGCTGAGAATTGTGATCGAATAGCTATTCTGGATCAAGGGGAAATTGTTGCTCTTGATACGCCAGAAAATTTAAAAAAAACTATTGGAGAAGATATTATTTTCTTAAGAACTGAGAATAATCAAATAGCAGAAAAAGAAATTCAAACAAAGTTTCCCAATCATTCAATTAAATGGATTGGCAAAGAGCTAAGGGTTAAAGTAGAAAATGGTGATAAGTTTTTGCCTGTTTTAGTAAAAGCAATTAGTCCGCGCATTGTTTCTATGGAGCTAAGAAGACCAACTCTAGAAGATGTTTTTTTGGAAATCACTGGTAGGAAAATCAGAGATGGCAATAAAGAAGCAGAAGAAGAATCAGGGCCTTTCTCTCTTTATTCTCTTTTTTCATTTTTTAAAAATAATGAGTAAACAATTAAAAACACTTTATATAATCTGGTATCGGGAAGTTCTTATTTATTTACGCAATTCGGTTAAATTCTTTACTTCTATATTTTTACCAATAATTATATTAATTTTTTTTGGCACAGGGCTAAAAACCATGTTTCCCATTTCTATTTTAAATTATGATTTTGTTCAATTCTTTTTTCCTGGTATCCTGGGATTAAGCATTAGCATCATGGCTGTTTCTTCTACAATCTCTATAGTTTGGGATAGAGAGTTTGGGTTTTTAAAAGAAATTCTAGTATCACCAATTAGTCGTTCAACGATTATTTTAGGAAAAATCCTAGGAGCAACAACAACTGCTTTAATTCAAGGGGCTTTGATTCTATTAATTATTCCCTATTTAGGTCTTGATTTTAGTAAGTTTCTTTTTATTAAAGCCATGTTAATTATCTTTCTTATTAGTTATGGTATGGCATCTTTGGGAATTTTTTTAGTTTCTCGTCTTAAGAAAATAGAGAATTTCTCTATTATCTCCCAACTGATTTTTGCCCCAATGGCTTTTCTTTCTGGAGCTTTTTTCCCTTTAAGCAATGCACCAGAATGGATGGCTAGAATAGCTTTTTATAATCCCTTAAATTATGGCATTGATGCTTTGCGTTGGGTAATTCTTGCTGATTCTTTACCCAAAGAAGAAATATTATTAATTACCTCGCACTCTTTATCTCTAAGTATTTTTATTCTTTTAGGATTTAATATCATAATTACTTTTTTAAGTACGCGAGTGTTTAATAAGTCAGTTTATTAGAAATAATAATTTTAAAATGATAATATAAGATATATGATTATTCAGTGGTTTGGACATTCTTTTTTTCGCTTGGAAACTAAAGGCAAGGTTATAGCGATTGACCCTTATTCAGAAGAAGCAACTGGTTTAAAGCCTTCTCGTTTTAAAGCAGACATTCTTTTAATTACTCATCAACATGAAGACCATAATAATAAAAGTGTTATTATGGGCGAGCCTTTTGTTTTAGAAGGACCAGGGGAGTTAGAAATGGGGGGTATTTTTATAGATGGATTGCAAAGCTTTCATGATAAAGAAAGAGGGCAAAGTAGAGGCGAAAATACTATTTTTGTAATCAAATCAGAAGAGATTGTTGTCTGTCATTTAGGAGATTTAGGAGAGCCACAATTAAGAGAAGAATCTTTAGAAAAAGTTGGAGAAGCTGATATTCTTTTAGTACCTGTTGGGGGAAATTACACTATTAATTATGAAGAAGCAATCTCTTTTATCAATCAAATCGAGCCAAAGATAATTATTCCAATGCATTATGCTTTGCCTCAATTAAAAATTAAGCTTGATCCTCTTGATAAATTTGTAAAGGCAATAGGTAAAAAACCTGAAACAGTAGATAAATTAATTATTAGAAAAAATACCCTACCAGAAGAAACTAAGTTAATTGTTTTGAATAAGCAATAAAATTAATCTATGTCAAAAAAAGAAAAAAAAGAGAAAAAACAAGAAACAATTGAAATGAGAGATATTGGAGAAGAATTAAAAGATTCGTATTTAGATTATGCGATGTCAACTATTATTTCTCGCGCTTTGCCTGATGCTAGAGATGGCTTAAAGCCTGTGCAGAGAAGAATTCTTTTTGCCATGAAAGAAATTGGTTTGACTTCAGGGGCAAAATCAAGAAAATCTGCTTCAGTAGTTGGAGAAGTTTTGGGTAAATATCATCCTCATGGTGATGTTGCAGTTTATGATGCTTTAGTAAGGATGGCTCAGGATTTTTCTTTACGTTATCCCTTAATTAAGGGCCAGGGGAATTTTGGCTCTGTTGATGGTGATCCACCAGCAGCAATGCGTTATACAGAGGCAAGATTAACTCCAATAGCTGAGGAAATCTTAGAAGACTTAGATAAAGAAACAGTTGAGTTTTCTCCTAATTATGATGGCACAAGACAAGAGCCTACTTATTTACCTGCTAAAGTACCTCAATTAATTTTAAATGGAGTTATGGGTATTGCTGTGGGCATGGCAACTAATATTCCACCTCATAATTTAAAAGAAATAACTGAGGCCATAATTTGCCTATTAGATAAACCTAGTGCTTCAGTAGGAGATTTGATGCAGTTTATTCAAGGACCAGATTTTCCCACTGGTGGCATTGCCTTTGGTAAACAAAATATCTTAGAAGCTTATGCTAATGGCAAGGGCACAATTGTTTGTCGAGCAAAAGCAGAAATAATAGAAGAAAAAGAAAGAAAAATCATTATCAATGAAATTCCTTATTTAGTAAATAAAGCTCAATTAATTGCTCAGATAGCTAATTTAGTAGAAGAAAAAAGAATAGAGGGTATAAAAGACTTAAGAGATGAATCAGATAAAGATGGGTTAAGAATTGTCATTGAATTAAAAAGCAATGCTATTCCTAAAAGCATTCTTCATCAATTATTTAAATTCACTACTTTAGAAAAAAACTTTCATTTTAATATGTTGGCTTTAACAGAAAGTGGTTTGCAACCTCAGGTCCTTTCTATTAAAGATATTTTGGAAGAATATATCAACCATCGTAAAATTATTACTCGTCGGCGAATTGAATATCTCTTAAAAAAAGCCAAGGAAAGAGCTCATATCTTAGAAGGTTTAGCAAAAGCCTTAAGTCATATTGATGAAATAATAAAATTAATAAAATCTTCAGAGAATAAAGAAGAAGCTCGGAAAAAATTAATGGCCAAGTATCATTTTAGCGAATTACAAGCTGAAGCTATCTTAGAGATGAGGCTACAAAGCTTAGCAAAGCTAGAAAGAAATAAAATCGAAGAAGAATTAGCTGAGAAAAATAAGTTAATAAAAGAATATTTACTTATTCTTAAAGAACCAAAGAAGATTGTAGAAATTATTAAAAAAGAAGTACAAGAATTAAAGGAAAAATTTGGAGATAAAAGGCGTACTCAAATAAAACCCCATTTACCAGAGGCAATAACAGATGAAGAATTGATTCCTTCTCAAGAAACATTAATTTCTTTTTCTAAAAATGGCTATATTAAAAGAATTAATCCTTCTTCTTTTAAAGGCCAAAAGAGAGGAGGCAAGGGAGTTATTGGTTATGAGGCTAAAAACGAGGAAGATATTATTACTCATTTAGTATCTTGTAATACTAGAGATCAAATCTTATTTTTTACTGACCAAGGTAGATTATTCTCTTTACGTGCTATAGAAATAGCTGAGGCATCACGTACTTCTAGGGGAAAAACAATTCAAAATTATATTAGCCTAGGTCCTCAAGAGCAGGTGGTTGTTTTATTTAATTGTCCAGCAGATATAAAAAGCCAAAGCTCATATTATTTATTTATGGCTACGGAAAAAGGAATGATAAAAAAAAGTTTATTAAAAGAGTATCAGAATATTCGCCGTAGCGGGATCATTGCTTTAAAATTAGCAAAAGACGATAAACTTATTGGCGCTGCTTTAATTTCTAAAGATGGAGAAATAATTTTAACTTCTCAAAAAGGGCAATCAATTAGGTTCTCTCAAAAAGAAGCCAGGGCAATGAAACGCTCAGCTAGTGGGGTTATTGGTATGAAAATTTCTTCAGATGATAAGGTAGTGAGTTTAATTCCTATTGAAATAAAAGAACAGAAAAACAAACAACAGATTATTGTCATTAGTGAAAATGGCTTTGGCAAAAAAACTAATTTAGGAGAATACCGCAGGCAAAAAAGGGGAGGCCGGGGAATTAAAACAATGAAAATTACTGCTAAGACAGGTAACTTAGTAAAATCCAAATTAACTTCAGATGAAGAATTCTTAATAGCTGTTTCACAAAAAGGCCAGGTGATTAAAGCTCCGCTTCAAAGCATTTCTGTTTTAGGGCGCTCTACTCAAGGGGTTAGAATTATGAAATTAGATTCAGAGGATAAAATTGCCAGTATTACTTTACTGTAAGATAATTTGGTATAATTAAAATTAATAATAAAGAATTTAATTTTAATGAATACTTTTTTTAATCCAGAAGAAATAATTAGGACCTTACCTTTAAGAGAAGGAATGGTAGTGGCTGATTTTGGTAGTGGCTCAGGGTATTTTAGTTTGGCCATGGCTAAACTTGTCAGGCCCTCAGGAAAAGTAATTTCTCTTGATATTTGGAAACCTTCTTTAGAAGCTTTGGAATTCAGAGCAAAAACAGAAGGTCTTTTACCAATTATAGAAACAAAATGGGCTAATTTAGAAGAAGAAAGAGGTAGTGGTTTGTCTAATGGTTCTTGTGATTTAGTTTTAATAGCTAATGTTCTTTTTCAAGTAGAAAATAAAGAAAAATTTCTTTTAGAAGCTAAAAGAGTTTTAAAACCAGAAAGTTATCTTGTAGTTATAGAATGGAATCCTGATAAACTGCCAGCACAAAAACAATTATTGCCTTTTTCAAAAGAAGATGCATTAAACCTAATTGAAAAATCAGGTTTTCAATTAGAAAGAGAATTGTCTTTAGGTATTACTCATTACGGGTTTTTAGCAAAATTACCAAAAGCTAGGGCCTAAAATATAAAAATCATGTCTCTAACATCTCATCAAAAAAAAATTGTTTTAATCACTTTTGTTGTTATTTTCTTGATTGCTTTTGTTAGTATTTTTTTTAGAAAAGTCCGCCCACAACCAATTACTTTAGAAATTTGGGGAATAAGAGATGAACCTTTGGTTTTTGAACCTATAATTCAAGCTTACAATCAATCATATCCTCATGTTACTGTTAACTATACTTTAAAAGATGAGAAGACTTATCATGAAGATCTTTTAAGGGCTTTTGCAGATAATCAGGCGCCTGATATTTTAATGCTTCAAGATAATTGGTTGTCTGTTTATCAAGATAAAATCTATCCTTTAGACCTAAGTGCTGATAAACATTTTAATGTTTTTGATTTAAAGCAGGATTATTCACCAGTATCCCTGAGTGGGGTAATTGAGAATAATCATTTATTAGGTTTGCCTTTTTATACTGATACCTTAGTTCTTTATTATAACCAGGATATTTTTAAGCATTATAATATAGTTTTACCACCAACTACTTGGGAAGAAATTCTTGACTTAATACCTATCTTGAGACAAGTAAATCCCCAAGGACGCATTAGCAGAGCAGCAATTGCCTTAGGCTTGGCTTCTAATGTTGAATGGGAAATAGATATTCTCTCAGCCTTAATGATGCAATATGGTAGTGAAATGGTTGATTTATCTGAAAAAAGGGTAATTTTTGATAGAGCTGTTGAAAAAGGAAATAAATCTATAGCCCCTGGAGAAGAAGCTATAAATTTTTATACTCAATTTGCAAATCCTTATTCTCGATATTATACCTGGAATGATAATATGGATAATTCAATAATTGCTTTTAGTCGAGGAGAAGCAGTGATGATGATAGGATATAACCAAGCAAAAAAAATAATAGAGAGGTATAGTCCTAATTTAAGTTATGGGGTTACTGCTTTACCTCAATTTATTGATGGTTCTTCTTCAAGGATTAATTATGGGCAAACAATGGTTTTATCAGTGCTCCAGTCCTCTCAGCACCAAAAAGCAAGTTGGGATTTTTTGAAATTTTTTAATCAAAAGAATATTGCTCAATCTTATTTTAATCAAACTAAAAATCCCCCTGCTCGGCTTGACTTGATTAATGAATCTCTTAATGATTTAGATAGTGGAGTTTTTATTAGGCAACTTTTAACAACTTATAATTGGTATCAATACAATTTTCAAGATATAAAAAAGATTTTTCAAGAAATGATTAACGGGGTTCTTTTAAAAGGTGAAGAACCAGCAAGGGCCATTGGAACAGCGCGAGACAATATTAATCTTTTTTGGAAACAAAGACAATGATTAAATTAAAGAACAAGATTTAATTAAATATAAAAAGGATTAAAATAAAAGAAAGATGAAAAATACAAACAAAATAACTCAGAAATTAATTATCTTTTTCCTGATGATTAGTTTTTATTGTTTTCCTTTCTTTATTCAAGCAGCTGGGCTAGTTCCTTGTGGAGGACCTTCAGAACCAGAGTGCAATATTTGTCATCTATTACAATTAGCTCAAAATGTAGTGTATTTTGCCATAGAAATAGCTTTCTTAATCATTGTTATTTTAATAGTTTACGGAGGGTTTCTTTGGATTTTTTCAGCAGGCAAAGAAGAGAATATCAGGACAGGGCAAAAAACAATTTATAATGCTATTATAGGGCTAATAATTATTTTAGCTGCTTGGGTAATTGTTAATACAATATTCTGGTTCCTTATTAATTTTACTGGAGAACTTGATTCTGAATATTACACTGGCACTTGGTGGAAAATTGAATGCGAAGAAGTGAAGTCACAGTCCTCACAATCTCCTCAATCTCCACAACCCCCGAGTTTTTCTTCCCCTGATCCTGACAGTAATCTTCCTCCCGCTCCTAGCCTTGAGGAGCAAATACAAAGCAGGAAAACTGAAATAGAGCAAAAGTATTGGGATGTAGCTAGTTATGGTAAATGGGCAGAGGAGTCAATCTATTGTTATGACTATATGGAAGCAGATTGCAAGCAGGCCTTTGGAACAGCTTATTGTGAACCAAATTATTATTTAAAAGAAGGTTTTTGTTTTGCCTTGGATTCTACAACTGAGATTTTGCAATCAGAGAGTACAAAAACTGGTTGGACTTGTACTTTTGAAAACACAGCAACAAAGCAGCCACAAGGCAAGGCTTTTGTTTATTGTATCCCTTCATATATTCATTAATCTTAATTAACTTAATAAAATGAAAAATCTTATTTTTATAATTAGTTTATTAACAATTTTCTTAATAGCTTTACCAGTGCTAGGGCAAGATCTTGTATTTAAAAATCCCTTTAAGGAAATTACAACCATTACTAGTTTAATAGAAGCTATAATTAAATTCTTAAAGAGCTTGGCTATAATGGTAAGTGCAATACTCATTGTTTATGCAGGTTATTTATATATGACTTCTGCTGGAAATCAGCAAAAGATAGAAACAGCTCAAAAGACTTTGATTTGGGCTTTAGTAGGGATTGGTGTAATTTTAATAGCAAGCGCAATAACTAAAGTAATTGAAAATGTTCTTGAAGTTGATTTAACAATAGGAAGCAATACAATAAGCGAAGTGAATAAGGTAGATAAATAAAAAAGATATCTAAAAATATATAATGGCATTAGTAATAGGCATTATTTTTTATTGAGTATCTCTTTAAAATTTGTTATAATTTTTAAAGGTCGAATATAATTAATTTCAATAAACAAAATGGAAAAATATATCGTACCAGTCTTGCTTTTAAGCTTTTTTATTGCTTTGCCTTGTTTTGGTCAACCAACAGTAACCGTGACTGTTCCTCCTGGAACAGCTGGAGGATTAACCGATATTTGGGCAATATTAACAAAAGTTTTAAACACCTTTTTTAATGTTGTGCTTTTTCTAGCAGCGATTATGATAATTTTTGCAGGTTGGCAATACATAACAGCAGCTGGAGATCCAGAAAAAGCCAAGAAGGCATTAAATTCTTTGGTTTATGCTTTGATAGGAGTGGGAATAGCTTTATTGGCTAAGGTATTAATTTACCTAGTAGCTAATTTCTTAGGTGTAAGTATTACAGGTTTCTAAGAAGTAAAAAAAAGATTAAATTACAAATTAAAAACTCCGTTTTAAACGGAGTTTTTAATTAATAGGGTGCCGCGGGGGAGATTTGAACTCCCACAGGGAAAACCCTAATAGGTTCTAAACCTATTGCGTCTGCCAGTTCCGCCACCGCGGCTTTTATTCCTCTTCTATTTTTAAAGTTTTCTTTTTGGTTTTAATTAATTTTGGCAAATAGATACTAAGCAAACCATTTTTGATAGAGGCCTTAGCTTTATCAGCATTTATTTCTTGGGGCAAGATTAAGGAACGGGAAAAAGGGCCCCAAAAACACTCATTGTAATAAAATTTATCAATCTTATCTTTTCCTTCTCGGCTTCTTTCTCCTCTGATAGTAATCATGTCATTGGTGATAGAAATATCTATTTCATTTATATTCACACCGCCAATAGCCGCTTGAAGAATGAGCTCGTCTTTAGTTTCACAAAGGTCAATTGCTAATTCGCCTTCTTCTTCTGAAGCTGGCCAAGCAGTTTCTTCTTTGTTAATTTTCTTTGAAATGGTTTTTTCTGCCATAGTATTAAATTATTAATTTATTTTTTGGATTAATGGGTTTTTGAATCTGTTTCAGGATGTCAAATGCCCAAAGAAGGAAAATACAAGTAAAGAATAGGACAAGGCTGATTATAAAAATAGCATCACTACCTAGTTTTATAATAGCAATATTAAAGAGCCAATGCAATGAAATACCTAAGAATAGCCCTATGCTTAAATATCTTTTTTTATCAGTGACTAAACTTAATGCCCAGAAAAAACCAATAGTTCCTGAGCTTATGGCATGAAGTAAATTAGCGCCAACAAAACGTAAACTTATTAACTGAAGAGTTGGTAAAAAACTTGCTCCAAGCATTATTTCTTGAAAAGCAACTAATATATTCTCTACTGCCCCAAATCCTAGAGCCAAAACAATTAAATAGATCATTGCATCTATTGCTTCATCAAAATACTTGTTTTTTTTCAAAGCTATAGTTGTGGTAAAGAACTTTGCTAATTCTTCTATTATTGCAATGATTAAACAAGCAAGAATAGCAACTGGAAAGGACAAAGAGCCTAGAGTATTAATTTTAAATAGTTTTAGTAAATAATTTTCAATAATTCCAACAAAGGGGGTAATTATAGCTCCTAATAGAAATAGAATTAAAAGCCATTTTAAAGGCTCTGGTTTATTGATATCTTGCCATAGAAAAAATATTAACCAGAGAATAATAGGCAAGAGTCCAATAAAGCTTGCTAAAATAAAAGTCAAAATCATTGAGGCCATTGAGTAATTATTAAGAGATTGTCTTTTTTGTTTTCATAATGAGGTAGTTTTTGCCAAATAGCTTCAGTAACAAATGGCATGAATGGATGTAGCATTTTTAAGCAATCTTTCAGAATTATATCAAGGATATATTGAGCTTGTTTTTTATCTTGATTATCTTTAATCCTGTTTTTCATTTCCTCAATTATTTTATCAGCAAAAGTGTGCCAAAAATAATGATAAAGGGCTTCTCCAGCTAAAGAGAATTTAAAGTTTTCTAAGTTTTTTGTTATCTTTTGTTTTGTTTTCTTAAAGGCAATTAATGTCTTTTTATCTTTTACATTAAGTGTTGGTTTTTTACCATCATAATCATTTAAATTACTAATAACAAAACGAGAGGCATTCCATATTTTATTAGCAAAATTACGATAACCTTTGATTTTTTCTTCTGAAATAACAATATCATTACCAGCAGTATTACCTATAATTAAAGCCATTCTTAAAGCATCAGCTCCATAAACATCAATTACAGCTAAGGGGTCAATAACATTACCTTTTGATTTTGACATTTTTTGTCTATCTTTATCTCTGACCAAACCATGAAGATAAACATATTTAAATGGAATTTTCCCAGTATAGTAAATACCTAGGATAATCATCCTAGCAACCCAGAAAAATAAAATATCCCAACCAGTTTCCATTATGTCAGTAGGATAAAAGGTTTTAAAGTCTTTTGATTTTAACCCTTGGTTGCCAAAAAGAGTAGCATAGGGCCATTGACCTGAAGAGAACCAAGTGTCTAAAACATCAGTATCTTTTTTTATATTCTTGCTTTGACAATAAAGGCATTTCTTAGGGATTTTATCTATTTGTATAAAAGATTCTTTGCAATCTTCGCAATGAAAGGCAGGAATAGGAATCCCCCAACGGATTTGACGGGAAATATTCCAGTCTTTAATATTATTCATCCAATGGAAAAATACCTTTTCAAAGCGAGGGGGAATTATTTTTATCTCTCCTTTTTTTACAGCATTAATAGCTAAATCGTTTAAAGACTTATTTTTCTTTGGCAAGGGTTTAGTCATTGCTATAAACCATTGATCCATAATCATTGGCTCTATTCTGGAATTACATTTATAACAATGTCCTACTTGATGAACATGCTCTTCTTTTTTAACTAAAGAGTCACTAGCTTGTAAAATTGTTATTGATTTTTCTCTGGCTTGAGAAACATTAAGTCCAGCTAAAGGCCCAGCTAATTCATTAAAATAGCCGTTAAAATCCAAAGTCTCTCTTGTTTCTAAATGATGTCTTTGTCCAATTTCAAAATCTAAAGAATCATGGGCTGGAGTAATTTTTAAAGCCCCAGTACCAAAATCAATTTCAACATCCTTATCAGCAATTATAGGAATTTCTCTTTTAGTGATTGGTTCGATAACAACTTTATTAATTAATTTTTTATATCTATTATCCTTAGGATTAACGGCTATAGCTGTGTCTCCAGGAATAGTTTCTGGTCTGGTAGTAGCCACAGTAATCCATTTGTTTCTTTCTTCTTTTAATTTGTATCTTACAAAATAGAGAAAATCTTTTTGTTCTTGATATTTAACTTCTAATTCAGAAAAAGCGGTTTTATGCTTAGGGCAATAATTGACAATTCTTTTACCTCGATAGAGTAATCCGTCTTTCCACAATTTCTCTAAGGTTTGATAAACAGTTTTTTGAATATCCTCATCAAGAGTAAATTTTTCCCGAGACCAATCACAAGAAGCTCCTAAGAGCTTTAATTGATATCTGACAATTTTTTTGTTTTTTTGCGTATATTGCCAAACTGCTTTATAAAACTCATCTCGATTCATCTCTAAGCCAGATTTCCCTTGCTTTTCTAATTCTTTTTCAAAAACTACTTGGGTTTCAAATCCAGCATGATCAGTGCCTGGAAGCCAAAGAGTTCTTTTGCCTCTCATTCTTTGAAAACGAATCATCAAATCTTGCAAAGTAACAAAAACACCATGGCCAATATGTAATGGTGCATTAGCGTTTGGCGGAGGCATAATAATGCAAAAAGGTTTGCTTTTTTTATCAAAAGGTAATTTATCAGGATTAAAAAAGCCTGATTTTTCCCAAAGCTGGTAGATATTCTTTTCTGTTTTTTGATGTTCGTAAACCTTATCCACGGTTTCAGAATTATTTTTATAAATTAACCTATAATCTTAAATTAGCCATTGCTTCAATTTTTTTCCAATCCCAAGTTTTTTTTGGGCCATAAACATATTGGAAAAAGCTGGCAAGTGCTACCATTATAGCATTATCAGTAGTGTATTCCAATAAAGGAGTTAGGAATTTAATATCTAAATTTTTCTCTTTTAATTTGTTTTCAAATTTTTGTCTTAATCTTAAATTAGCTGAAACTCCTCCAGCTAAAATAATGGATTTTGTTTTAAATTCTTGAGCAGCTTTAAGAGTTTTCTCTACTAAAACATCAGTAATAGCTTCTTGAAGTTCAAAAGCAAGCATTGAGGCTAATTTCTTTTTTTTATTTGAAAAATTAATCTCTTGAGCTAAATAAAGAAGAGCGGTTTTTAATCCAGAAAAAGAAAAATCATAATCTTTGGTATGCATCATTGGCCTAGGTAGGGAAATATCTTGTAGTTCTGATATTTTTTCAATTACTTTAACTTGTTCTGCTATTTTAGCTATATTTGGTCCGCCAGGGTATTCTAAACCCAAAATACGAGCTCCTTTATCAAAACATTCACCAGCAGCATCATCTCGGGTTTCACCAATGATTTTATAATTACCGAATTTTTTAATATGGACTAATTGAGTATGGCCACCAGAAACTAAAAGACAAATAGCAGGGAATATATTCTCATAATCATTAATTGAAAGTTTATGGCTTTTATTATTTTCTGGTAATAAAAAACTAAATAAATGTCCTTCTAAATGATTAACACCCATAATAGGTTTTTCCCAAGCCCAAGCTAATGTTTTAGCAAAATTAACACCAATTAATAAAGAAAGAATTAAGCCTGGTCCTTTAGTAACAGCAATAAGATCAATTTTAGAAAATTCTTTTTTAGAACCAAAGGCTTGTTGTAAAGATTTTTTTAAAACAAAAGGAATATTTTTTGCATGTTCTCTACTAGCTAGCATTGGGACAACGCCTCCGTATTCTTTGTGGATTTTAATTTGACTAGAAATAACATTACTTAGGGGCTTAATAAAAAAACCGGCCTTGGTTTTTTTAGCTTCTAAAATACCAATAGCCGTTTCATCACAAGAAGTTTCTATTCCTAAAATTATCATAATAAAATGATTGGCAGTAAGAGGTGGCGCTAATGGGATTCGAACCCATGTTCCGGGATTGAAGGCCCCGTGTCCTAGGCCAGACTAGACGATAGCGCCAAAGCTTAATAATAATAACAGATAAAGAATTATTTAACAAGAACCATCTTTACAGCAACTCGCTTTGAGGCTACACCCACAGGCCAGCAACTTTGAAGAACGAGAATTGTTTCCTCATTGCTTGGTGGAAAGATTGTTTCTGTGGTCTCTGAGCCTTTAGGCCAGGGGATAAAAATTTTCTTATCGACAAATTCAAAAACTAAAGGTTGTTGTTCCCAGAAAATATAGATTTGGTCACCAGTATCTAATTCATTTAATAAAGAAAAAACTGATTTATAATTACCTTTTTCCCATGGATACTGGGAGCTATGACCAATAATAATAGAATAGCCTTGGCTAGGATTAGTAGATCCTGGATAAAGCACCACTCCTTTTTTAAGTTCTTTGTAAATTAAATCCAAATCAGGAGTTTTTACAGTAATGATTGGGGCTTTAATATTGAATTTTGGTAATTCAATAATATTTACTTCATTTGCCTCTTCAGGAATAGAAGGCAAAACAATATTCTCTATTTCAGTTGGAGAAAAAGAAGGAAAAAGAAAATTATCCATAGAAGGAACTAATCTATTTTCTTCAACAACAGGGATCTTAGTTAAGAATTTTGGAGTACGAAATAATTCACTTTGGAAAAGATGAGTTGTTTCTTGGAATTTATAATTAAGCCAGGCAGGAAAAGCACTACCATTAAATACAAAAAAAAGACTAACAAAAAGGAATAAAAAAACCAATAATGAAATTTTTATATCAGTAGTCATTTTTAATAAATCATTAAGCTCCCAATAATGCTTTCTAATTGAAAAGTGAAAAATGAAATTCCTAAAATAATAACAATTAAGCTTCTAAGAACTAATTCAGAAATACCAATATCAATAGATTGTCTTTGCAAGACAATACCAAATAACATTATTAAACCAAAAGAGATTATGAAAACAGCGATAATTCTATTAATAATATCTATTTGGTTTCTAGTATTGTTGTTTATTTTATTTAAAATATTTTGTTGTTCTAATAATACTGTTGCCACTGGTATTTCTGGCTCAAGTTGAACAGGGCTTTCTTCTTGAGTAGTTCCTACAGGAATAGTTGGCTTGCTTGATGTAATCTCGGTTATTTCAGGGGCTGGTTGTTCTTGTTCAGCTAAAACTTCACTAGGAGCTTGCTCAGAAGGTTTTTCTATGTGTTGTTCTGGAGGAATCACAGTTTCTTTTTCTGGGATTGTTTCTGGTTCTTGTGCTAAAGCTATTGGCGTTGAGGGTTGGTGTTTTTTAGTGCCAAATAATTGAACCACTAAGATTCTATTAATCCCTTCTTTATTAAAATCACCAGAGATAACAGCAATACCCATTTCCTGATAGTTTTTATTTAAAAGATTATCTCGATGGCTAGGAGAATTAAACCAACCTTTTATAACTTCTTCACTATCTAAGAAATTCATTGCTAAATTCTCTCCTGCATAATAATAATCATATCCAGCTTTGTCTATCCAAAACCAAGGGGAAATTCCTGCAGGACTAAAATGACTAAAATAAGAATGTTGCAACATATCTTCTGCTTTGTATTTCGCAGCTTGATTTAATAAAGAATTTTCTAAAACTGGCGCTAAACCACTTTGTTTTCTAATGTCATTGGTTAATTGGAAAATTTCCTGAGCGCTTACATCAGCAAAAAGAGAAGATTGTTTTACTAAAATAAGGTTAAAACTAAAGATAACCTTGACTAATAAAAATAAAAGAATAAATATGGAAATAGCCCGATCACTTAAAATACCGGGGTGAAAACCATTTTCTTTTGTAGGCCAAAACCAATTTTTTATTCGTTTAAACATTTTTCTAAAATTGATATTTTACTCTTTTTAATTATATAGAATAAATTGATTAATTCAAAGAAAGATTAATCCCTGAACCGATATATTTTAAATTATACCATATTTTACCAAGACTGGCAATAGTAAGTTAATAAGTATTTAAATGAAAAACCCGTTCATTTATTGAACGGGTTTAAGTTGCTACCAATATGTAAAATACAAAGTATTACCACCAGGATTTAAGTAGATATGCTGCACATGTGAAAAGCATGGGCCGCTATCTACTACGTATACTTTAACCATCTGGTTGCATGGCAAATTTTCGAATCGAATATTTGGAGAATATTCAAAATCGATGTATTTGCCAGTGTTTTGATCATTAAGGTATACATATCCGTATACATTGCTGGTATATGTGGCAATAACAGTCAAACTACATTTAGGGGTAGGTGACGGACAGGTAATACAGGGACCACAACAGTAGCACCCATTTAAACAAACCAAGCTAATAAAAATAATTATTAACAAGACAGCTTTATTTTTCATTTCAGCTCAATTCCTTTCTTTCTAATTTTTTTTTATTTAATATTTAAAATTGTCAAAATGCTAAACAAATTATAACTATAAAATTATAATTTGTCAAGTCTACTTAATAATCTTATACTAAAAGTTTAATAAAAAAATGCTGCCACCTATTGAAGCAAGCTTCTCTAAGTGACAGCATTCTCAGTATAACAAATGGAAAATATTTGTCAAGTCTTTTATTTTAATCCTAAATTTCTTTTAAAACTTGAATACCTAATACTTGTAAACCGTTTTTTAAAACCTGGGTAATGATTTGTAAAAGATTTAATTGAGCTTGAAGGCGATTTTTATTTTCTTCTTTAAGCACCGGGACTGATTCATAGTATTGATTAGATAAATCAGCAAGAGATAATAAATAAGTAGCTAAATAATTTGGTGCATATTTTTCAGCGCTTAATTCTATTATTTCTGGAAATTCAGATAATTTTTTAATAAGTTGAATTTCCAAAGAACTATTTAATAATAAATAATTTGGTTTAATGTTTTTAGTTTTTTTAGCTTTAACAAGAATTTTATTTATCCGAGCATAAGTATACTGAAGATAAACACTAGTGTTTCCAGAAAAATCAAGCATTTTATCCCAGTCAAAAACAACATCAAGGGCACGAAATGATTTTAAGTCATTAAACTTTAAAGCACCAAGGGCAATAACTTGAGCCAATTCCTCTTGTTTTTTTAATGGCCAGTCAGTTTTTTTCTTTTTAACTATATCCAAAGATTTTTCAATTGCTTCATTAATTACTTGATCTAAGGAAATTAACTCACCTTCTCTTGTAGAAAACTTTTTCTTTTCCGTTGATAAAACTAAGCCAAATTTTACATGAGTTAATTCAGTTTCTTGTTTTGGAAAAAGTATTTTTGCTAAAGTAAAAACTTGTTTAAAATGCATGTCTTGTTCATTGCCAACAACATAAAGAATTTTTTCTGGTTGGTATTTTTTAAAACGATAAGAAATTAAAGCTAAATCACGAGTAAGATATAAAGAAGCTTCATCTGATTTTTGAATCAGGGCTGGAGGTAGGCCATATTTTTCTAAAGGAATAATTATGGCTCCTTGGCTTTCTTGGGTCAATTCTTTCTTGTGCAAGGAATCTATTAAAGGAAGGAGATCTTTCTCAAAAAAACTCTCACTAATAAAAAGATCAAATTTAATATTTAAAAGGTTATAGATTTTTTCAAATTCTTTTAAAGATTCTTTTTTAAACCAAAGCCATATTTTTCTATTTTCTTTATTGCCTTGTTCTAGTTTTTTAAATTCTTGTTGGCCAAATTTTTCTAATTCTGGATTCTTTTTTAATTCTTGATGGAATTTTCTGTATAGATGAAGAAGGGTAGTAATAGGCGCTTTTTCGATTTCCTTTTTATTGCCCCAGAGTTTATATGCAGCAATTAATTTTCCAAATTGAGTTCCCCAATCACCAAGATAATTCCAGCGAATTACTTGATAACCTAAGCATTCATAAAGATTAGCTAAAGATTCACCGATAATCGTTGAACGTAAATGCCCTATATGCATTGGCTTGGCAATATTAGGTGATGAATAATCAATAATAATTTTTTCTTTTTTTCCTTTTTTAGAAAAACCAAAGGATTCTTTATCTTTAAAAATTTTCTCTAATTGTTTTTGAATAAATATTGGATTAAGGTAAAAATTAATAAAACCATTTCTGGCTATTTCGATTTTTAATATCTTATTTGGTAATAGTAAATTCATTTCCTTTACTAAAATTTCAGCAATTTCTAAAGGAGATTTTTTAATATCTTTGCTGATTAAAAAAGCAATGGTAGTACTATAATCTCCAAATTGTTGAATAGTAGGAGTTTCCAAAGGAATGTCATTAATAGATAACAGGGGCCAATTGTTCTTTTTAGCTATTTTTTTAAAAGATTGATGAATATATTTTTTAATTTCTGATTTGAGCATTTTTATAACGAGTATTTAAATTAAAATTAAAATACCAAGGATTAATAAGTAAAAAGAAAACCAAAAGAATTTTCCTTTTTGCAATATCTTGGATAAAACTTTTAAGCTGATAATTCCAATAATAAAAGCAATTAAAGTTCCTAAGGCGTAAAGAAGATAATTGTTTTGTGCTTGTTGCATTAGGCTTGGTACTTGTAAAACAAAAGCGCCTAAAATAGCAGGGATTGCTAAAAGAAAAGAAAACTCATAAGCAGTTTTTGGTTCTAGTTTTCTAAATAAACCAGCAGTAATTGTCATTCCAGATCGAGAAATACCAGGAAATAGCGCTATTGCTTGAGCCATGCCTATTATTAAAGCATCTAGGGAAGAAATATTTTCTATATCAATTTGATTTTGTTGATCCTTTTCAGAGAGTTTGTTTGCAAATCTAGTTAAGAAAAGAAACAGAGCAGTTATTAAAAAAGCAAAACCAATAAATCTTAAAGAACTAAATTTAGTTTCAATAAATGATTTGAAAAGCAAACCAAAAATTGCAGCTGGTAAAGTGCCAATAATAAGTAGTTTAATTATTTTCCAGTTTTTATTTATAATAATTGCTTTAATGTCTTTGTAGAATATTACTAAGATAGCACCTAAAGTACCAAAATGCAGTAAGATATCAAAGGCAATAGAAGATTCTGGTAATTGCCAAATAGTTTGAAGAACAGCTAAGTGACCAGAACTAGAAACAGGCAAGAGCTCTGTTATTCCTTGCACGATGCCCAAAATAATTGTTTGAAATAAATTCATAATATTATTAAGTCGGGGTGGTGGGATTTGAACCCACGATCTCAGCGTCCCGAACGCTGCGTGTTAGCCTCTGCACTACGCCCCGTTGTTTACATAGTATTTTTTCTTAATTTTTATTTCCTCTTCTTCTAAGAGATTTTGATATTTTTCTTCAGCAATTTTTCTTTTTTTAATCAATTCTTTTTCCGGTAATTTTATTATTTGTTTAGCAATTTTCTCTAAATCTTTCTTATTGTTTTTTTTAGGATCATCCAAGACTTCTTCTAAGAGAATGCTTAAAACAGCTCCAATCTTTGGTCCTGGTTGTAGTTTTAGGTTTTTAATAAGATCATTGCCATTTATTTTTAAAATCTTTAAAGAAGGTTGATTTCCTTCTAGTTCTTGTAAAACTTTTTCTACACGAAAAAGAAAATGGCGTAAACGAAAAGGTAAGGCTTTAGGACATCCAGAACCAATACGGTCTGCTTCTCTTACTTGGGCTAATTCTTGGATGTTTTCTTTCCCAACCTTGACTAATAATCTTCGGACCGCAGCATCAGTAGTAATTTCTGGATCATAAACAAATTGATGGTAGCGAATTAGCTTAAGAGTTTTTTCTGAAATAGATTTTGGGAATTTTAGTCGATTAAAGATTCTAGCTGAGATTTTAGTTCCCACCCATTCATGATTATAAAAAGTAGAATCTATTCCCTCGCCCTGCTTAACCTGAGGTTTACCAATATCATGGAATAAGCTGGCTAATTTCACTTCTAAACTAAAATCTTTCTTTGCTGCATAATCCAAAGAACGCCATAAATGTTCCCAAACAGTATAAATATGATGTTTATTTTGAGTAACCCCTATTGATTCTTCTAATTCTGGAATGATTTCTTTTAATAGATTAGTTTCTTTTAATAACAAGACTCCTTGAGCAGCTTGTCGAGTATTAATAATCTTAATAAATTCATCACGAATTCTCTCCTTGGAGATAAAAGACAAAAGTGAAGAATTTGCTTTGATAGCTTTTTGAGTCTTAGGTTCAATTTTAAAATTCAATTCGCAAGCTAAACGAATAGCTCGCATTAATCTTAATCCATCTTCTTGGAAACGATTTGCTGGATCTCCAACTGTTCGGATAATCTTGTTTTTTAAGTCTTTTTGTCCATCATATAAATCTATAATTTGAAATTTTGGTTTTTGGCTTTTAGAGGTTTCAATTCTTAAAGCTATAGCATTAATAGTAAAATCACGACGGCAAAGATCTTCTTCTATTGTTTTTGCAAATTGAATCTTGTCCGGATGTCTTTTATCAGTGTATTTTCCTTCTTTTCGGAAAGTGGTAATTTCTATTATCTTTAAAGTTGGGTCTTTTGACCTTGTTTTTACTGCTATGGTACCAAAATTATTCTCATACAAACTATCAGGAAAAATTGCTTGAATTTGTTCAGGTAGGGCATTAGTGGCAATATCCCAATCTTTAGGTTTTTGAGCAGGATGAATAAGCAGGTCTCTGACACAGCCACCAACAATATAGGCTTCAAAATTAGCTTTAGTAAGCTTTTCTAAGATGTTTAAAATTTCTTTAGGGATTTGCATAATTACGGATTTTTCATTATAATTAAAAAACTAAAGATTCTTCTTTAATCATAGAGCAAAACACTCTATTTTTCAATGAGCCCTCGTGGTGTAACTGGATAACATTTCTGTCTTCGGAACAGAAGATTGCAGGTTCGACTCCTGCCGAGGGCACAGATGCCCCTATAACTCAACGGCAGAGTAGTGGCCTCTTAAGCCATTAGTCCAGGTTCGAATCCTGGTAGGGGCACGACCATTTTGGAGGAGTGGCAGAATGGTAATGCGCCAGTCTTGAAAACTGGTGCCCGTAAGGGCTTGCAGGTTCGAGTCCTGTCTCCTCCGCTTATTTTATTTATTATGAAAAACAAAGGCATACAATCAGGCTTAATTTCCCGTCCCCCAGTTATTGTGGTTTTGGGTCATGTTGATCATGGAAAAACTAGTCTTTTAGATTATATTAAAAAAACAAAGATTGTTGATGAAGAAACAGGAGGAATTACTCAGCACATAGGAGCTTATGAGATAGAGGTTGATAAACATAAAATTACCTTTATTGACACTCCAGGACATGAAGCTTTTTTTAAGATTCGTTCTCGTGGAGCTAAGGTTGCTGATATTGCAATTCTAGTTGTTGCTGCAGAAGAAGGTATTAAATTACAAACAAAAGAATCTTTTGATATTATTAAAAATGCAGAAATTCCTTTTATTGTTGCTTTAACTAAAATAGACAAACCTACAGCTAATTTAGAAAAAGTTAAAAATGAATTAAGTGAATTAGGTATTTTGCTAGAAGGGCGTGGCGGAGATGTGCCTTGTGTTGGAGTTTCTTCAAAAACTGGAGAAGGGGTTGATGAGCTTTTAGAATTAGTGATTCTTTTATCAGAAATGCAAGAACTAAAAGCCAATCCTAATAATGCAGCCTCAGGCATTGTAATAGAATCTCATCTGGATCGTTTTAGAGGCAATACAGCCAGTTTGGTTATCACTGATGGTACTCTTTACTTAAGGGATGAAATCATAGTAGGAAATGTTTCAGGTAAAGTAAAAATATTAGAAAACTTTAAAGGGAAACCCATAACAAAAGCAACCTTTTCTGCACCAGTAAGAGTGGTAGGGCTTGAAGGATTGGCTCCAGTTGGTGAAATCTTTTACGCAGGAAAAACAGAAGTAGAAATATTAGAGCCTATTAAAGCATCTAGCCTGATTATTAAAGAATTGGGTGATAAAGATTCTGAAATTGAAATTCCTTTAATTATAAAAAGTGATATGGTTGGCTCAGGCGAAGCTTTGGAGGAAATTATAAAACAAATTGGTATAGATAATAAATGGCTTTTCTTGCTTTTTAAAAATGAAGTTGGTGATATATCTGAAAATGATTTTAAATTAATTCCTTCTAAAAATGCTTTAATTATTGGTTTTCGAGTTAAAAGAAAACCTGAGATTAGTAATTTATTATTAACAAGAGATAATTTGTATTTAATTGAAGGGGATATTATTTATGAGATTAAAGATAAAATAGAAGAAATAATAAAAAATAAATTTATAGAAAAACCTACAGAAGAAATTCTTGGTAAATTAGAAGTTTTAGCTATTTTTAATCCTATCAAAGGCAATCAATTAATTGGTGGCAAGATAATAGAAGGTAAAGCTCAAGGCAAAAATACTTTTTTCTTAGTTCGTAATGAAGAAACAATAGCTCAAGGAAGAATCTTAAATTTACAAAAAAATCGAATAGAGGCTCCAGAAGTTAAAACAGGAGAAGAATGTGGGCTTTTAGTTTCTTGTTCAAAAACCATAGAAGAAACAGATCAACTTGTATTTTTTAGAAAAATTTAATAAGATAAACTTGTGGCGCGGTGGCGAAGTGGAAACGCTGGGGTCTGCAAAACCTCGATGCGAGGGTTCGATTCCCTCCCGCGCCTCAAGAAGAAAATATATAATTCCTAGAAAATTTACGTATTCTTTACCTTAATTATTAAGATATAAAAAGCCCAGGTGGCGGAATCGGTATACGCAAAGGACTTAAAATCCTTGGCTTGTATAAGCTTGTGGGTTCGAGTCCCACCCTGGGCACTAAAAAAACCCGGCTTTTGCCGGGTTTTTGTTTTCCTGATTTAATTAATAATTTAAAATCTCAATTGTGGTTTCTTGGATTCCAAATTCTTGAGCTGAGGCTCTATCTGGAAACCAGATATCAACTCTATCATCTCCAAATCGTGAATTCATCCTGTCTTCAACTATAAATATCTTATCACCAAAGATTTCTGGAATTCTTACCTTAGTATTAAAAGATAAGAAATTAGCAGCTAAAACTCCATCATAAACATGAGCACCAGAAGCAGTGATAAAAGGATCACCGTCTGTTTGGTCTGGAGTTGAAGAATAGGCTGTGGCATATACTTTTTTAACTTGAATTAATACTGGAGTATTAATTGGAGTAAAGAAAGTATTATTAGAGATGTAATAAGGATCAATTTCTTCTTTTGCAAGATTGTTTGTTTCAAGATCTTGTTGGATTGGTTCATTTATGCCTTGTTGAATAGTCATAAAAGGAGAACCTTCAACTAAAAATCTTGGCCAGAAGCTTATTAGACTAAAGAATAAGATAATAGCTAATAAGCCTATTTTAGACGATTCATCACTATTATTCATGATTTTTGTTAGTTTGCGTATTAAAAAACTCCCTTTTTGGGAGATAACTGACTTTATTTTATCATACTATGATTATTTGTCAAGTTTTCAAATCCAAGTTTAAATTTTAAATTTTGTAATAAATTTATTTTTTAAATCCGTTTTTTTATTCAAAAGTTGCTTTTTGAATTACTTTTAGATAAACTTAATATAAATTATATCTTAAGGAGGGTTGGCTGAGCGGTCCAAAGCAGCGGTTTGCTAAACCGTGGTCGTCTAAAAGCGACCCGTGGGTTCGAATCCCACACCCTCCGCATTTCATTAATCAGATTTAAAATTTAAACTTGAGCTTAAAAATAAAAAAAGATGAATTAAATTGCAAAAACCTCTCAATGAGAGGTTTTAAAGTTCAAGATTGATTTTATTAAGGGATTGTGATAATATAAAAATACAGAGATATGTTAAACACAAAACAAAAAGAAAAAGTTATTAAAGAGTTTGCTACTCATAAAAAAGATACAGGTTCTCCTGAAGTGCAGATAGCTTTATTAACAAAAAAAATACAATTACTAAGCAAGCATTTAAAAGAACACGCCAAAGACTATCATTCAAGGAGAGGTCTTTTAAGCATGATTTCTGAAAGAAGAAGGCTTCTTTCTTATCTAAAAAAAACCTCAGTTCGTCGTTATAATAAAATTGTAAAAAAGCTAGAGCTAAAATAAATGCTGTTTGATAGTAATTTTAAAAATATTTTTTATGACAATCAGGAATAAAAATCAACGAGTAGTGGTTTTGATTGATGTGCAAAATCTTTATCATTCTGCAAAGAATCTTTATGGGGCGCGAGTAAATTTTAAAAATCTTCTTTTAGAAGCTGTATCTGGTCGTCAATTAATCAGAGCAATTGCTTATGTAGCAAAAGCAGATGAGCCAGGCGAGGCTTCTTTTTTTGATGCTTTAGAAAAATCAGGCATAGAGGTAAGAGTTAAGGATCTTCAGGTTTACCCTGATGGGACAAAAAAAGGAGATTGGGATGTAGGCTTCGCCATTGATGCTGTTAGATTGGCTTCTAATATAGATGCTTTTGTTTTAATAACTGGTGATGGTGATTTTATTCCTTTAGTAGAATATTTACGAGCCTTGGGTAAATATGTTCAAGTTATGGCTTTTGGTAAGACAACCTCATTTCATTTAAAAGAAATTGTTGATGAATATTTAGATTTAGATTCAAAATCAGATTATTTTCTTTTAACTCCTTCTAAAAAAGAAGGTTTTTATAAGAAAATACCAAAAATCATTAAAACAACATTAAAAAGTAAATAATTGAATAAAGATTTTTAAGATATATGGCAATAATTAAAAAACAGTTTTCTGTAAAAGCAGGAGATAAAACAATAAATATTGAATTTTCTAATTTGGTTGAACAAGCTAATGGTTCAGTTATGGTAAAAATGGGTGAAACCATTGTTCTGGCTTCTGCAGTAATGGGAACTGAAGACAAGGCAGATTTAGGTTTTTTTCCTTTAATGGTTGATTATGAAGAAAAATATTATGCAGTGGGTAAGATTTATGGCAGTCGTTTTGTTAGAAGAGAATCACGGCCTTCTGAAATAGCTATTTTAAATGGCCGTTTAATAGATAGAACTATTAGGCCTCTTTTTTCTCAGCAAATGAGAAGAGAGGTGCAAGTAGTAGTGACTTGTCTTTCTATTGATGAAAAAAATGACCCTGATATTTTAGGCATTATTGCTGCTTCCTTGGCCCTGGGTGTTTCTAATATTCCCTGGCAAGGACCAGTAGCTGCTACTAGAATAAGTTGGTCAAAAGAAAATGGCTTTATAATAAATGCTGAATATGAAGAAAGAGAAAAATCTGATTTTAGCATTACTATATCTGGGCCAGATAATTTAATTAATATGCTAGAAGCTGAGGCAGATGAAGTGCCTGAAGATATTGTTAAGCAGGCAATTAAAATGGCTCAAGAGGAGATTACAAATTTGAATAAACAATTAGAAAAGATTATTAATGAAGTGGGGGTAGCTAAAGAAGAGGTAATGATAAAAGAATGGGATTTAGGACTAGAAAAAGAAATTGAAAGTTTTACAAAAAATAAATTAGAAACAGTTCTCTATCTCAAAAGCAAAACTGAAAGAAATACTCAGCTTGATTTATTGAAAACAGAATTAATAGAATATTTAGAAGCTAAAGATTTTTCACCAGAATCTTTAAATGACTTAAATTCAATTCTTGATGAACAAATAAACAAGATTATTCATCAAAATGTTTTAGAAAATGAAAAAAGACCTGATTTAAGAAAATTAGATGAAATTAGGTCTTTAGAAATGGCAATTGATATTTTACCTCGACCTCATGGTTCAGCTTTATTTATGAGAGGTGAAACTCATGTTTTATCAGTAGTAACCTTGGGTTCGCCAGGTGATGTTTTGCTTATGCAGGGAATGGAAGTAACTGGTGAAAAAAGATTTTTGCATCATTATAATTTTCCTTCATATTCAGTTGGAGAAATTGGTCCTTTGCGCGGTCCTGGGCGAAGAGAAATTGGTCATGGTGCTTTAGGAGAAAGAGCTCTTTTTCCCATAATTCCCATACAAGAAGAATTTCCTTATACAGTAAGGGTAGTTTCTGAGATATTGTCTTCTAATGGCTCAACTTCAATGGCTGCCACTTGTGCTTCTTCTTTGGCTTTAATGGCTAGTGGTGTCCCAATCAAAGAACATGTTTCTGGCATTGCCATGGGATTGATGATAGATGAAAAAGGAAAGTATAAAATCTTAACTGATATTCAAGGCCCTGAAGATCATTATGGAGATATGGATTTTAAAGCCGCTGGTACTAAAAATGGAATTACTGCTTTACAGATGGATGTTAAGATAAAAGGATTAACTGAAGATATTATTGCAGATGTTTTAGATAAAGCTAAAAAAGCAAGAGAATTTATCTTAGAAAAAATGAATCAAGTAATTCCTGAGCCAAGAGAAAATCTTTCTCCCTTTGCTCCAAGAATATTTACTTTAAAAATCAAAAAAGAATTAATTGGTTGTCTTATTGGGCCTGGTGGTAAAGTAATTAATAAAATAATTGAAGATAATGATGTTTCCATTGATATTGAAGATGATGGAACAGTTTTTGTTACAGCCCCTGATGAACAAAAGGCCGAAGCAGCTATTAAAGATATTAAAGAGGTTACCAAGGAATTTACTGCTGGAGAAGTAGTAAAAGGTAAAGTTATTCAAATTAAAGACTTTGGGGCGATTGTAGATTTAGGAGGCACTAAAGAAGGATTGCTTCATATTTCTGAATTAGCTCCCTGGCATGTTAATAAAGTAGAAGATATAGTTCGTCAAGATGAAGAGCTAGATCTAAAAATAAAAAAGGTTGAGCCTAATGGAAAGATATCTCTTTCTTTAAAAGATATTCGTTATTCAGAAGAGGATAAGGATAGAAAGAAAAGATCCAATTAAGGTTGACTTTCTTTTTCATAATATTATAATAAATACAGGTGAGAACTCACTGATAAAATTTTAAATAATTTAAAAACATGCCTGAAAATTTTAATCTTAATCAAAATACTTATCCTCAAGATTATCCTAAAAAAGAGGATGAAGGGATTCCTAATTTACAAACAAATCTTGACCCAGGAGCAAGTCAATTTCCTCAACAACCTTATGAACCTTTGGCAGGAGGACAAACAGATTCATTTCAACAACAAGCACCAGATCAATTTGCAGCTACAGGGCAGCCATTAGGTCAGATGCCTTCTGATCCTTTAGGGCAACAACCGCAACCGCAACCAGAGTTTTCAGGGCAGCAACAGCCAGAGCCTTTAGAAGGCTCTCTTCCTAAAGACCCAGAGCCAAAATTTACACCACCTCCTTCAAATGTTTTTATTAGAACTTCAGAATCAGATTTAGAAAGAATTAAAGCTGAAGGAGGTACTATGCCAGGCATAGAGCCAGATATAGCACCACCTCCTTTTTCTCCAGACATGCCTGGTACTGGATTTCAAGAAATACCAGAAGGCCCAGCTTCAACTCCTAAGAAAAGTAATTTAGTTCCTTTATTAATAATTGGGATTTTAGTTATTGGTGCTATTTTATTAGGCTATTTCTTTTTATGGCCTATGTTAAGAAAAGAAAAAGAAGTTTTGCCTATAGAATTAGAAGAACCAACAACAACAACTACAACAATAGCTTATTCACCTTACCCTCAAATTAGCGGTCCTTTTCAAAAATCTATTGTGGATATAAGTATCTCTGGTGAGATAGTAAAAGAAGCTATCCATGACATAGCTCTTTCTGAGATAGCTTCACCTAATACTTTTAAGGTTCTTATTCCCAAAACTCACAACGATCCTTTAACAAATGAAGAGGTTGTTCTTTCTTTAATTTCTGAATTGCCAGCTAGATTACATCCTTATCTTTTAGCTCGCAAATATTTAGTTTATGCCTATTATGGAGAAGTTAATCCTTCACTTGGTTTAATTATTGATATAGGTGCAGAAAATAAAGAAGAAGCAAAATCAGTATTTTTGTCTTGGGAAAAGAATCTAGGTATTTTAAAAGATCTTCAAAATTTGTTTTTGGTTAGTGTGCCTACAAAAAGAGATTCTAAAGAATTTCAAGAAACAACCAATGCTGGAGCAGAGATTCGTTATTTCGCATATTCGGGTGAAGAAGTAGCTATTAGTTATGCTTTTTTTGACCAATATCTTGTTTTGACTTCATCTTTAGAATCAATAAATAGTGCAATTTCTCATTTAGGAGGTGCTACAGAACCAATTTATCCATAAATTGCTTTTAAGTTTAATTTAAGTTAAGATGGTATTGCTATGAATAAATTAGCAAAATCTTTTGTTTTTATTTTTCTTATCTTTTTAAGTCTCTCGCTCATCTTTTCTGCAATGAGCGGTCTTGTTATTACTCCAGAAAAGATCAGCCTTTCAGAAGCCATTCAGGTTTTAAAAGAAGAACGACCAACAGAAGTAATTCTTTATCCAAATAAATTTGAAATTGTCCTTAATGAAGAAAAAACTTTTACTGCTGAAAGAGAGCCTAATGTATCTTTTTCTGAAACTCTTCAGAATTTTGGTTTTTTGCCAGAAGAAATATCAGCTCTTAATATTGAAGTTAAAGGAGAGGGTGGCCTAGCTTTTTTCCTATCAGTGATTTTACCAATTTTATTACCAGTTATTATCTTGGGGTTTCTTTTGTTTTATTCTTTCCGTCGAGCCAATCAAGGGGCAATGCAAATTTTCTCTTTTTCTCGTTCAAATATTAAATTATTTGCTCCAAGCAAAGATGGTATTAGTTTTAAAGATGTGGCTGGCTTAAAAGAAGCAAAAGAAGAATTAAAAGAAGTGGTTGAGTTTTTAAAAACCCCTAAGAAATTTTATGATTTAGGTGCTAAAATTCCCAGAGGAGTTCTTTTAATGGGGCCACCAGGCTCAGGGAAAACTTTATTAGCCAGAGCTGTGGCTGGTGAAGCCAGAGTTCCTTTTTTCCATATTTCTGGTTCTGAATTTGTAGAAATGTTTGTTGGGGTTGGAGCTAGTCGTGTTAGAGATACATTTGCTACTGCTAAAAAAGCAGCTCCTTCTATCTTATTCATTGATGAGATAGACGCAATTGGGAGAATTAGGGGCGCTGGAGTTGGTGGTGGGCATGATGAAAGAGAGCAGACTTTAAATCAAATCTTAGTAGAAATGGATGGTTTTGATAGAGATACAAAGATAATTGTTATTGCAGCAACTAATAGGCCAGATGTTTTAGATCCAGCTTTATTAAGGCCAGGTCGTTTTGACAGGCGAGTGATTTTAGATATGCCAAGCATTAATGACCGGGAAGAAATATTAAAAATTCATAGTCGGGGTAAAACATTAGATTTGAGCGTAGATTTAAGAGAGATAGCTGAAAGAACACCTGGTTTTTCTGGTGCTGATTTAGCAAACTTAGTTAATGAAGCAGCAATTTTAGCAGCAAGAAGAAATAAAAAAAATATTAGCCAGCAAGAATTATTAGATTCAATAGAAAAAGTCATCTTAGGCCCAGAAAGAAAAAGTCGTCTTTTAACAAAAAAAGAAAAAGAAATCACTGCTTATCATGAAGCAGGACATGCTCTAATTACAGCTTTACTTCCAGGCACTGTTTTAGTTAGAAAGATTTCTATTATTGCACGTGGTAGAGCAGCTGGTTATACAATGAGAATGCCTACAGAAGAAAAATACATGAAAACCTACTCAGAATTCTTAAATGATCTTTGTGCTCTTCTAGGAGGTTATGTAGCAGAAGAAATCAAATTTAAAGATGTTTCTACAGGCGCTGCTAATGATTTAAGAGAAGTAACAGACATTGCTAGAAGTTTAGTAACTAAATATGGGATGAGCAAGAAACTGGGTCCAATTTCTTTTGGTGAAACAGAAGAACTTGTCTTTTTAGGTAGGGAAATAGCCACAGAGAAAAATTACTCAGAAGAAACAGCAGCCAAGATAGATAAAGAAGTTTTGGGTATTATAAATAAATGCTATCAGAAAACTAAAAAATTATTGAAAAAAAATATCAATAAATTAGAATTAGTTACTCAGGAATTAATTAAAAAAGAAACCTTAGAAAAGGAAGAATTTGAAGATCTTATAAAATAGTAAAAGGGCGTATAGCTCAGTGGTTAGAGCGCCACTCTTATAAAGTGGAGGTCGATGGTTCAATTCCATCTACGCCCACCATGGGCGGTTAGCTCAGTTGGTTAGAGCGCGTACTTGACGTGTATGAGGTCAGGGGTTCGAGTCCTCTACCGCCCACCCTAAGATTAAGGATTAGAAATTAACGACATTGTTTGTCGTTAATTTAAATAACAGGTTTATATGAGAAAAATCATTGTTGAACAAATTCCTAAGCCTGTGCGCTTGGATAAATACTTAAAAGAAGTAATCAAAGATATTTCTAGAGAGAAAATTGTTTTTTTAATTAAGCAAGGGAAGATTAAAATCAAAGATAAAGAAAAGATCAAGCCCAGTCTTTTATTAAAAGGAGGAGAGGAAATTTATTTAGATGATTCTGTTATTCAAAAAAACAAAGAAGCACCTGTTTTAAAACCATTATCTTTGAGCTTAGAGCCAAAGATCTTGTATGAAAACAATGATTTATTAGTAATAGATAAGCCAGCAGGAGTTTTAACCCATGCTTCTCTTAGTAATCTTAATTCTCCTTCTATAGCCAGTTGGTTAATAGGTAAATATCCTTTTATCTCTCAAGTAGGTGAAGATAAGTTAAGGCCTGGTATTGTCCATCGTCTGGATAAAGACACTGCTGGAGTTTTAATTATTGCTAAAAATAATAATTCTTTTTTTTATTTGAAAAATCTTTTTAAGCAGAGAAAGGTTAAGAAAAGATATGTTGCTTTAGTTAAGGGTGAATTAAAGCAATCAAAAGGAGAGATAGATTTTCCTTTGACTCGTTCTAAAAAATCAACAGTAAAACAAAAGGTAGTTGTAAATAAAACAGAAGAGAGAAAAGCTAAGGCAGCGCTTACTAAATATCAGGTCTTAGAAAGATTTAAAGGATTTACTCTTTTAGAAATCATGCCAGAAACAGGCAGAACTCATCAAATCAGGGTTCATTTAGCAAGCATTGGTTTTCCTGTTGTTGGTGATAAGCTATATGGCAAGTTTAAGAAATCTGATAATTTTAATTTATCATATCACTTTCTTCATGCTCAAGAAGTTTCTTTTATTTCTCCTACTGGAGAGAACCTTGTAATTAAAACATCCCTACCTCAAGAATTAAAAGAGTTTTTAAATCAATTAAGCAAAACCTCTAAAAAAGTTGCTTAAAGGCCCCTATTTATGCTAAAGTATTACAGATACTTTTAAATTATTAAAATGACAAATATAAATATAGAAGAAGTAAAGCCTGGAATGACAGTAAGGATTTTCCAAAAAGTTCCAGCTTTTGATAAAGCAAAATCAAAAAAAACAAAAGATAGCGATAAAGAAAAAACCCAACAAATAGAGGGTTTAGTTATTGCTCGCAAGCATGGCAAAGAAGCTGGAGCTACTATTACTATTAGAAGAACAGCCAGTGAGGTAGGAGTGGAATGGGTTATTCCAATTGCTTCGCCTCATATAAAAAAAGTTGAATTAATAAGCGCGGCCCGAGTACGCAGAGCGAAGATGTATTTTCTTAGAGATAAATCCCAAAAAGAAATTCGTGCTAAACTCAAAGAAAGAGTCAAGTAAGTTTTTCAAGCGCGGGTGGTGAAATGGCAGACACGCATCCTTGAGGTGGATGTGTCCGTAAGGACGTGGAGGTTCGACTCCTCTCCCGCGCACTGAAAAATAATGTTTTTTTTTGAATCAAAAAAAATTATCCAAGTAGTTAAGAAATCAACGCCTTCAATCGTTGCGGTTTTAGTTTCCAAAGAGCTTTCAAAAGTAACAGAAGAAATAGGAGTTGAATTAACTCAAGGTTTAGTACAAGATGAAAAAGGAATGGTTAATGTTGGAGGTTGTTCTGGTTTTTTTATAACAGCAGATGGATATATTCTCACTAATCGCCATATTGTAGAAGATGAAGAAGCTTCTTATACAGTTGTTTGGCAGAATAAAACTTACTCTTGTGAAATACTAGCACGAGATAAGGTAACTGATATTGCTATTTTGAAGATAGATTCTCCAAAAGAAAAGTTTCCTTATTTGAAATTAGGTGACTCTTCTAAATTACTTTTAGGGCAAACAGTAATTGCTATTGGTAATGTCTTAGGAGAATTTCAAGACACTGTTTCTCGAGGGATTGTTTCTGGATTATCTCGGCAAATTAAAACTGAAGGTGAGGAGAAAGTTCAGGAATTTTCAGGATTAATTCAAACAGACGCCGCTATTAATCCTGGCAATTCAGGCGGTCCTTTAATTGATCTAAAGGGAAAAGTTATTGGTATTTGCGCAGCGGTTATCTTAGGAGTTGAAAATATAGGGTTTGCTATTCCAATAAACGAAGCTAAGAATATTTTGACAGATATTAAAAAATACGGAAAAATATGTCGTCCTAGTCTAGGGGTAAGATATTTCTTAGTTGATGAAGAAATGAAAGAATTGCATTGTTTGCCTTTTGATTATGGTGCTTTTATTGTATACGAGAGTATTCCTGGTTATGGAGGGATTATTTCAGGTGGCTTAGCTGAAAAAATAGGATTAAAAGAAGGAGATATTATATTAGAAATTAATGGGAAAAAAGTAGATAAGAAATTTAATCTAGCTCAGTCATTTATTAATTCTAAAGCTGGGGATAAAGTAAAAATTTCCTATTGGCGTCAAGGAAAAAAAGAAGAATTAACTGCAGAATTAGAATGCTAATTTATTGTTGAGGAGTCTTTTTAGAAAAATCTTGAAAATTGGCTAATAATAAAGGCCATTTTTTTAATGAAAAATCTTGTTTTAAGATTTCTTTTGCTTCTTGATGGATTTTTTCTATAAATTCTTTATTAAGAAGAGAGCTCATGACCAAATCTGGGATACCTGATTGTTTGGTGCCTAAGAATTCACCTGGGCCTCTTAGAGATAAGTCCATTTCTGCTAAGCGAAATCCATCATGACATTTTTCTAAAATTTTTAAACGTTTAGCAGTTTGTTGATAAGGAGTTTCTGTGAAAATAAAGCAATAGGATTGGTGAATAGACCTACCAATGCGTCCCCTAAATTGATGAAGTTGAGCTAGACCAAAATGCTCAGCACCTTCGATAATCATAATTGAAGCATTAGGAATATCGATACCTACTTCAATAACAGAAGTAGAAACTAGAATATTAGTTTTGTTTTTAATAAAGTCTTGCATAATTTTTTCTTTTTCTTTTGGTAACATTTTCCCATGAAGCATTCCAACTTTTAAATCAGGAAAAATATCCTGGCTTAATTTTTGATGTTCTTTTTTAACTGCTTTAACTTCATAATTTAGTTTTGTAGATAAATCAAGAAGGTCTTTTGCTTTTACATCTGAATTTTCAGTTTCTTCAATTCGAGGGCAAATAACAAAAGCTTGGCGCCCTTTTTTTATTTCCTGGCGAATAAATTCATAAACTTTATTTTTATTTTTCTCAGTGATAATTTGAGTGATGATTTTCTTTCTTTCTTTTGGTAATTCATCCAAAACAGAAAGATCTAAGTCACCGTAAAAAGCTAAAGCTAGGGTGCGAGGAATTGGAGTGGCTGTCATTGACAAGAGATGAGGAATTTCTTTTTGATTATCATTTTTTGAAATGAGCTTCTTTCTTTGCTCAACTCCAAAACGATGTTGTTCATCAACAATTATTAGGCCTAAGCGGCTAAAACGAACATTTTTTTGAATTAAAGCATGAGTACCAATAGTAATAACAGGAACATCTATAATAGGAGAAGAAATTACTTTATAAAGAGCTTTTTTTGAAATATTACCTTCTAATTCATTGTCATAGATTTTAGCTTTTGAAGAAGTAAGTAAAGCAATTTTTAAATTAAAAGGAGATAGAAAGCTTTTGAATTTATTATAATGTTGTTGGGCTAAAATTTCAGTTGGTGCCATTAAAGCTACTTGATAATTTGATTTTATGGCTAATAGAGCTGCACTCATGGCAACAATAGTTTTTCCTGAACCAACTTCTCCTTCCAAAAGACGATTCATTGGGCTTTGATTTAAATTCTTAGCTATTTCCCAAATAGTTTTTTTTTGACAATCAGTTAGGGTAAAAGGCAGGGATTTTACAAACTTTTGAAGCAAAGGAACATCCAAGTTAATTTGCGGAGCTTTTAAGAGAGAGTTTTTCTTTTTGTTTTTTAAAAGGAAAATCTGGGAAAGCAAGAGTGATTCAAAGATAAATCTTTCCTTAGCTTTTTGAGCTAAAAACAAAGAAGAAGGAAAATGAATTTGCTGAAGAGCTTGTGGTAAATTCATTAATTTATATTTTTCAATTAAGAAATCTGGTATGGGTTCTTTAAGACTAATAGTTGTTTTTAACAATGGTTTTATAAAATAACGCAATGCCCTAGAGCTTAATCCTTGGGTTTCTGAATAAACAGGAACTAAGCGTCCTGTATGTAAAGTTTCTTTAGGAAGAGTTTTATTTGTTGTTGAAAAAGAAATTACTTCATAAGCTGGGCTAGAGATAATGAATTTTTTTCCTTTTTGGGTTATTTTTCCTGATAAGGAAACAATAGACCCAATAGGAATATTCTTTTTTAAATAAGGTTGATTAAACCAGATAGCAGTAATTTCTCCTGTTTCATCTTCTATTAAGGCTTCTAAGATAAACATTTTTTTTCGAAAACTGCGCCTAATATCCATTTTCTTTACAACCCCCCTAATAGAGGTTTTAATATCTGGCTCTAATTCATTAATCTTTTTAATCTTAGCAAAATCTTCATAACGAAAAGGAAAATACCAAAGCAAGTCTTTAATAGTTTTAATACCTAGCTTTTCCAAATATTTTAAATAACGCGGTCCAATGCCGCGTATTTTAGAAACTGAATCAGAAAATTTGATAACAGAATTCATAAGTCCCCCTGCGAGGAGTCGAACCTCGATCACGGGATCCGCAATCCCGCATTTTATCCATTAAACTACAGGGGGTTAGGGGCTTTATTATTATATCTAAATTCTCTCTTGAAGGCAAAGCCCTTTATTTTGTATACTATCTGAAGGATAAAAACTCAATTTTAATATTATGGAATATTACACAACGTTAGCTTTTGTTTTAAAGCAAGAACCAGTTAGAGAGCATGATCGAAATTATACTTTCTATACTCAGAAATTTGGTAAAATAAATTTATTAACTCCAGGGGCTAGAAAAATAAATGCAAAATTACCTGGTCATTTAGAAGTACCTTCATTAGTAGAGATACAATTTACAGTATCTAAAAAACCTCGCCTCATTAGTGCCTTGGAGAAATTTTCTTTTCCAGTAATTAAAAAAAAGAAAAAACCTTTATTAGTTTCTTTTTTAATTGTAGATTTAGTAGATAAGCTTACAATTGAAAATCAAATTGAGCCAGAAACCTGGAAACTTCTTTATGATTCTTTTTATTTTTTAGAAGAGAATTTTGATAAATTTCCTGAAATTGCTGATTTTCTTTGGCTTTATTTTAATGCTAAGTTTTTAGAAATCTTAGGCTTGTTTCCATTTTTAGAAGGTTGTGTTGAGTGTGGGAAAACAATTAATAACAAGTTTTTTAGTTTTCAAAAAAAGGGTATTGTTTGTCTTCAGCATCATCAAGAACAAGATTGGTCAATAAGTACACAACAAAAAAGAATTTTGAATTTGTTATTTAATTCTTCTTTACAACAATTCTTGCGCCGTTCTCAAGTTAATGAGGTTTTAAAAGAAAAAAAATACCTCAAGCGGTTTTTAGATGAATTTACTTTAGCCATAAAATCAGATATAATAAGTTCATAATCTTTAAATATTTTAAATTTATGGAGATTAAAACATTTTTTAAAACTTTTTGGGGAGGCGTCGTTATTACAATTTTAATATTAATCATTGGTTATCTATTCTGGGGATTTTTTAATAGAGGAGGAGTGGATTTTATTTTTTCTGGAACTGATGAGGCTAAATCTGGTGAAGTAAAGGAATTTTCTTTAATAGTCGAAAATAAGTCCCGGGTAAAGCTTGAAGAAGCAGAGATAAAGATAAAATTACCTGAAGGTGTGTTTGCTGTTGATAATCCTAAAGAAAAAGTCCTTACTTTAAAGCTAGAAGAAATAGATTCATTAGCAATGGATAAAAAAGAAATTAGCTTATTAATTACTGGAGAATCAAAAACATTAAAAAAAATTGAAGCAGTTCTTGCTTATCGCTCAAAAGGAATTAGTTCTATTTTTGAAAAGAAAGCTGCTAAATCTGTTTTGATTTCTGGCTCTTCTTTTAGATTAGAGGCTGTTACTTTAAGTCAGGTTTTTGCCGAGCAAGTTTTTCCTTTAGAAATTAATTGGGAAAATCTTTCTAGCTATACCTTTGATAATGTTGAAGTACGAGTGGAGTGGCCTACAGGTTTTATTTTTCAAGAATCTACTCCTGAAATTTCTACCACAGGGGATAATCGATGGATATTAGGGGAATTATATCCAGCCAGTCAAGGCAAGGTTCTTGTCAAAGGATTTATGACTGGACAAGCTGGAGAAACAAAAAGAATAATTTTAAACTTAGGCATGGTAAAAGATGGAGTTTTTCTCCCTTTAAGCAAAGCTGAAAGTTTCTTAACAGTAATTAAGAATCCTTTAGCTATTTCTTCTTTGGTTAATAGTCAAATTAATTACAATGCTGATCTAGGAGAAACCTTAGAAGTTGTCATAGATTATCAAAATAATTATTCTGCTACCTTAAGGAATTTAGATGTTGAAGTAGTATTAAAAGGTGAGGCTTTTGATTTATCAACTTTAAAGGCTCCAAAGGCAACATTTTTATCAAAAACTAATACATTGATCTGGTCTGGGGCAAAAGTGGCACCACTTTATTCTCTTAATCCAGGAGAAAAAGGAACCTTAGAGTTTTCAATAGGATTAAAAAAAGATTGGCCAATGACAAGCGCAGTTCAAAAAAATGTAATTTTAGAAATACAAACACTAATTAAAAGCTCTAATGTGCCAGAACAGCTAGAGGTGAGTGAGTTACCCCGAGCAGCAACTTTAAATACTATTAAAATTAATACTGGTAGTAATTTAGTGATCGAAAGCTATTTTCGTGATGCTCCTTCGCAGATAGCAAATACTGGTAGTTTGCCTTTAAGAGCTAATAATGCTACTGATTTTACGATTCATTGGAAAGTATTAAATAGCTTTAATTCTTTAAGAGATGTAAAAATCCGCACGACCTTACCTCTCTGGGTGGAATTCACCAGTCAAATTAGTGGTAATTATGGTTCCAATCGTCCAGTATATGATCCTTTAACTCGTGAGCTTTCTTGGCAAATTGATACTATTCCAGCTGGTTCAGGAATTATTACTAAAGCTCAAGAACTTATCTTTCAAATAAAAGTTACTCCTTCAACAGCACATATTAATCAGGCAATAGATTTAATAGAAAAAACAACTTTTACAGCCTTAGATGCTTTTACTGGAAAAAATATTAATTTAAATTATCCAGCAGTTAAATCTATTGAGTTGACTGATAAAACCGTATTGCCAAATGAAGGCATTGTCGGGTTGTAGAGAAAATAATAATAAAGAATAAATAAAATGAATCAAAGTGATTTAATGGAAAAAATCATTTCTTTATGTAAAAGAAGAGGTTTTGTTTATCTCTCATCTGAGATTTATGGTGGCCTAGCTAATGTTTATGATTTTGGTCCCTTGGGTTCGCTTTTAGCTAAAAATATTCGTGACCTTTGGATAAAAAAAATGATTCAGGAAAGAGATGATATTTATTTAATTGATGGGTCTATTCTAATGCATCCAAAAGCATGGGAGGCTAGTGGTCATACAGTTGCCTTTACTGATCCCTTAATTCAGTGTCCAGTTTGTAAAAAAAGATTTCGGGCTGACAATCTTGAAGGCTGGGTATTAGAAAAGGATAATCAAACAGGAGAATGGGAGATTTTAAAACAAGGTAGTTTAGCTTGTCCTGATTGTAAGGGAGAATTAATACCAACGGTAAAAGAATTTAATCTTTTAATGGCAACTGAGGTTGGGGCAGTGGCTGGAGAAAAAATGAAGGTATATCTTAAAGGAGAATCTTGTCAAAATATTTATCTTGATTATCTACCAGTTAGAGATACAATGGCTGCACAAATTCCTTTTGGTATAGGGCAAATAGGCAAGGCTTTTCGTAATGAAATTACTTTAGGAAAATTCTTGTTTAAGGTTCGAGAATTTGAACAAATGGATATTCAATATTTCTGTGCTCCAGAAAATGCAGATAAGGTATATGAAGAATGGAAAAAAATTAGATTAGATTGGTATTTAGAAGATATTGGTTTAAATAAAGAAAGATTACGTTGGAGACAACATACCCCAGAAGAAAGAATTTTTTATGCAAAAGATGCTTGGGATATTGAATATAAATTCTTTAATGATTTTGAAGAGCTAGAAGGGGTGCATCATCGTTCTGATTATGACTTAACTCAGCATGGTAAGTTTTCTGGTAAAACTCTTGATTATTTTGATCCTCAAACAAAGAAAAGATATGTTCCATATATTATTGAATGTTCTGGTGGTTTACAAAGGACTTTCCTTTCTGTTTTAGCAGAAAGTTACAGAGAAGAAATGGTTAATAAAGACAAGAGAGTGTTTTTGAAAATGAAACCAGTGTTAGCGCCATATAAGGCAGCGGTTTTTCCTTTAGTAGCTAATAAACCTGAATTAACTAAAAAAGCAAAAAGTGTTTTTAATACTTTAAAGCCAGAATTTATGACTCTCTGGGATGATATTGGAAATATTGGGAAAAGATATCGCCGTCAAGATGAAATTGGCACTCCTTGGTGCATTACCATTGATTATCAGACCTTAGATGATGATACAGTTACTATTCGTGATCGGGATACAATGAAACAAGAAAGGATTAAATCTTCAGATATTGCCCAATATATAAAAGAAAAATTAAACAATGCATAAGTTTAAATTAACAAAATTCAACAATGGTTTAAAAGTGCTTACAGTTCCTTCTAAAGAGGCACTTTCTTTTCGAGCCATGGTTTTGATAAACACAGGTAGTGATTTTGAAAGCAAAGAGAATAATGGTATTTCTCACTTCTTAGAGCATATGTGTTTTAAAGGTACTAAAAAACGTCCTTCAAATTTTGCCATTACCAAAGAACTAGATTCTATTGGTGGCTCTTATAATGCTTTTACTGGTTCTGAATATACAGGCTATTATGCTAAAGTAGCAAAGCAAAACAAAGATATAGCTTTAGATGTAGTTTCAGATATTTTCTTAAATTCTCAATTTCCAGCTCAAGAAATAAAAAAAGAAAAAGGGGTTATTATTGAAGAAATTAATATGCGTAAAGATGAACCCAGAAGATATGTTTGGAATCATTGGGGGAGATTATTATATGGTAACCAATCCATAGGTCGTTCTATCTTAGGCCCAAAGGAAAACATTATAAACTTTCAAAAAAAAGACTTTATTAAATACAGGGAATCTCAATATAGGGCAGAATCAACAATTGTTGTTATTAGTGGTAATTTCTCTGAAAAAGAAATTATTAAAAAAGTAAAAAAATATTTTCATAATATAAAACCAGGTCAAGGAATAGCAAAAGAAAAGGTAAAGGAAAAACAAAACAAGCCCCAAGTTTTTATAGAAAATAGAAAAACAGACCAAACTCATTTAGCCCTAGGAGTAAGGGGCATAAACTTTTTTGACAAGAGAAGATATGCTTTAAAAGTTTTAGATACTATTTTAGATGGGGGAATGTCTGGAATGCTTTTTCAAGCTATCAGAGATAAATTAGGAGTGGCTTATTATGTCAGTAGTGCATTGGTTACTTATTCAAGTCATGGTTTTTGGGTTGTTAGAGCAGGTATAGATAATAAACGCTTAGAAGAAGTAATCAGAGTCGTTTTAAAAGAATGGGGCAAATTGAAAACAAAAAAAATAGGTAATAAAGAGCTAAAAAAAGCTAAAAATTATATTAATGGTAAAGTGGCCTTAGGTTTAGAAAATATCCATAATTTAGCAGAAGGATTTGCTTATGATGAATTATTAAGAAAAGAAATAGAAACACCTGAGCAGTATTTAAAGAAAATTAAAGAAATAACTGTTTTTGATATTCAAAAAGTAGCTCAAGATTTATTAAAACCTGAGTTTTTAAATTTAGCTTTAATTGGCCCCCACAAGAATAAGGAAAAACTAGAAAAATTACTTTATATTTAAAATGAATCAAAAACTAGATATTTCTTGGCAAAGTTTTTTAAGATTTTATATCATCTTAATAGGTTTTATTGCTGCTTGGTATTTTAGGCAAATTATTTTCATTGCTTTATTAAGTTTTATTTTAGCGTCTTTATTTGAAAAACCTATTGATTATTTAGAGGCAAAATGGAAGAATCGTTGGTTGGCAACTTCAATGGTGTATTTAGCTTTATTAGGTGGTTTAAGCTTAATGGCTTTTTGGTTAATCCCTATCTTAAACCAATCAATGCTTGATTTTATAAACCTTATTCCTGCTGAGATAAATAAAGAGTCTTTATTTCGATTATGGCAAGAATGGCAATTACCAGAATCTTCAGTAGAAAATTGGTTAAGCTTAACAGGTATTTCCCAAGGTCATTTATTTGAATTTTTAAACCAATCTGTTGGTTTATTAATTAAGGTTCTTGGTGGAGCTTTTACTGCTTTTTCTGTTTTATTGTTTTCTTTTTTTATTAATACAGAAAAACAAGGAATAGAAAAAACAATTTCTTTAATTTTTCCAAAGATTTATGAAAATTATGTTATTGAACTTTGGAGAAAAACACGAGGAAAGGTTTGTAATTGGTTTTTTACTCAGCTAATCTTAAGTTGTTTTGTTGGTAGTTTGGTTTTTATCAGTTTTAAGATTTTAGGCATACCCCAGGCTGAATTATTAGCTACCTTAACTGCTTTATTTGATTTTATTCCTTATATCGGCCCAATCATTATTGGGCTAATAGCAACCTTAATTGGATTTAATCAAAGCTTTTTCTTAGGCATTACTGCTTTAATTATTTTTATGGTTATTCAAGCTATAGAAAGCTTTATTGCTCCTTTATTAAGAGCTAAGACAATGAAGTTAAATCCTTTGATAATTATTATTGCTTTATTAATTGGAGGCAAAACAGCAGGGATTGCAGGAATTATTATTGCTATTCCCTTAGCTGCAGCCATAGTTGAGTTACTAAGAGATATTCAGAGTGGTCGCTTAGCTTCTTTTATTCCTCAGAAACAACTTCTGTAATATTATGATATTTGATTCACATACTCATTTGAATTTAGCTGCTTTTGACAAGGATTTAGAGCAAATAATAGAAAAAAACAAACAAGAGAATGTTTTTGTTATTAATGTTGGAACTTGTTTAGAAACTTCTAAGAAAGCAGTAGCTATTGCTAAACAATATGAAAATTGTTGGGCCACAGTAGGTTTACATCCAAGCCATACTGGTCCAATGAAAGTAGATAAAAATGAATTAAATAAAATTGACTTTGATTCAGAATTTAAAGATCCAGAAGTTTTTGATCAGAATTTTGAAATTCTTTTACAAGAGCCCAAGGTAGTGGCAATTGGGGAATGTGGTTTAGATTATTCTTACTTAAAGGATTTTTCAAAAAAAGACCAAGAGAAATATCAAGAAGCACAAAAAAAAGAATTTAAAAAACAAATTCAAATAGCTAAAAAATATCAATTACCCTTGAGTTTACATGTTCGTAATCTATATGAACAAGCCCTGTCGATTTTAGAAGCTGAAGAATATAAAGGGCAAGGAGTATTTCATTTCTTTACTGGAAGCTTAAGTCAGGCAAAAATGATTATTGACAAAGGGTTTTTGATTGGATTATCAGGAGTTATTACTTATTCTTCAGAAATGGATAGGGTAATAGAGATGATACCTTTGGAAAAGATATTAATTGAAACTGATGCTCCATATGTAGCGCCAGTGCCTTATCGTGGTCAGAGAAACGAACCTATTTATGTTAGAGAAGTGGCTAAGAAAATTGCTCAAATAAAAAAACTCTCCCAAAAAGAAGTTGAGAGAGTTACTTTTCAAAACACAGTTAAATTGTTTAAACTTCAATTACAATAGGCAAAACCATAGGCCTTCTTTCTGTTTTCTTAAATAGGAATAGGCCTATTTTATTTCTTAAATTATTACGAATATATCCTTCATTAAATGTATGGCCACTAGTAGAAGAACTAACTATTTCCCTAATTAGTTTTTTAGTTTGATTAATTAAATCTTTTGATTCTTTCATATAGACAAATCCTTGAGAGGTAATTTGAGGATCATTTATAAGTAGTCCTGTTTTTCTATCTACTAAGGCAACAATAATAAAAATGCCATCAGTAGCTAAAGCTTGTCTGGCCCTAAGAACTACTTCTTTAACATCACCAACGCCTAAGCCATCAACCATAATGTAATTAGCAGGAACAAATTTTTGAGTGGCTGTTATTTTGTTTTTTGTTAATTCGATTACCTGGCCATTAATAGCCAATACAATATTATTAGGAGCAATACCGACTGATTCAGCTAATTCTGCATGTGCTTTTAACATTGAATAGTGACCATGGATAGGAATAAAGAACTTAGGCTTAACTAAATTAATCATTGTTTTTAAATCTTCTTGATAGCCATGGCCTGAAGCGTGAATATCAAGCATTTTATAATGATAGATTTTAGCACCTTGTTTAGCTAAATTATCTTTTAAGTTTTGAACAGCCAATTCATTGCCAGGGACCACAGAAGAAGAAAAGATCACAACATCTTTTTTCTGGATTCTAAGATGTTTATGTTGTCGGTTAACAATTCGCATTAAAACCGCCTCTGATTCTCCTTGGGCGCCAGTACAAAGAACAGTGAGTTTATTTGGCTCTAATCGGCTTGCTGTTTTCCAATCAACAATAGTGCCTTTCTTAATTGATAGATATTTTAATTTTTCTGCAATAGCAATATTGGTTTTCATAGAAAATCCTTCAATAACAACCTTTCGATTGTATTTTTCTGAAAGCCAAATTGCTTGTTGGGCTCGGCTGATTAGTGAGGCAAAAGTTGATAAAATAATCCTACCTTTTGCATCTCTAAAAACAGGGTCCATATTATCCATAATTGTTTTTTCAGAGATAGAATGACCAGGGTTTTCAGCTCCAGTTGAATCAGCCATTAAGAGAGTTGTTCCTTTTGAAGCTAAGTCAATAATACGTGAGAGATCAGCAGGTTTATCTGCAATGGGTTGAAGGTCAAATTTAAAATCTGTAGCAAACATAATCAAGCCAGCAGGACTATCTATAGCCAATCCAAGAGTGTCAGGTATATTATGGTTTAAGTGAAAAGGAGTAATCTTAAATGGACCTAAGGTGAATTTCTTCCCTGGATGGGTTTCCTGGATATTAAGTTTCTTTAAATTAGAAAAATCTTCTTGCCTTTTTAAAATGATTCCTTTGCTTAAGGGAGCAGTAAAGATTGGTGGATAATTGATCTTGTCAATTAGATAAGGAATAGCACCAATATGATCATAATGAGCATGAGTGATAACAACTCCTAGTATTTTTTTCTCTGGGTGTTTAGTTAAGTATTCTATATTAGGAATAATAAAATCAATCCCAGGCATATCTTCATCAGGGAATTGTAATCCCATATCAACAATTAAAACTTGATTTTGGTATTCAAACAAGGTCATATTACGACCAATTTCTTCCAAACCACCCAAAGGAATAATCTTTAAAGAATCCATGGATTGTTTTGTTTTTCTATGAGAAAATTTTTGATGTTTTTTATTTGTAGACATCTTTTTATTATTTAATTTTACTATTTTAAAAATTGTTTAGTGCCTTGAGGGAGATTCGAACTCCCAATCCCTTATGGGAACTAGCATCTGAAGCTAGCGCGTATACCAATTTCGCCATCAAGGCGGGCTTTATAAAAAACTATTTTAAAACCCTTTTAGAGTATAAATACCAATTTTCTACATCAGTGAATTTTTCTGAAGGTAGATTAGCATATTCAATGTGATTGCCTTTTACAGATTGAGGCAAAAGATAAAGATAAAATGGATTGTATAAGAAAATTGCTGGCTTTTCTTCTGCGAGAAGCGTTTGGATATTGCTTAAGTTTTCAAGACGCTTTTTTTCATTAAAGGTTTGTCTAGCTATTTCTAAAAACTTATCTAGTTCTTTGTTTTGAAACATAGAGAGATTAAGTCCAGGATCAGTGATTTGAGATGAATGCCAGAACGAGTATAAGTCAGGATTTTGACCAACTATTTCTCCAAAAAGAAAAGCTTCATAAGAGCGAGGTTGAATAACTTCTTTTTCCAAAGTCGCTAAGGGCAATATTTGTAATTCTACAGAAAAACCTATCTTCTCCCAACTATTAACAAGATAATTAGCTACTTTAATCAATTCTGTATTATGAGGCAAAGAGAGAGTAAAGCTAATTGGTTCTTCTTTTGCCAATCCTGAAGAATTAATTAGTTCCTTAGCTGCTTCTAAGGAATATTCTGGTATTTTATTAAATTCTTGTTCAGCCCCAGAACCTAAGAAACCAGGAGTTATTGGCCCGCCTAAGGCAATAGCTTGTTCTTGTAGTATTTCTTTAGTTAGTTCTTCTCTGGAAATTGCTAAATCTAAGGCTTGGCGAATATTTTCATTTTTAAAGAGAGGATTATTGAAATTAAGAAAGACAGCATAATATCGGGCTAAGATTAAAGAATTAATTTTAATATTTTTTTTATTAACAAAAAAATCAAAATCTTCAATGAAAAGGGGAAAGAATCCGTCAATTTCTTTTTTCAATAAACCATTTTTCATTGAATCATAATTATCATAAAATTTGAAAATGATTTTTGAAATGTAGGGTTTGTTTTTAAAATATTTATCATTAGCCACCAAGGAATAATTAACAATTTTCCCTTTTTCAGTTTTCTCTATATTATCAAAGAGATAAGGACCAGTTCCTATAGGTGTGAGATTGTATTTTGCAGTGTTAAAAAAACTAGGTTCAATATCTTCCCAAACATGTTTGGGAATTATTTTCAAAGTGAGATTTTGGAGAAAGGGTTGGTAAGTGTTCTTAAGATTAAAACGAATAATATTATCTCCGAGTTTTTCTACTACCACTCCTTCCCAATTGAGTCTCAAAGGGCTTTTTATTTTTGGATTTTGAATTGTTTCAATAGTAAAAACCACATCATCGGCAGTAAATTCAACACCATCATGCCAGAGGATATTATCTTTTAGGAAAATTGTATAACTAGTTCCATCTTCGTTAATTTCAACTTTTTCTGCTAATGCTGGCTCTAAAGATCCCTGACCATCTATACTAAAAAGACTGCTATAAATTAATTCACTAATATCGCGCTCACAATCATTAGATTGAGAGAGAACAGGATTTATATAAGAAGGAATTCCAATAGCTCCAAAAAGAAGTTTGCCTCCTTCTTTTGGCTCTAAAACAGTGATTTGAGTAAGTAAATTACTAAAAAAAACAACAATCCCAATAAGGAGTATTATTAAAAACAAAAAACATAATAATCTTTCTTTTAATGTTAAAAGAAACCATTTTTTAAAGAAAGACTTTAAAAGATTTTTCATTTAAAAAGGAATTAAATCAGAAAAGAAACAATTGCTAAAAGAATGAATAAAGCGCCTAAAACAATCGTTGAGATGAAAATGGTTTTTTCTAATCCTCTCCGAGTGCCATAAAACTGAGAAGTTAAACCACCTAAAGCGCCCATACCACTACCTCTTTGTTGAAGAAGGACTAAGGTAATTAGTAAAACACCAACAATAATTTGAAGAATGGTTAAAAAAGATTGACTCATAATTTATGAATTAAAGAATTAAAGATACTAAGAATCATTGAAGCAGCAAACCAAGTTAAAGGTAATTGAATTAGAAGTGAGGCAGTAAAACAGGTGACTAGCTTTAAGATAATAATATTAATAACAAAAGAGAAAAGCCCAAGGGTTATCCAAATAAAAGGCAGGAAAATAAGTCTTAAGATAGGCTTGATAAAAAAATTAACTAACGTAATAACTAAGGCTAATATTAATAACTGAGAAAAATCTCCCTGAAAATAAAAATCATTCAGTAAATTATTGAAAAGAGCTTGGCATAATAAAATCGCTAAAGAATTGAAAATTATGCCAAAGAAGATTTTTCTAAAAAAATTCATTTAAAGAGAACTTTTAAAGTATACAGTAATAATTTTTAAAAGTCAAAAATTAACTATTTTTTAATATTTAATAAAGGTAATAGACTTTGGCCAGTCATTTCTGGGGGAATTGGCAAACCAAATAGTTCTAAGATAGTGGGAGCAACATCAGCAAGCATGCCTCCAGCCCATCTTTCAATTTCTGCTATCTCTTTTTCTGTTCGTGGCGCAGAAAGCTTCCAACGAGAATCAATAAGATAAAAAGGAACTAAGCTTGCATCATGTTCTGTTTCTATTTCGCCTGTAATAGGATTCATCATTCTTTCTAAGTTTCCATGGTCAGCAGTAATGATTGTAGTGTATTGAAGGTCTAGGCTTTTTTTAATTATTTTCCCTACTTCTTGGTCAATGATTTTAGCACATTCTATTCCTGATTTGATATTACCTGTATGGCCAATTAAATCAGGGCTAGCATAATTAACCAAAATGAATTCATAAATATTTTCTTCAAAAGCTTGAATAAGGCGAGTACTGATTTCCAATGATTTTAAAGCGGGGTAATCTTCTAAGCGCAATGTTTTTATAGAAGGGATAATTACCCAATATTCCCCAGGAAAGGGTTTTTCTTTAAGGCAATTGAAGAAATAGGTAACATGAGCATATTTTTCTGTTTCTGCTAGGTGGAATTGTCTTTTGCCATATTGAGAAAGAATTTGTGATAAACAAGCAGTGACTTTTTGAGGTGGAAAAGCAACTTTTACTGGGAATTCTTTTTTATACTCAGTAAAGGTAGCAATTTTTAATCCTGGAATATTTTTAACAGGGAATTCTTTAAACTCAGGCATACTAAAAGCTTCTACTAATTGCCTCATCCTTTCTTCTCGAAAATTAAAAAATATTATACCATCGTTTTCTTTTATAAATCCTAAAGAATCTGGATTTTGATCTTCTTCAATAATAGCTGGGACAATAAATTCATCAGTAATTCCTTCTTGATAACTTTCTTTAAGATAAACAAGTGGATCTTTTATTATCTTACCTTTGCCTTCAGTTAAAATATCATAGCTTTTAGCAATACGGCTAAAATTTTGATCTCTATCCATAGCATAAAAACGACCAGCAATACTAGCAATTCTGCCCACATTCTTTTTTTTCATATCTTTCATTAATTGGGCTACTAAATCCAAGGCTCTTTTTGGAGGAGAGTCTCTGCCATCAGTAAAAAGATGGAGGTTAACCTTAGATATCTTTAAAGAATTAGCTAAATCTAAAAGAGCTAATAGATGATTGTATGCACTATGGACAATATTCTCACTTAATAATCCAGCTAAATGCAAGGTGCTGTCATTTTCTTTTACATGATTGGCTACTTCTAAAAGAGCAGGATTTTGAAAAAAAGATCCATTTTCTATGCTTTGAGATATTCGAACTGAATATTGATATATTATTTGACCGCTGCCTAATGTTAGATGACCTACTTCACTATTACCAGCTCGATTAAATGGTAAGCCAACTGCTATGCCAGATGCTTGAAGAGAAAGCATTGGGTAATATTTTTTTATTTTATCTAAATTAGGGGTGCCAGCTCGATAGATGGCATTAGTGAAATTTTTTTCTCCTATTCCCCAACCATCTAAAATTATTAAACAAATTTTTGAACAAAGACGAGGCATAAATTTAAAATTATTACCATTAGTATATCTCATTTTCTAATTTTTGACAAAAGATATTTTCTTGGCTATAATGATTACAATTAAGCCGCACTTATCTAATAACAGAAATCAAGGCTTAATGTTTCGTAAAGAATTTTAGTCTAAATTGGTACTATTAATTCTCTAGCAGAATAATTCTTGTAAAATAATGTTAAAGTTTATCTTTTTCTTTCTTAATTGGTTATTTATCTTTCAATTCTTTAGTTTAAGTAATAAAACAAGCTTAAAGAGTTTTTTATTGCTGAGTAATGAAAGAATAGTCAATTGATAGAGAAAGGAATTTGTTGATTTATTAAACAAGAAAATAGAGAATAATAGGCCTTAACTTAAATAATGGCTTATGTTTAATTTTAATGTTTTTAATGTCTTTATTGGCATTGTATCTTTAAGTATTGGAGGTTTTCTAGGCTATATTATTCGTCAGAAAATCGCTCAAAAATCATCTGAATCAATTGAATCAAAATTAAAAACACGAATAGAAAAAGTTCGTGAAGAGGCAAAAAGTATTGTTTTAGAAGCTAGGGAAAAAGCAGCTCAAGTTTTAGAAGAAGCAGAAAAAGAGAAAAAAGCAAGAAAAACTTTATTAGACAAAACTGAATCTAGGTTATTGCAAAGAGAAGAATTATTAGATAAAAGGCATATTGAGCTTAGTGAAAAAGAAGAAGAAAATAAGCAGATATATGAGAAAATTCAGTTATTAAAAACAGAATTGGAAAAAATACAGAAAAATGAATTAGATCTATTAGAGAAAATTGCAAAACTTACTCAGAAAGAAGCAAAAGAAGAATTGATGAAAAAAATAGAAAAGGAAAACAGTGAAGAGGTTTTAAAAGCTCTAAAAAAGATAGAAGTTTCTAGGCAAGAGGAAATAGAGAAAAAAGCAAAAGAAATAATGATTGGAGCAATTCAGAAATACAGTCGTTCAAATGTTGGTGAAGTAACAACAAGTGTTATTAATTTATCATCAGAAGATATTAAAGGAAAGATAATTGGTCGTGAAGGTAGGAATATTCGTCATTTTGAAAAATTGTCTGGAGTAGAATTAATAATGGATGATTCTCCAAGCACCATAGTGCTTTCAAGCTTTGATTCAGCAAGAAGAGAGATAGCTAAGGTTGCTTTAGAAAAATTAATTCAAGATGGACGTATTCAACCAGCAAAGATTGAAGAAAAGATAGCTGAGGCCCAAACAGAAGTTAGGGAAAGAATAAAAAAAGCTGGTGAAGATGCACTTTATGAAGTTGGTATCTTAGATTTACCTCAAGAATTGGTTTATCTAGTAGGTAGATTGAATTTTAGGACAAGTTATGGGCAAAATGCTCTTACTCACTCAATAGAAGTTTCTTTATTAGCTGCAGCTTTAGCTTCAGAATTAGGAGCTGATATAGAAATATGTAAAAAAGCTGGTTTACTTCATGATATTGGTAAAGCAGTGGATCAAGAAATAGAAGGCACTCACTTAGAATTAGGTAGGAGAATATTGATAAAATACAATATGCCAGAAGAAATTGTTAAAGCAATGCAATCCCATCATGATACTTATCCTATAGAAACCATAGAAGCTGCAATTGTAAATGCAGCTGATGCAATTTCAGCCTCAAGGCCTGGAGCTAGAAAAGACTCAATTGAGGCTTATCTTAAAAGATTAGCTAATTTAGAAGAAATTGCCTCTTCTTATGAAGGAGTGGAAAAAGTATATGCTATTTCTGCTGGCAGGGAAGTTAGGATTTTTGTTCAACCAGAAAAAATAGATGATTTAGGAGCTATTAAATTGGCTAAGGAAATTGCCAATCGTCTAGAAGAAACCTTGAAATTCCCAGGAGAAATAAAAGTTACAGTAATTAGAGAAACGAGGGTAGTAGAGGTAGCGAGATAAAAACCCTTTACTAAAAGGTTTTACTTTACTTAATTCTTTTGATATAATAAAGAGAATCAAATATTAACTAAAAAGGTCGACCCCCTTTTAAATAACTTTCATTTAAAAGGAACATTTGTAAAAAATAAATATTATGACAAAAGAAGGATTAATTGAAGCTATTGTTAATAAAATAGGTTGTTCTAAAAAAGACGCTGCTGAAGCTTTAGAGGCTATCTTAGATACTATTACTAAGGCCTTAGTTTCAGGAGATACGGTTACCGTTACTGGTTTTGGCACTTTTTCTGCTAGAAAAAGAGCTGCTCGTCAAGGAGTTAATCCTAAAACCGGTGAAAGAATCCAAATTCCAGCTATGACTGTCCCTAAGTTTAAAGCGGGAAAAGGATTAAAAGATGCAGTAAGATAATAAAGGATTATTCTTTGAATTTTAAAATCCCAGCTGAAAAAGCTGGGATTTTGCTTATTAATTTAGGGTTTAGAGATTTTTCAAAGACAGGGAGATTTTATTGTTTTCAGTAGAGATTATCCTTGCTTCTTTAATCTCTCCTTCTTTTAAAATCTTATCAATATCTTCTGGGGCTGGAGCTGGGTCTGAAATCTCTGAAAGATGGATTAATCCGTCAATTCCTGAATCTTCTAATTTTACAAAAGCACCAAAATCAACAATTTTTGTAATTTTTACCTTAACTTTATCTTCTACTTGATAGTTTTTAATAATATTTTTTAACTTATCTTTTTCAACTAACTTTTCTGAAAGGATTAGCTTGTTTGTTGCTTGATCAAAGTCTAAAACCTTTACTTGAATCTCTTTACCAATAAGAGTTTTTAATTTTTCTAAAATCTCAGACTTTTTTCCTTGCTCAACTTTAGGATAATGCTCAGCTGCTAATTGAGAAGCAGGTAAAAATCCTTTAATGCTTTCTGTTTTACCCATTAAGCCTCCAGTATTAGCTTCAAGAATTACAAAAGGAAAGCTTTCATTTTTATTCTTAAGTTCTTTTATAGTTTCCCACGATTTCTTTCGTTCAAGATTTTCTAAAGACAGTTCAATAAAACCTTCTTCATTATTCCAATCAATGATTTTAACAAAAACTTTATCTTCAGGAGAAAGGCTTTTAATATAATCTCTAGATTCAAGGAATTCTGGCCCTTGAATAATACCAGTGCCATAAGGAGAAAGATCTATAATTAAAGATTTTTCTTTTTTTCCTAAAATTACCCCTTCTAAAAGAGAACCAATAAGGGGCAATGAGATTGAGTTGTTTTTTTTCAGTAAAGTCATATGATTAAAACTTAAAAATATCAATAGTTTTTTAAAGTGCCGAGGCGGTGAATCGAACACCGGACGCTTTGCTCTTCCGAATATTCTCTAAATTACTTTAGAGTTTGGACTATATCATCACCCTATTTATAGGGGCTGGGCGCTTTGAAGCAAATATTTACTTGCCCCTACTCTTAAAAAAGATAGTCTCTACACCTCCCTATTTGAAAATTAATTCAATTAGGTTTGGCTCGGAATTGCCCAAGACAATATTTGGGTTTTTCCGATTTCACCCAGTTTGCAATCCATATTACTATGGAATGGCCCAAAGATTTAGGCAAACGCTCTACCACTGAGCTACCTCGGCTTAATATTAAATAAAAAGTTTAGATAACTTTTATTTAATCTTCTATTTTATTATAAAGGTTTGTGCTGTCTATTCTATCTTATTATTGAAATAAAATCAATTATTAGTGGGCAGTATAGGATTCGAACCTATGACCTCATGAATGTAAGTCATGCGCTCTAACCAGCTGAGCTAACTGCCCTGTAATTGACAAGTGGACCCGAGGGGACTCGAACCCCTGACCTCTACTATGCCATAGTAGCGCTCTACCAACTAAGCTACGGGCCCTTTGTTTGTTAAGCTTACCAACTTTCATTTAATTTTTCAAGAAATATCTTTTTCTTTTTAATGAAGAATGTGATAAGATTTATTTATTAAAACTATGAAACTTTCTCAAAAAGAAATTGAAAAAATATCTGTTCAAATTCGTGAAGAAGTTATCAAGATGATTTTGAAAGCAGGCTCTGGCCATTGCGCTGGTCCTTTAGGTGCAGTTGAATTATATACTTCTTTGTATCTTAGTGGCATTTTAAAACATGATCCTCAAAACCCTGATTGGGAAGATAGAGATAGGGTAGTGGTTTCTAATGGGCATTATGCACCTTTAGTTTATGCTATCTTAGCTGAGGCAGGGTATTTTTCTAAAGAAAAATTAAAAACTTTAAGAAAATTAGGCAGTCAATTACAAGGTCATACATATCGTTTATCTTTACCAGGAATTGAAACCTCATCAGGGCCAGTAGGTGAAGGACTATCTCAAGCTGTAGGCATGGCCTTAGGGGCAAAATTAGATGAAAAGAAATACCAGGTTTATTGTTTTATGGGTGATGGGGAACAAGATTGTGGTAATACTTGGGAAGCTATAATGGCGGCTAATAAATATCAATTAGATAATTTAACGGCGATTATAGATAGAAATAATATTCAAATAGATGGATTTACAGAAAAGGTAATGCCTTTAGAGCCTTTAAAAGAAAAATATGAATCTTTTGGTTGGAAAGTCTTAGAAGTTGATGGTCATAATATTTCAGAAATCATTAAAGCTTTTCAGGCTTCAAAATCTATCTTTGTTAAACCAGTAGTGATTATTGCGCATACAATTCCTGGAAAAGGGATTGACTTTATGCAATGGGAATATGAATGGCATGGCAGGGTTCCTGATTCTCATCAAGCAGAAATGGCTTTGCAGCAATTAAGAAATTTAAAAGGTAAAATTAAATCAGAATTAGATTAATTTAAATTTATGCTTAACCCAGAGATTCAATTTAATCCTAAAATCTTTACTAAAGAAATAGAAAAAATTTCTCCTCGTGATGGGTTTGGAGAAGGTTTAGTTTTAGCTGGAGAGATGGATAAAAGAGTAGTTGCTTTAAGCGCTGATGTGACTGAATCAGTGAGGATGCATTTGTTTAAAAGTCGTTTTCCAGAAAGATTTTTTCAATTAGGTATTGCTGAACAAAATATGATTGGCATAGCATCTGGATTAGCAGCCACTAATAAAATACCAGTAGTTGGTAGTTATGCGGCTTTTTCTCCTGGTAGGAATTGGGAACAAATCAGAACTACGGTTTGTTATAACAAACAAAAAGTAATTTTAATTGGTTCTCATAGCGGATTAAATGCAGGGCCTGATGGAGCTACTCATCAGGCTTTGGAAGACATTGGTTTAATGAGAGTATTGCCTAATATGTCAGTTATTATTCCAGCAGATTCTTTAGAAGCGCGTAAAGCGATCTTAGCTGCTGTTAAATATCCTGATTCTATTTATATCCGTTTACCACGGGAAAAATCTCCTGTTTTTACTACTGAACAAAGTGTTTTTGAGATTGGAAAATCCCAGGTTTTATGGTTGCCTGAAAAAGAAGAACAATTTTCTGGAATTACAATTTTTGTTTGTGGCTATTTAGTTTATGCTGCCTTAGAAGCAGCTAAGGAATTAGAATCAGAAGGGATTTTAATAACTGTTATTAATAATTCTTCAATCAAGCCTTTAGATACAGAACTTGTATTAAAATGGGCTCAAAAATCAAAAGCAATTATTACTCTAGAGGAGCATCAAATAGCTACTGGTATGGGTTCAGCTATTGCTGAGTTTTTAAGTGAAACACATCCTTTACCAATTAAATTTATGGGCGTTAAGGACCAATTTGGTGAAAGCGGTCAGGCAGAAGAATTAATAGAAAAATATGGTCTTGATAAAAAAGCAATTAAACGGACAGTTAAAGAATTATTAAGAAATCTATAATTTGATTTTTAATTTATATTATTATGTTTGATATTGTTACAATCGGATCAGCAACTCGTGATGGGTTTTTTAAAGATATTGATTTTCTGCCTGTTGAGGGAAAATGTTTTATGACCAATCAGGGAATTTGTCTTCCCTTAGGAGCTAAGATGCAAGTACCACAGGTATATTTTCTTACTGGAGGTAGTGCTACTAATACTGCTGTAAGTTTTGCTCGTCAAGGATTAAAAACCGCTGTTATTAGTCGTATTGGCAATGATGTTTCTGGAGAAACCATTATTAGGGAATTAAAAAAAGAAAAGATTAATACAGATTTTATTCAAAGAGATAAATTAAGCCCTACTGCTTATTCAGTAATTTTCTTAATGCCTTGCGGAGAAAGAACAATTCTTTCTTATAAAGGCTGTGCAGAAAAATTATCTTTTAAAGAAATTCCTTGGAATAAGATAAAAACTCAATGGATTTGTATTGGGTCTTTAGGAAAAGAAAAAAACATTTTAAAAAAGATTATTGAATTTGCAATTTCTAAAAATATCAAATTAGCTATTAATCCTGGTTGGCAAGAATTAATTTGGCTTAAAGAACATTCTAAATGGATAGATAAATTTGAGATATTTATATGCAATCAAGAAGAAGCCGCGTATTTTACTGATATTCCTTATACAAAAGAAAAACATATTTTTAAAAAATTAGATGATTTAGTTAAAGGTATAGCAGTAATGACAAAAGGAAAAAATGGTTCAGTGATTTCTAATGGAGAGAATATATGGAAAGCAGGGGTTTTTCATCAAAAAGCAATTGATGCTACCGGAGCTGGAGATGCATTTACTTCAGGATTTATTTCTGTTTTTATTAGGAATAAGAAGATTAATAATAAAGTTATTGAAGAGGCAATTCGAGTTGGAAATGCTAATGCTACTTCAGTTATAGAACATATTGGCACCAAGCAGGGGATTTTATATAAAAAAGATTTAAAGAAAAGAAAGTTTCAAAATTTAGAAATAAAAAATATTTAATAAGATAAAATTATGGATAATAAATTCATTCAACCATTTTTAAAAAACAATAAAGCTTTGTTATTAGCTTATGACCATGGAATGGAACTTGGCCCAGAGGCTTTAATTGGTCAAAGCATGGACCCAGAATATATCTTAGATTTAGCAGTTAAAGGTGGTTATACTGGAATTATTTTACAAAAAGGCATTGGAGAAAAATATTATTGGAATAGTAAATATCAAAAGATAATTCCTTTAATATTGAAAATCAATGGCAAGACTAATATTGTACCTAAAAAAGATCCATGCTCTGCTATTACTTGTTCTGTTGAATATGCAAGAAAACTAGGCGCTAAGGCAGTGGGCTATACTATTTATTTAGGCAGTAGCCAGGAAGCAAAAATGTTATCTGAGTTTGGGCAAATTCAAGAAAAAGCTCATCAATTAAATATGGCGGCAATTGCTTGGATGTATTTAAGAGGTTCTTCTATAGAAAATGAATATGACCCTAATTTAATTACTTATGCTGCTAGAATTGGGTTAGAATTAGGTGCTGATATGATAAAAATTAAATATTCTGGTTCTGAAGAATCATTTAGAAAAGTAGTCGAAGCAGCAGGAAAAACAAAAGTTGTTTTATCAGGAGGGCCACAATTAGAAGAAGAAAAGTTTTTAGAAATAATAAAATCAATTAATAATGCTGGGGCTACAGGAATTGCAGTTGGCAGAAATGTTTTTCAACATCAGAATCCTTTAGAGATAACAGAGAAAATTAAAAAAATACTATTTTCTTAAGATAAATAAAGGAGGGTTGGCAGAATGGCATTGCGCTGCTCTCGAAAAGCGGTGGGTGAAAACCCTTAGAGGTTCGAATCCTCTACCCTCCGCTATTGTTTTAATAATATTATAGAATGGAAAAAAACTTTTACATCACGACAACATTACCTTATGTAAATGCTGAGCCTCATTTTGGCCATGCTTTAGAATTTGTTAGAGCTGATATCATTGCCCGTTATAAAAAGCTAATGGGTTTTGATGTTTTTTTTAATACGGGGACTGATGAACATGGTCAAAAGATATGGGAAGCAGCTAATAAAGAAAATGTAAAAATAGAAGATTATATAAAAACAAATGCTCAGAAATTTAAAGATTTGCTAAAAGAACTCAATATTTTAGAAGAAATTCATTTTATTAGGACTACTGATTCTCATCATATTAAAGGCGCTCAAAAATTATGGGAATTGGTGTTTAAAAATGGTTTTATCTATAAAGCTAATTATAAAGCTAAGTATTGTGTTGGTTGTGAATTGGAAAAAACAGATACAGAATTAATAAATAATAGATGCCCTATCCATCCTAATTTAGATATTGTAGAAATAGATGAAGAGAATTATTTTTTTAAATTCTCTGCATTTCAGAAGAAATTATTAGATCTTTATTCTTCACGTTCAGATTTTGTATTACCTCAATCAAGGCTAAATGAAATTAAATCTTTTGTTTCTAAGGGTATTCATGATTTTTCTGTTTCTCGTTTAAGAGAAAAAATGCCCTGGGGGGTGCCAGTGCCTGGGGATGAAGAGCAAGTAATGTATGTTTGGTTTGATGCTTTAGCTAATTATATTACCACTCTTGGTTGGCCAGAAGATGAAAAATTGTTTAATAAGTTTTGGAAAAATGGGACACCGACTCAATATTGTGGTCAGGATAATTTAAGACAACAATCAGCTATGTGGCAAGCAATGTTAATGGCTGCTGAATTACCTAATAGTTATCAAATAGTGATTAATGGCTTTGTTACCGGACAAGGTGGAATTAAGATGTCTAAATCTCTTGGTAATGTTATTAATCCTATAAAACTTATTTCTTTTTATGGAGTTGATGCTTTTCGTTATTATGTTGTGCATCATATTCATCCTTGGGAAGGTTCGCCCATTACCTATGAATCATTTCATCAAGCCTATAATGCTGATTTAGTAAATGGATTAGGTAATTTAGCTTCTCGAGTTTTAACAATGGCAGAAAGACATCTCTTGGAGCCAATTAATATGGTGAAAAATAAATTACCCCAAGAATGGCATCAGAATCTAGAATCTTTTAGAATTGATTTAGCTTGTGATTTTATTTGGGAAAAAATATCTAATTTAGATAAAAGAATAAATAAAGAAGAAGCTTTTAAAATTTCTAAAACAGATATTATTAAAGCAAGAAAATTAATATCTGAATATGTAAATGAGCTTTTAGTAATTACTCAAATGCTAGAGCCAATATTGCCTCAAACAAGCAAAGAGATAGAAAAATATATTAAATTAAATAAAAAACCAGAGGCAATGTTTCCACGAAAAGAGATGATAAAGGAAAATACCTGATTTTTAGATTCATATTACTCCTTTGGCTAAAACTAAGCCAATAACTCTTTTAGCACCGTTTTGTTTTAAGACTTTGGCTGCTTCTTGCATAGTAGCACCAGAAGTATAAACATCATCTATTAAGATAATCCATTTGTTTTTTATTAGATGAGTTTTCTTTTTTGAAATTTCAAAGATATTTTTTACATTTTGTTTTCTCTTAATAAAGCTCTGGGTTTTAGCTTGAGGAGGATTATTTTTTATTCTTATTAAAATATTAAGATCTGTTGGAAAATTAAAATACGAGGCAATGTTTTTAGTTAATAATTCTGATTGATTGAAATTTCTTTGTTTTTGTTTTTTAAAATGAAGGGGAATAGAGATCAATAGAATATTTTTTTGTTTCAATAATAGGATAGATTTTGTTTTTTCTAGGTATTTAATCATAAGATTAGATAATGGCTTTTGAAGAGAAACAATCCTTTGGTATTTAAAAACATGAATTACTTGTTTTAAGATTGGGTTTTGATAAGAGCTAGCATATCCTAAGACATCAAGAGATTCTTTTCTTGAGCAACAATTTCCTGATAGATTAATGATAGTTTTATTGCAATGAGGGCAGATAAAAAAATGATTGATAATAATGCTTTCTTGGCAATTTTCACAAAGAGGATAATGCTGGGTTTCTTTTTTACAAAAACAACAATACCAGGGGAAAATGGTTTCTAAAAAAACATTCCAGAAAAAAGACAAGAAATTAAAAAAACGGCAGGGCATTTTGTTTTGTATTTTATATGCGATATACTATATACTATATATAGTATTCATATTATACCTTTATGAGAATTTTTAAGCAAAACTTATTTCTAGGAATAGATATTGGCACCACTTCTATTAAATTAGTAGAGTTACGGAGAAAAAGTAATAGAATGGAATTAGCTAATTATGGCATTTTAGAAAAATATGGTCATTTAGAAAGAATTAATGACGCTATTCAAACTAACAGTTTTAAATTACTTGAAGAAAGCACAGCCTTGCTTTTAAAACAATTAATAGAAAAGGCGAAGACTCAAAATCAAAATGCTTTTATGACCCTACCTAGTTTTTCTGGGTTTACTTCTTTAATGGAACTTCCAGAGATGCCAGATAAGGAAATAGCTAAGGCAGTTAAGTACCAAGCAGGTCAATATATTCCCATGTCTCTTCATGAAATGACTTTAGATTGGCAGATTATAGAAAGAGAAGCAGGTAAAATCATTTTACTTTTAATGGCTGTGCCTACTGATATAATTCAAAGATATATCCGAAGTGCTGAATTAGCCAAAATAAGATTAAAAGGCCTTGAGTTAGAAAATGTGGCTGTTAGTCGATTATTAGGGAAAAAAGAAAAAGGTGCCTTGGCCTTAATTGATATTGGTGGTAGAAATACTTCAATTAATATAGTGGATAAGGGTAATTTAAGATTAAGTCGCAATATAGATACTGCTGGTGGGGATTTTACCCAGGTGCTAAGTAGTGGTCTAGGAGTTAGTCCTATGCGAGCTGAGCAATTAAAAAAAGCTTCTGGATTGAATCTTCAAGCAGGAGGCGAGGTAAAAGTATTAAATCTTCTTATGCCCTTATTAGATGTTATTAAAAGGGAAACAGAAAAGGTAATTGGTAATTATTATTTAAGAACTAAAAAGCAAGTAGAGAAAATAATCTTAACTGGTGGTGGCTCTAATTTACAAGGACTGGATGAATATTATTCTCAACAAATGTCATTGCCAGTTATTAAAAGTGATCCTTTTAACTTAGGGCTAATTTCTTATGATCCAAGCTTGCTTCCTATTATAAAAGAAATTGGTCCTTGCTTGACTAGTGCTTGCGCTGTTGTTTTTAAAGATATATAATAGATATGATAAGATAAAAATAATTTGCTTTTAAAAGAAAAAGAGTTAAAATAAATAGAGATAATAAAATATCAATATGGTAGATCGAACAGCAATGGAATCTTTAAAAACAAAAGAACTTCCTCCTACTTGGCCAAAAGGACTTTTGACTTTTTTTATTGTAATTTTTCTCGTTGTCTTAGGAGCTTACTTTGGTCTTAATTTTTGGAACCAGAATCAAGTTTCAAAACTGGATATTTTAGAAGATGAATTTCAAAACATTAGAAGCAGTTTTAGTATTGATGAAGAACAAAAAGTTGTTTTGTTTGAAAGGAAATTAAATGCCTTAAATAATCTTTTAAATAATCATATTTATTTTTCTAATATCCTATCTTTATTTGAAGAATTAACTCATCCACAAGTTTATTATTCAAGATTAGATTTTTCATTAAATAAGAACTTTATTAGCTTAAACGGCGTTGCTAAAGACCAGGGGATATTAAGTGAAGCTATTAATGGTTTAATTAATAATCCAGAAAAAGTTAAGGCAGTTGTTTTAAAAGAAATGCAGATTGATTTAAAAAACCTGGTTAATTTTTCTTATGATATTTATTTCAATCCTAATGTATTAAAACATCAATTAAATGAAGGAAACTAGCAAACAAAATCTAGCTATTTTATTGATAACCATATTAGTGGCGGCAACAATCTTTTTATTTATTCGTTTTATTCAACCAGCAATCACTGAGTCAAAAGGATTATCTGCTAAAATAGCTGAAGAAAAAGAGAAAATATCTTTGCTTCAAGAATACAAGGCAAAATCAGAATCTTTAGTTCAGGCATATTTTGATTTGGGAGAGCAAGTCAATGATATTTATTTGGCCCTACCTGACGATTCACAAACAGCTCAATTAATAGCTACCCTTGATGCTATTTCCAAAAGAACTGAAATTCCTTTTTCTTATTTAAGTTTTACAGAGTCAAAGCAGGAAGGTCAGAATTATTTAGAGATTAAAACTAGTTTTACAACCACTTATGAGAATTTTAAGAATTGGTTAGCAGAAATAGAAAGAGAATTGAGATTAATTGATTTAACTAGAGTTAATATAGAGGTTGGTCGGGATGTTAAATCTTCTTTAAACAAATTTGATGTAGAGATGAGAGCTTATTTCTTAAATAATAGTGAGGTAAAATAATTTCATTTAATTATTATGGCTATAGAAGTTAAGCAACAGAAACAAAGCAATTTAGGAGTATTATTAATTTTTATCCTTATTTTAGTTATTGGTGGTTGGTTTGCTTGGAATTTTTTAAAACCCATAGAGATTTTACAAAAACCAAGTATAGAAGATCTACTTCCTGGCTCTACTCATGATCTAACCAGAATTGAATTAAATGTTAATGAGGTTTTTAGCCATCCAGTTTTTCAAACATTATTCCCTCATGTTATCTGGCCTTTGGAAATTCCACAATTAGGCCGCAATAATCCCTTTGCTCCTTTTTAAAGAATATATGTTCTAGATTGAGCAAAGTTTTAATTAATACATTGTTCATATATTAATATCATATGGTTCAAGAAGAATTATTTCTTTCAACGCTTATTCAAAGAGGTTTAATAAAACAAAGTGAAGCTTCAAGTCTTCTTCAAGAGGCACAAGGCTTAGAAAAGAATGTTGAGGAACTTATCAATGAAAGGAAGTTAGTGGATGAAAAGATTCTCGCCCAACTTAAAGGCGAGCTTTTTAATTTACCAATTAAGCAATTTACCAAAGATGAAATTATCCCTCAGAGTATTTTGAATTTAATCCCAGAAGACACAGCTCGTTTCTACAATGTGATTGCTTTTAATAAAGAGAATAATGTTTTGGAGATAGGAATGGTTTATCCAAATAATTTAAAAGCCCAAGAAGCTTTAAAATTTTCAGCCAGTCGTTTAAATTTAGATCTTAGGGTTTATATCATCACTTTAACTGATTTAAAAAATATCTTAACCCAGTACCAAACCTTTACTAAAGAATTTAAAGCATTAGTAGAGGATTTTCAAAGAAGATTTGCCGGAGTACCTAAAAAAACAGCTACTTTTAAATTAATAGACTTAGAATCTACTGCTGGTGCTGTAGCTGAAGAAGCACCTATTATTAGGCTTTTTGCTTCAATTTTAAAATTTGCTGTGCGCTCTAGAGCTTCTGATATTCATATTGAGCCAGAAAGAAATAAATTAAGAGTTAGGTTACGTGTTGATGGTAATTTAACTACAACCTTAACATTGCCTTTTGCTGTTCATTCGGCAATTGTTAGTCGGGTAAAGATAATGGCTAACTTAAAGATTGATGAAACAAGAATACCTCAAGATGGGCGTTTTTTCTCAATGATAGATGAAAAAGAAATTGATTTTAGGATTTCAACATTTCCTACAGCCCTAGGGGAGAAGATAGCTATTAGAATTTTAGACCCCACAGTGGGTTTAAAAAGCATTCATGAATTAGGTCTTGAGGGAAGAAATTTGGAAATTTTACAATCAGAAATTTTAAAACCTTATGGGATGATTTTAATTACTGGACCTACAGGCTCTGGTAAAACAACGACTCTTTATGCATTAATGCAGATTTTAAATCAAGATAAAGTTAATGTTATGAGTTTAGAAGATCCAGTAGAATACACTATGGAAGGAATTAATCAATCTCAGGTTTTGCCAGAAATTGGCTATACTTTTGCCAGGGGATTGCGTCATATGGTGCGTCAAGACCCAGATATTATAATGGTTGGGGAAATTCGAGACACAGAAACAGCAGAATTAGCAGTTCATTCTGCTTTAACTGGACATCTGGTTCTTTCAACCTTGCATACTAATAATGCTATTGGGGTTATCCCTCGTTTATTAGATTTAGATGTTGATTCTTATTTATTACCTTCTTCTTTAAATTTAATGGTTGCTCAGCGTTTGGCTAGAAGATTATGTCCTGAATGCAAGAAAAAGGTCTTGGCTACAGAAAAAGAACAACAAATTATTGAAGAATCTCTATCTGCTTTATCAAAAGAAGCCAAGGAAAAATTATCTTTTCAAAAACCTTATCATGTATATAAAACCAAAGGCTGTCCAACTTGCAACAATAAAGGGTATATGGGTAGGGTAGCTATTTTTGAGGTAATGAGAATGACTCCTGAATTAGAGCAAATAATTTTATCTCAACCTTCACAAGAAAGGCTTTTTGCCGAGGCTAAGAGACAAGGAATGATTACCTTACAACAAGATGGAGTATTAAAAGCATTAGCAGGATTAGTAAGCTTAGAAGAAATTCTTTCTATAACTTCAAGGTATTAAATTCCTTGACAAACTTTTTTCATTTGATATACTATTAATGCTGTCGTTTTTGGCTTGCCAGAAGCGGCAGCATTTTTTATTACCTTCCCTCTTGACAAATCAAATCTAAAGATGTATACTTAGAATAGTTTTTAGCACTTTTAAAATCAAAAAATATTAAGAAAGGAGCAAAAAGAATGAAAATGAATAGAATGTTTCTTGTTTTAATGTTAGTAATTTTTTTACTAACAGGATGTAGTGGTAATGGAGTAATTCCTCCTCCAGTAGAAGAGCCACCAGTAGAGATAATAGAAGAAATAGTTGAGAGGTTTGTTGGTACATGGCTAAATGTGGATAAAAATACAGACAATGTAACCAAGATTGTTATAGCGGAAATTGATAATTATTTATCTATAAGAGTATGGGGGAAGTGTCATCCTGATGACTGTGATTGGGGGAAAAAATTTATAAAGAAAAACGAAGTAATGGATGGAGTAATAAAGTTAACTTGGCTGTTTTCAGGAACAGAAGTTGTGCAAGAAATTATTTTACTAAATGATCCCAATGGCAGGATTAATGTAAAATACGATTATAATTATTTAGGAATAGAGTCTAATGTAACAGAAGCAATGTACAAGTCATAAATAAATGAAAAAAAGGGCAAATTAATTAATTTGCCCTTTTAAAATTCCTTACTCAAGACTTGACCCAATATCTTATAAAGGTATAATAAATAGAGGCTCTAAAAGAGAGGTTTTTATAAAATTTATAATAAATAAATACATGAATAAAAAATACATTATTATATTAGGTTCAATTTTTATAGTTTTAATAATAGCTTTTGGTTTAATTATATATTTTCAGAAAAAACCACTTGATTTAAGTTTTTATGATAATTTACCCTCGGCAGATAGGTGTGAGAATTTAATGGAAGATAATGCATTTGCAGTGTGTTGCATGAAAGATGAAAAGTTTTATTCTTGTGCTGAGCGCGAAGAATTTAAGCCTGGGGAAGAAATAAAAATTTTGATAGATCTTCCTAAATTCCCTGAGGTTGAAATATTTTCTGATTATAATTATGTATGCTTAAGCACAGATATTAATCGTAAAAATACAGAAGGAGAAATTATTTTCTTTCCAGAGGAATGCTTTGTTTTCTCTAGAGAATCTTTAGCAGAAATATCAGGGGTTATTCCTTCTGCTGATGAGTGTATGTCATGTAGGCGCGCACCAAATGATCCTTATGGTATTTTTACTCTATTAAAGATTAATCTATATCCAGATTTTTATAAACAAGTATTAGTAGAAAAAGAAACAGAAGAAGGAATAGTTGAAAGTGATGAACTTACGATTTTAAATTTAAAGGCCAAAGTGTCTAATTAATCTAAATTATAAATTCAATATCATGAATAATTTAATAGGATATAAAAAGATGCGAGTGATTACTTATTTTTTACTTATATTTTTAATATCATTTTCTGTATTTTTTTATATTAACAATTTTACACAGAATTTATTTGCTGCTTGTCAAGACGACGGAGCTACTACAACTACTACTACTAAAGCTACTACTACCACAACAAAGAGACAGACAACAACAACGACAAAAAGTGGAGGATGTGGCAGTGGTGGAGATGATGGAGGAGGTAGTAATGGAGGGGGTTATATTCCTGGCCCTGGTGAAACAGGGAGTTCGCCTAATGGAGGAAATGGGGGTCCGTGCGCACCACCTGTTGAGTGTTCAAAGTGGGTGATGTGTAAATACTGTGACGAGCAAGGCAAATGTACATCAGTGAGGGAGTGCGAGAGATGTGATCGAACAACATGCATTAATGACTCAACTTGTAAATCAGTTATGAAACAACAAACATATAATCTTTGCTTAAATGGTATTTGCACTCAGGTGTCAACAAATTATGCTGATCCTTCTGGTTTTTTTCTTACTGATGAATGTTCTAATGTAGGAGGTAAGTGTGATATAGGATGTCCTCGTTATTTAGCTTGTTCATCAACATACAGAACATTTGTTGATAATCAAGGACAAACTCAAATACTAACAGTATATACATGCGCTAGAAGTGATTTCGCTACGCATAATGAATGCGCCAAACCTTCAGATTGTGGTCCACAAAGCAGCAGTACAGAGCAAAGCAGTACAATATCATGTCAAGTCTGTAATAATAAACAACAATGCGTAAGGCAGTCTTTTAAAGCTTCTTCATGCACAAAAGTAAAATCCCAAGGATATACATTGTGCACTAATAATCAAGATTGCAGAGATGCTTCTCTGCCACCAACTGAAAATGGAGATTCAGAGAATGGAACAAATGGTAATGGAGGTTATTATATCCCCACATGCTCCATTAACAAATTTGAATTACCCAATCATGTCTGGACAGGAGTTAATTATGAAGCAAAATGGTCTACCAATAGTGATTGTAAATGGGGTGAAATCACTTGTAAATTAGGAGATGAAGATTGTGGAGATAATGAAACTCTTAGTGGTGAGGTAACAGTTGGCTCTATTGATCATGAAAAGTCTTTCCATATCACAACACCAGGTGTCTATACATATCAATTAAAAGCCTGTTATGACAAAAACAATGAAAATACTTGTGTTACTTGGGAAGATACTCTTGGTACTGAATTAGACTACATAGAAGTCCAAGCAGTTAACCTTCCTTGGTGGCAAGAAATCATTCCTGTTCTACCTGATAAACTCCAAGGATTCTTAAGGGGATTGTTTTTAAGTTTTAATAAATAAATTTTAAGTTAAATACAAGCTAAAGTTAAAATGCATGGGAATTAGTTTCCATGCATTTTGGTTTATGCTATAATTTTTTTATGAAAAAAATAGATATAATATTTTTTATTTCAATTTTTATTGTTTCTTGGCTTGTTTTTGGCAAAATGGCTCAATTTTCAAATGTTTTTATTCGTTGGGGTTTTGGGACAATACCTTTATTGCTTTTCATTCTTTATCCAATTTTTATAACTTTTAAAAAAAGGGAAAAATTTTCAAAAATAGGGCTTACTTTTAAAAATTGGTTAATGGCGATTATTTGGGGAGGAGGGGTAAGCTTGTTTATTATTATTTTAAATAAATATTTTGTGTTTAATGAACCGTTGGCTTATTTTGATAATTTAGGCATGGGAATTGTTTATTGGGGATTCTTGTCATTTTCCCAAGAAATTTTTTTTAGAGGACATTTACAAACTAATCTAGAAAAGCAATATGGTAATTATTTGGGAGTAATTTTAGCTGCTTTAATTTTTGCTTTTTGGCACATTACAATTCGTTTCTATCCAGGATGGATGTCATTTCCTCCATTATTAAAAGTTTTTTCCGTAGGGTTATTATGGGGACTATCTTTTCAAAAAACAAAAAACCTAATTGCTCCTTGTTTGTCTCATTTTTTAGTTGGGGTTTTTTTAAGTAATTATTTTTGATTTTAAATCTTGCGCATGCTAATGGTGAATACTAATGGTGAGTTAAATAATATAAGAAAACGATTAAATAAATGCTTTCAAGTAAATAGTCAGGGATTATTTTAATTAGAAAATACAGTAGTTAAAATTTATAATAAACTAAAGGGAGTCATTGTTAAAGAAATAAGAAAAGAGCACAAAAAATTAAACAATTGCTTCACAAGGATAGTTTTAAAAAATAATTTTAATTGATTAGGCTCTTATTTGATCAAACCTATCATATTAATTTTTAGGTTGTTCTTTTATTTATTTTTATTAAGATTAAACTACCAATGATTATAATAATCAATGAGGCAAATTGAGCATAGCTTAAAGTGTTATACCATGCGTTACCTTGAAAAATGAATCCTGTATTATAACGAAAATATTCTATAAAAAACCTAGCAAATGATTGAATGATGCTACCTATCAAAAACAAAGAACCATCTCGTAGTTTGGTTTTATTGGAATAAAAATAAAGGCACAGAAGAATTATAAAATAACTAAAGGCTTCATATAGTTGTGTAGGATGTCTAAAAAGATTATCTCCCAAAGATGGAAAATTTATAGCCCAAGGTACGTTAGTAATTATTCCATAACAACATCCATGTAAAAAACAACCAATTCTTCCAATTGCATGACCTGATAATATTCCAAAGATAAGCGCATCCAGCCATTTTTTTATGTTTTCTTTGTTTTTTCTTAAAAATATAATAAAGGCCAAAGTGCCTATAATAAATGCTCCTTGCCAGCTAAATCCTCCTTTCCAAAAATAAAACATTCTTAAAGGGTCTTTGAGATAAAAATTAAGATTTAATAAAACATAGCAAATACGAGCTCCTATAAAGCCACTAATAATTGTAACAATTGTTGTATATTTAGCTTTATGGCTATTAAGGTTTTTCCTTTTTGCTTGTTTTAAAAAAACTATTCCTCCGATAGCAATACCCAAAATCATAAAAAGCCAATAGAACTCTATAGCAAAATTATTAAATTGAAATAAAATAGGATACATGTTTATGTGCCTAGGGTGGGACTTGAACCCACAAGGCCTTGCGGCCAATAGATTTTGAGTCTATCGCGTATGCCAATTCCGCCACCTAGGCAATTCAGTATTTAGTATACAGTATTTAATGTTTAAAATTCAAGGTTTAAAGGTTTATTAAAAGCCATTGTTTTGTTATAATGAAGAAAGATTTTAAAATTTAGCTCAATAAAATTGTATAGATGTCAGAAATTATTGCTATTTGTAATCAAAAAGGAGGAGTAGGAAAAACAACGACAACAATAAACCTAGGTGCTTATTTAGCTGCTTTTGGAAAAAAAGTCTTGTTGATAGATTTTGATGCTCAGTCTAATACTACTTCTGGTTTAGGTTTTGATTATAAAAAATTGCAAAAAACAATTTATAATGTTTTAGTTTCTAATAGCCCTTTGGAAGAAATAATTTATAAAACATCTGTTTTTGGTTTGCATCTTTTACCAGCTTCACCTGACTTAATAGGCGCTCAAGTAGAATTAGATCATTTTATAAATAAAGAATTTAGGTTAATGCAAATCTTATCTCCGATAAAACAGCAATATGATTATTTATTAATTGATTTACCACCTTCTTTAGGAGTTTTAACAATTAATGGATTAGTGGCAGCTGATCAGGTTTTAATTCCTATTCAAACAGAATATTATGCCTTAGAAGGATTATCTCAATTGATAACAACTATAGATTTAATTAGAAGAAATTTAGAAAAAGATTTACGTATTCTAGGGGCCATTTTGACTTTATATGATAGAAGGAATAGATTAGATAGAATGGTTGCTAAGCATATTCGTCGTAATTTCCCTGGATATGTTTTTGATGTAGAAATTCCAAGAAATGTTAGTTTGGCAGAAGCTCCTAGTTTTGGTAAACCAATTATCCAATACAATTCTTTTTCTGATGGTGCTCGTGCTTATCGTCAATTAGCTCAGGAATTAATTAAAAAAACAGAACAATCAATTAATGATAATTTTAGTATAAATAATAAATAAAAGCTTAAATACATATTTATGGATGAACAATATACATTTGGGCAAGGGCTTAGTGCTTTAGTGCCACCTAAAAAAGATTCTCTAGGTAATCAATCAAATGATAATCTGTTTAAAAATCAAGATTATAAAGAAGCAACTGATGATGCCTTAGAAGAAAAAATCAGTGAGAAAATTAATAATACTTTTAATAATTTTCCTCAAGAGATAACATCACCTTTAAATGGCATTAAAAAAGATTTTCAAGAAGATTTTCAATCCATATCTACAAGAGAAGATACAGAAAAAACCGATAATGTTTTACAAAATCAAGAAGTTTTAAAAACTAATAATATTTTGCAAGACCAAGAAATTCAAACAGATAAACCCTTGATAGAAGAAAAGATTTTTTACATTGAAGCTGAAAAGATAAAGCCTAATCCTCAACAGCCACGAAAACATTTTCCTGAAGAATCCCTTAAAGAATTAGCAGATTCTATTAGAGAATTTGGTATTTTAGAGCCCTTGGTGGTTATTAGGACAGAACAAGATACAGCAACTGGAGCTAAGGTTGAATATGAATTAATAGCTGGTGAAAGAAGATTAAAGGCATCTAAAATGTTAGGATTGCCAACTGTGCCAGTAATTATTAGAAAACCCTTAGAAGAACAAAAAAAGCTAGAATTAGCCTTAATAGAAAATATTCAACGTGAAGATTTAACTCCTATATCTAAAGCTAAGGCTTTTGCTCGTTTAATAGATGAATTTGGCTTAACTCAACAATCTCTAGCAAATAGAATAGGAAAAAGCAGGGAATCTATAGCTAATGCCTTACGTTTATTACAATTATCTTATGAAGCACAAAGTGCTTTAGAGCAAGGAAAAATTAATGAAGGTCATGCACGAGCTATTCTTCTATTTAATAATCCAGAAAAAAGAAGAGTGTTCTTAAGAGAAATCTTAGCTAAAAATCTCTCTGGTCGTGAGGCCTTAGAATTAGCTCAGCATTATTTAAGTTTAGATAATAGACAAGAAACGGTTTCTCGCAGACGGAGTATTTCTTTAAATCCAGAAGATATAGAATTAAAAGAAAAACTGGAAAATCTTTTACAAACTCCAGTGATTATTAAAAAGAAAGGGAATCAAGGGGCGATTGAGATAAAGTTTTTCTCTCAAGAAGATTTAAATAAAATTTTAAACAAGTTTTTTCCCCTTTAATACATCTTGAATCTTTTTTTTAGTTTCATTCATTTTTACAAATCCTAACCAAGAAGAAGAAGGCTTTTTGCCTTTTTTTATTACTATTTCCACGATTTCTCCAGATTGTAGATTATAATCCAAAGGAACTAATTTTCTATTAACTAAGGCTCTAATTGCTTGATTGCCAATATCAGTATGAATTTGATAGGCAAAATCAATAGGTGTGGCTCCATCAGGCAGGTCAATAATATCTCCCTTAGGGGTTAAGACAAAAATTCTGTCTTTAAAAAAATCTACCTTTAGGGCATTTAGGAAATCTTCTGATTGATAAAAGGTTTTTTGCCATTCTCTTAATTGATTAATCCAATAAAAATTCTTAGGAGGACAAAAAGACCTTCTTTTTTTATATCCCTTTGTTTGTTTTGCAGAACTATACAACCAATGAGCAGCAATTCCCCATTCAGCTTCTTCATCCATTTTCAGGGTTCTAATTTGAATTTCTACCATGCGACCATCTTTAGCAAAAACTGTTGTGTGTAAGCTTTGGTAGCCATTTGGTTTAGGTAAGGCTATGTAATCTTTAAAACGCCCTGGTACTGGTTTCCACATTTGATGGATAGCGCCTAAGGCGGCATAACATTTTTCCACATCTTTCATTATTATTCTCATAGCCACTAAATCATATATTCTCCTAATATCCATTTCTTCTTTTTGAAGCTTTCTCCAAACACTATACAAGTGTTTAGTGCGGAATTTTATTTCTTTTGAATTTAAATTATTTTCTTCAAGTTTTTTCTTGGTTAAAGGAATTAAGTTGCTAAGGTATTCTTTTTGTTCTTCTCTTCTTTTGCCTAATATTTTACGAGTTAATTTGTATTCTTCTGGGAATACATAAGGGAAAGCCAAATCTTCTAATTGTGAGGCAATATCAGTCATGCCTAAGCGATAAGCTAAAGGAGCTAGAATATCTAAAGTTTCTAAAGACTTCTTTCTTTGTTTTTTAGAAGATAAAGACCAAAGAGTTTTCATGTTATCTAAACGATCAGCTAATTTGATGATAATGATTCTTAAATCTTTGGCCAAGGCTAAAATCATATTTCTAAAATTCTCTTTTTCAGCAATAGTGTCTTCTTGTTGGCTTTTGTATTTAATTTGATTAACTTTAGTTAATCCTTGAACTAAAAAAGCCACCTCTTCATTAAATTCTGATCTTATTTTCGCAAGAGGAACTTGGCAATCTTCAACAGTATCATGGAGAAGACCAGCAATAACTGCATTAAGCCCTAATTTCATTTGACTAACAGTTAAAGCCACTCTTAAAGGATGATTAATAAATAGCTCTCCAGATTGTCTTTGTTGGTTTAAATGAGATTCTTCAGCAAAATTAAAAGCTTTCTCTAGTAAATCTAATTCTTTTTTATCTAGAGAGTCATTTAGATTCTGAGCTATTTTTTTCTTTAAGTCTTTCATAATCGCAATCACGATTTGAACATTTAGTTTTAGTTTTAGTTTCTATCAATGCTTTATTGCATTGAGGACATAATTCACCTGTGGGCTTAGAAGAAGAGGCAAATTCGCATTTAGGCCAACTAGAGCAGGCAAAAAACATACGTCCTTTTTTGCTTCTTTTTTTTACTATATCCCCAGTTTTACATTGGGGGCACTTCATTAATGATTCATTATTTAAAGATTGAGTATATTTACATTCAGGCCAATTTGAACAAGCAAGGAATTTACCAAAACGACCTAATTTGATTACCAATTTATTTCCGCATTGAGGGCATTTTTCTTTTGTTTCAACAATGGGAGCTAATTTATCTTTAGATACTGTTTCATATTTTTTTTCTAAATTATCTGAGAAGGGGTCATAGAATTCTTTAATAGTTTGAGACCAGTTTAATTTTCCCTCAGCTATTTCATCTAGTTTTTCTTCTATCTTAGAAGTAAATTGATAATCAACAATATTGGGAAAATGTTCTGTTAAAACCTTATTAACTAAAATGCCTATTTCTGTTGGTTCAAAAGACTTATTATTGTCCCGGCTTACATAACCTCTTTGTTCTAGAACAGAAATGATTGGAGCATAAGTAGAAGGTCGGCCAATACCAAAATTCTCTAATGTTTTTACTAAAGAAGCATCATTAAATCTTGGGGGTGGTAAAGTAAGGTGTTCTTTGTCTTGTATTTTCATTATCTTTAATTCTTCTTTTAAGGATAAATCAGGTTTTGCTTGGAGATTTATTGGTTTTGAATATTCATAAAGGCGGAAAAAGCCATCAAAAACTAAATGATAATAATTGTTTTTAAAATAGTAAGTATTATTGTTAGCTTGGCTTTCAAAGGAAACAGTTGTTCTTTCTAGAATTGCTGAAGGCATTTGACTAGCTAAAAACCTAGCCCAGATAAGAGTATATAAAGATAATTCATCTTTAGAAAGGTATTTTTTTATCTTATCAGGGGTATGAAATGGATTAGTACAGCGGATAGCTTCATGAGCTTCTTGAGAAAGACGGGATCTTTTTTTAAAAATTCGTGGGTTATCTAAAGTATATTCTTTACCTAAATTCTGTTCCAAGAAACTATAAGCTGTTTTTAGAGCTAAAGGAGAGATATTAGTTGAATCAGTTCTCATATAAGTAATCAAACCTTCTGGTCCTTTGCCTAAATCCTTACCTTCATAAAGAGCTTGAGCTAAGTACATTGTTTTCTTAGCTGAAAAACGTAATATTTGCCAAGCAGCTTGTTGCAAGGTACTAGTAGTAAAAGGAGGCGATGGGTGGCGTTGAACATTTCTTTCTTTTATTTCTTGAACTTGGGCATTTGCATTTTTTAAATCTTTTTGTATTTTTATAACCTCTTTTTTAGATTTAATGCCAGGAGCAGCAATTAATTGGTCATTAATTTTATACAAATTTGCCTCAATAATTAAAGGCTTGGTTTTTTTATCTTTTAATTTAGAAAGAGAAACAATAATTGTATAATACTTTTCTTCTTTAAAAGACTCTCTTTCTTTTTCCCTTTCAACAATTAGTCTTAGGGCAGGTGATTGAACTCTGCCTGCTGATAGGCCACGGAATATTTTTTTCCATAGAAAAGGAGATAATTTATATCCAACAAGTCGATCAAGAATTCTTCTAGCTTGTTGAGCATTAACCAAATCTATATTAAGTAGGCGTGGGTTTTTCAATGCCTCTTCAATAGCTGGCTTTGTTATTTCATGAAAAGCTATCCTTTTTATTCTTTTATCATTATCTTCTTTAAGATCTAAGGCTTGTATTAAATGATAAGCAATGGCTTCTCCTTCTCTGTCTTCATCTGTGGCTAGGATAATATCCTTAGCTTTTTTGCTAAGTTTTTTTAATTGATTAACAGTTTTCCTAGACTTAACAGGAATAATATATTGTGGATTAAAATCATTCTCCACCTCTATACCGAATTTAGATTTAGGTAAATCACGAATATGGCCATAACTGGCAACAACATCATAATCCTTACCTAAAAAATTCGAAATTGTTTTTGCTTTTGCTGGTGATTCGACAATAACTAAATTCATGTATTTTAATTTTTAAATTTTAATAACAGTTACTATGCTGAATAAGATTTTAAAGCACGAAGCGCTTCTTTAAAAGAAAGATTAGACTTTTCTATTATTTTGTCAATAGTTAATTTTCTTCTAAAAAGAATAAATCACATTCATTAAGGTTTTTATATTATTTTAGAAAAAGAGAATAGGTAAACTTTAATTCTTCTAGGATATCTTCTATTTGGGAAACTAATTTTGCCCCTTGCTTAATTAAATTATGAGGACCAACAGAGTTTTTATTTAAGATAGAGCCAGGAATGGCAAAAACTTCTCGGTTTTGTTCTAAGGCAAAGCGTGCAGTAATTAAAGCACCGCTTCTTTCTGGAGCCTCTATAATAATTGTAGCTAAACAAAGCCCACTAATAATTCTATTACGCCAAGGAAAATATGGCTTTAAAGGATAAGTATTTAATGAATACTCAGAAATTAAAGCACCATTTTTAGTTACTTGTTCAGCTAATTTTTGATTAGTTAAGGGAAAGATATTATTAATTCCTGATCCAAGAATAGCAACTGTTTTGCCTTGGTTTTTTAAAGCAGATCGATGAGCAATAGTGTCAACACCACAAGCTAGGCCACTGACAATTACAAAATTGTATTTAATTAATTCTTGAACAATTTTTTCAGTAACTACTTTTCCATAAGAACTAATTTTCCTAGTACCAACTACAGCTATCAAGGGCATTTTTTCAGGAATTTTGCCTTTAATATAAAAACCAAAAGGTGCTTGAGGAATTTCTTTTAATAATCTAGGATATCCTTTATCTTTTTTTAGAATAAAATTAATCTTCTTTTCTTGTAATCGTTGCCATTCTTTTAAAGGATTAATGCTTCTTTTCTGATTAAGGTTTAAACTATTCCAAATTTCTTTAGCAGATTTTCCAGAAGATAAAAGAGAGAATAGTTTTAAGAAATTATTAGCAAAGATTATATTGAGAGCATTTAAATAAATGCTGTTTTGTAGGTGGGGCATATTTTTGATTATTTATATTTTATTATATTTTATCTGTTATTTTTTATTTGGCAAGTTTTTATTGTTTTGGTATAATAAAAACTAATGGGTGATTTTAAAAAAAACTTAATCAGGGTTTTAATAATTTCTTCTCTTGTTGTTTTGATTCTTGGGGGTTTGCTTGTATATTTTCGAATAGAGATTGGAAAGAAAGTTATTAAAATAGATGAATACAAAAAAGAATTAGCTTCTCGGGATGATATCCTTAATAGAATTCATAATTTAGAGCAAGGAGAAGCACTTTCTTTATCTTATCTAAGTCAATTACAAGATGCTTTACCAACAGAAAGTGAGGCTGTGCGTTTTGAAGGCATGTTGCAAGATTTAGCTCATCAAAATGATTTAAGTTTGAGTTTTAGGTTTGGAGAGTTAAATGAACCTAAGGATTCAGAGCCCAAAAGTTATAATTTTAATTTATTACTCTCTGGAACTAAATCTTCAATATTAAAGTGGCTGGCTGAACTTAAAGGTTTAACTTATCGTGCTCATTTAGAACAAATTGAATTTAATCAAAAGACAACTGAAGATAGTAATTTATTGTATGATGTTAAAATTCTAGGTAGAATCTATATCCGATAAAAATGTTTAAAAACTTTTTCAAAAAAAAATCAAGAAAAGATGTTTTCTTTTTAGGAATCAGTTTGTTAATAATTATTATTAGCGGGGCTTTAATTTTTTTAAGTTTGACTTTTGTGATGAAAAACATTAACTTAGTGTTAAAACCTATTCCTCCAGCTGAATCAGATTTACATTTTAATATTCCTGAGGCAGAAATATTATTTCCTTCCTCAAATCAACAATAATAAAATAAGGGCACATAGTTCAGTGGTAGAACGCTATCCTGATAAGATAGAGGTCCTAGGTTCGATCCCTAGTGTGCCCACCACTATTGGGCCCGTAGCTTAATTGGCAGAGCGCCTGTGTTGCATACAGGAGGTTGTCGGTTCGACTCCGATCGGGTCCACTTTTAAGGTTTTTATTATATTCAGTTAGATAATACATAGATAGATAGCATATAGAATTTTTTGTAATTAATAATTTAGCTATAATTATAGAAAAGATTCTAGATAAAAATTAAATACGAGAAGCTCATAATTAAATAAAATCACAGAGGGTAAATTTAACTATTGATAATTTAATTAAAATTATGAACATACAAAAACATTCTTATCAAAATATCTTTACCTTACTTTTAGCGCTACTTTTAGTAAGTAATTATGTATTTGGGTGGACAATACCAACTCAAGATCCTCCCAGGGGCAATATTTTAATAGAGCCTGAACCTGAAATAAAACCTGCCGGTTCTTCTGGTTATATTCAATTTAATGATAATGACGATCTTGGGGCAGATTCTAATTTATTTTGGGATAATATGAATAAATATTTAGGAATTGGGACAACCATTCCAGAGTCTATTTTAGATGTAGAAGTAGACTCAAATACAAGGTTTATGGTAAAAAATTTAAATAAATCTTGGTCAGGGTACAGAAGGGCAGTAATATTGCTTCATGAGATATATAATGGAACTAACCTAGGAGAAAACAATGTAGTAGGAACTATTTTTGTAAGTCGTGGATCTAGTACGTCTTATAATAGAAAAGCAGTAGCTTATATAGTATCTGGGGATTCATATAATGGTGAAAGAGATCAAGCATCCGTCACAAGCATTGGAGAAAAATGGAATTTAAAAACATGTCTTTATGAAGGGAAGAAGTATCTTGCACTTGAAGTGCCATACAGTGCTGCCAATTTCATGGGAGGTGTATTCATGGGTTTTGCAAAGTCAACAGGTGAGACACTTTTATTAATAGATTATTATCGGGAATCAGGTGACGGAAATCCTGCCGCCATTCTTAATTCAGAAATATATAATTCTTTAGCTGATTATACTAAAAAAGATACTCTTTGGTTTTCAGGAAACACTGATTCATCCATCCCTTCAGGCATGGTTGCTATATTCTTATCAAGTTCATGTCCATCTGGCTGGACCAAGGTAACTCAGTTTTGTCGTGACTCAGGTGCTACAGCACGTTCTCCTGCGCTGGCGAGTGGTTATTATACCTATGGTGCTAGTGGAACCACCTGCCCTGACGGAACTTTTTCTTGGTGTAAAAAAAATTAATTTAATAATATTTATAAATACAAATTTCTTAAGAACGCTTTCTGAGAATATATTTACTATAAAAGCCCTAATTTACTAGATTTTAAAGCTCTAGAAACTATTTTTAAGTTTTCGCATAGAAGCACTATTAATTTATAAATCTAAATACCTTAATGTTTATATTCAAGGATAGATTACGTGGTATAGCTGCTTTGGTTACTGTGATTATTCTTGGTTTTCTTATTTTTATTATTAGTCTATCAATATCAAGTATTATTTATTAGAGCATAAAAAATGTAGATACTAGTCAAAAAAGGTTAATTGCTTGCTATGTAGCTTATTTTGGAATTCAGGATGCACTAATAAAACTTAAAAAAACAAAGATTTCCCTAAGGGATATCATCTAAGCATCAATGACAAGAATGATACTAGGGTTATAGTTTTGAACACAGTTAACACACAACTATTTATTCAGGGGCTACCTAGTGAATATATAAAGAAATAGAATCGGTGGTAGGCATAAGGCCTAATAGCTTACACAAATCAAAGAGAGATATTAGCAGATTATGGAGGGTTTACAATAACTACCACCACTATCACCACCATTGCTATTATCCCTTTTTCTCTTTCTTCGCCGGCAGGACTTGGTAATTAAATCAAGTCAATAATTAATATCCCTAAAATAGATAATAATTTATCTTATTTTTCTATCACTACTTATCTTGTTCTTGCTCAAGGGCATGAAGTTTTGATGAATTAGGCTCTGACTTATTTTAGGCAAGTTGTTTTTATCAAAGATGATGTAAAAATTCAGTTATATGCATAACGTGAATTATTTGACACAACAGAGAGAAAAGCCATTTATCATATTTCAAAAAATGATTGGGAAATGTCATTCATCAATAATGCAGAATTCTATAAATATTATGATAATCCAGTAGGAGATAATAATAAATATATAAGTGGGATAGCGTTTAGTGCAGGACAAAATGTTTGGGATAATAATTTTAAATTTGTATATCATATAACAGATAATACAACTTCTTCAATTAAAGACAGTGCTTTTAGCAGCAGAAACGGAACAAAGAAAGGAGCCAATGAACCTATTAAAAAAGCAGGCTTAGTAAGGAAAGTTTAATAATTTGATGGAAGTGATGATATTATTAATTGATATTATTAATTTTGGAATAAGTATAATAGGTTTGATCAATAAACTAACTGCTGAAGTTGTTGCTAAAAACAATACTGACAATAATGGAAGGATGATAACAAAGCATGCAAGTGCGACAGGAGTAAGAGTATACGGATGGTTCTTAGGTAGAGACCTCGAGAATGATAATTTGGAATGGAAAACATCAACTACAGGGTCAAATTGGACTGGTGGCTACACAGTAGTTAATTCGTATAAAACAAATACTCATTATTACTTTACCGAAGTTTACAATGGTTCTAATGCGTTAGCTTATGTTGATGGTTTAACAGATACAAGAGGAGATCTTCCTGTGTTTTTGACAGGTAATGTCTATGGTCGTACGCAAAGATTTTTATCCGGCAATGATGGAAGATTAGTGACTAGTACTTTTCATAACGGTATTATTGATAAAATTCAGGTTTCCTTAATAGATAGAAGTGCTGCCTGGATTAAGGCCACCAATGCAAATTTTAGAGTTACGTTATTAATTTATGGTAATGAAGGGATATATCCATAATGCTTTATTATTATTAATCTTCTTGCTTGATAAAGATTAATTTTATATACTATAAGTAGGGTTAAGTAGGGTTAAAGGTCGAAAATTAAAATATAAATTAATAAAAATTAAATTAAAAATATGCTTTATACTATAACTCAAGCAAGTTCTGAAGCCTTGATTGAATTATGGAATAGTTTTATTCTTTTCCTGCCCACTTTTTTTATAGGTTTAATAGTTTTTATTGTTGGATTGATTATAGGCAATGGAATAGCTCAATTAGTTGAAAAAATAATTGACCTTTTGAAAATAGATCCAATTTTAGAAAAAATAGGGTTTAAGGTATTTACTGATAAGGCTAATATTCGATTAGACTCAGGATATTTTATTGGCCAAATTACCAAGTGGCTAATCATCCTTTCTTTTCTAGTAGCTGCTTGTAACCTTTGGGGATTGTTTGCCGTAGGAGATTTTATCAAGTCCATTGTTGTTTATCTGCCCAATGTTTTAGTAGCTGTCTTAATTCTTTTAGCCGCTATTATCTTAGGGGAATACTTTTCTAAGTTTATCCAAGCTTCTGTTGCTGGCGCTGGTCTAAAATATCAGAATTTCCTAGCAGCTATTTCCCGTTGGACATTTTTGGTTTTTGGTATTATTGCTGCCTTATCTCAATTAAAGGTAGCCTCTTATATCGTTAATACATTATTCACAGGTATTGTTGCTATGATTGCTATTGCTGGGGGATTAGCTTTTGGTTTAGGAGGTAAAGAAGTAGCTCAAGAATTGTTAGGAAAAATCAAAAGAGAAATGGAGTAAAAATAAAGAAAGACTAGGTAATAAAAAATTCACGACATTTGCTGTCGTGAATTTTATTTATTTGTTTTATAAAAAATGCTGCCGCTTCTGGCAAGCCAAAAACGACAGCATTAGCAGTATAGCAAATTCAAAAACCTTGTCAAGTCTTTTGGGGATAACTAAAGAAAGGGAGGGGGTTGACTTTTAAAAAATAATGCTTATAATATGAAGGCAGAATAACATGATGATTAATATAAAAAAGCACAGGAAAAAAGGAAGTGGTTAACCAGCCATTTTTGGTTGTATCTGGCCACCACTTCTTGGTGGCTTTTTTAGTCCAGAATTTCTGTTTGAA